>QKAV01000051.1 GCA_003247185.1 Crocinitomicaceae bacterium
AATTTTGGTATGATCGCATCACCCCATCTGTGGAACAGACCCATACTTAAACTGGACGGTTTGTTTCTTCCGGTCATTTTAGAGCCTTCTGTTAATGTGTATCGGTAGTACATTCCATACTGAAGTTCCATTGCAGATCCCTGATAGTTAAAATATACGGCAGGCATTACAGATCCTGGAGAATTACCTATTCCAATCAAACTATTTGCAAAGACTGTCATGCGCATTTTTAGTTTTTCATTTCCATTTTCAATGAACCCGAAATTTGGGTTATTTACATGAAAAAATGCCACTCCCGCATTGATTACGCGTTTGTTATTTTGGGTCATATATCCTTCCCCGACACGATTTGTATATAGGATTCCTGCTCCTGCATCCATATAACCGAATGATGCCGAATTGAATGTTTCTCCCGAAGCTATGGAAGCATCATACGAACTACCGTTATATTGCGAAGCCCACATTCCATTATTTGCGGACAAGGCTCTTTGACCATATCCTCCATAGATTCCCAAACCGATTGTATTTTCCCTGTCCAAAAGCAAATGGTACGCGAGGTTGATGGATACATTCGTTGTACTCACACGGTTATCACCCGAATTATCATTGTAAAAATTAATACCCCCTGCTATGATACCTTTCTTCTGAAATTGGTTTTCGTTGAATCGGGCATCGTATGAGGCTGAAATCGTGTTGTAAGGAGAAGCAACGCTATTCCATTGGGTACGATAGTTTACGATCCCCATCATTGGCGCATTGGCACCTGCTAAAGCCGGATTCAGGTTAAAAGGTGCATTTTCCACTTGCGAAAAGTGTACATCCTGTGCAACGGAAATCGTTGTGATTAAAAGTGCTGCAACTGAGTTAATTATTTTTAGTGATCTCATAATCTGGATATTGGCATTATCTTACTAGTGTTATATTTCCCGATGTCTCAATAACATCTCCGTTACTTTTCATGACATATAAGGTGTAAACAAACGTCCCTTCCTGAACAGGTTTTCCTTTGTATGTTCCATCCCAGCAAATTTCATTTTGCTGTCCGGACGTACTGCTGTAAGTACTCGCTGTCTCAAAGACCATTTCTCCCCATCTGTCAAATACTCTGAATTGGATTTCTGTGATGCATTCTCCATAAACACACAAGTATTCGTTTGCTGAAGGACCGGTACCATTCGGTGAGAAGATCGTCGGAACAAATAATTCTGCACAATCTTTTTCGACAACAATAAGTACGCTATCGCTTCCCGTACAACCCAGAGCATCTGTTCCTGTTACGATGTACAGAGTAGTTTGGTCAGGAGTTGCGATCGGATTTGCACAATCAGAACAACTCAATCCGGTGGAAGGTGTCCATACATACGTGTCCGCTCCTGTTGTGGTAATGTCTACACTTGACCCGCTTGTAATAGTTGCATTGTCTGGCGTCGCATCTACTCCCAGATTTCCTGAATTGGAAACAGTATAGTTTTCTGTGCTTGTACATCCATTGTCATCTGTTATGGTAACCGAGTAACTTCCTGCCGTCAGTCCTGAAATACCTGAAGTTGTTTCACCGTTCGGAGTCCAGCTATAGGTATAATTTCCAGACCCTCCAGTAGCATTCAATGTAACGCTTCCAAGGGTTGAATTGGAGCAGTCCACGTCTGTAGCAGCACCATTTCCTGCAATGGATTGAGGTTCGGTGATTGTCCAGTTGTCTGTGGAGCTACAACCGAGGTTGTCAGTAACAAGAACGGTATAACTTCCAGGAGTAAGTCCTGTAACATCATCAGTTGAGCCTGCATTTGGAGTCCAGCTGTATGTGTATGGTGCCTGTCCGCCCGTGATCGTTAAATAAATAGCTCCGTCACTGTCACCATTACAAGTTACATTAAACAGTGAGTCAAGAGTAATAACCGGTGCTCCTGCAACAGGGTCTACGGTGTAGGAAGTAACGGAAGAAGTTGTACAACCTGTGTTAACGTCCTGAACTGTTATTGTATATGATCCGGTAGTTAATCCGGTAAATGAAGCAGATGTCTGATAATTTATTCCATCGATACTATACGTGTAATTTGAACCGATCGGATCAGTTACGTCTATAGTTCCTGTTGGAGTAGAACAGGTTGGCTGTGTTACTGTTCCTGTTGGAGCGGTAGGCCCTGAAGGAATCGGATCAACGGTAGCAGATGAAGAGGTACTTGAAGTACACCCTGCTGCATTGGTTACCGTAAATGTGTAGGATCCTGAACTTAACCCGGAAACAGTTGCTGTCGTACCCGTACCAGTTTGTGTCGCCCCACCTGGAGTTGTTGTAATCGTCCATGATCCTGACGCAGGTAAACCACTTAGATCTATACTTCCCGTAGTATTGATACAATCGGGCTGTGTAATGGTTCCGATTATTGGAGCCGAAGGAGTTGCCGGTTGAGGATCAATAATAACGTTTGATGAACTTCCGGATACGCATCCTGATGCATCCTCTACAGTAAAAGTATAGGTGGTGTTAGCTGTCAGACCTGAAATGGTAGTTGTAGTTCCTGTACCAGTTTGTGTCGCTCCACCTGGAGTTGTTGTGATTGTCCATGTTCCTGATGCAGGTAGTCCGCTAAGATCAACGCTTCCTGTTGCAGTGGAACAATCCGGTTGAACAATATTACTGGTCAACGGCGCAGATGGTGCTGAAGGTACAGTGTTAATGACAGCATTTGTTGAAGACGTTGAAGTACATCCCGCCGCATTCGTAACTGTAAAAGTATAGGTGGTTCCTGCTGTTAAACCGGTGAAAGTAGCAGTAGTACCTGTTCCAGTTTGCGTTGCACTACCTGGGGTAGCAGTAATCGTCCATGATCCTGACGCAGGTAAACCACTTAGATCAACACTTCCCGTAGCAACGCTACAAGTAGGTTGAGTAATGGTTCCGATAACCGGTGCTGTCGGTGTTGCAGGTTGCGCGTTAACTACCGCATTGGCTGATGAACCGGAAGTACACCCTGCTGCATTGGTTACAGTAAATGTATAGGTGGTATTATCTGTAAGACCTGAGATAGTAGCAGTAGTACCTGTACCCGTTTGTGTTGCTCCTCCTGGAGAAGTGGTAATTGTCCATGTTCCTGATGCAGGTAAACCACTTAGATCAACGCTTCCTGTGGCAACGCTACACGTAGGTTGAGTAATGGTTCCGATAACTGGTGCCCCCGGAGCTGCCGGAATAGTATTGATTACAACGTTTCCTGTCGATCCGGAAACACATCCGCCTGAATTAGTTACAGTGAATGTGTAGGTTGTACCAGCCGTAAGACCGGTGAAAGTAGCCGTAGTTCCTGTTCCGGTTTGTGTTGCACCACCCGGATTTGCAGTAATCGTCCACGTTCCTGACGATGGTAAGTTTCCAAGGTCTACGCTTCCGGTTGTATTTATACAATCCGGTTGAACAATATTACTTGTTGTAGGAGTGGAAGGAAGCGAAATAATGGTGTTTGTGAAGTTCTCAGTACATGTTGTTCCGTTGTAGGTAATACCAACACTAACATTAAAATTCTGATTGCTTCCGGTCGTGTTAGTTGGGGTATATGTAAATGTCTGACCTGAACCGGAAGTTGGAGAAGCTGAAGTTCCTCCGGGTGCAGTTACGGTCCAGTTGTAGGTTGCTCCCGTTGATGGTAAAGCTTCAAAATCAAAGGCTGTTCCACTACAAGCAGGAGTGGTAGCAGTAATTTGGTTCGCTCCCGGAACTGTTACAGTAACCGTATTGGAAGTTGTTTCGCATCCTGTTGTTCCTGCAATAACCTGAAACTGATACGTGCCTTGTGCAGCACCACTTGTGTTAATTGTTAATACATCTGTGGTTCCGTTTGCGTAGGTGAATCCTGCAGGAGAACTGTTAGTAACATTTTCCCATGTCCCTCCGTTATTGTATTGCCATTGGTATGGCCCGCCTGACGCTACTACCGATAACACATCAGAATCCGTAGAACACATTGTATTGTCCGTTGGCTGAGTTGTGATCGTTGGAGCAGTACATACGGTATAAGAACATTGCACGGAGGTTGCGGGTGTAACACTGGCAACAGTCAGGGCAAGGGTTTGAGGTCCGACAGTACCTGTCCAAACATTATAGTACGGATCCGCGACTGTTGTAGGTCCAGCTGATGCACTTGGTGTAAATGAGGTTGGTGCACAACCGGATAATGGCGTATCCCCTGAAGGATCTGTTTTTATTACATGATAATCATAGTTCGCAGCCCCTGTAGTCATTGAGGTCATGATATAACCTCCGTCTGATGTTTGGGACCCTCTAGGCAGAAGAGTGGCAAGACTAAAAGTGTAGTATTTTGCCCAAACATTGGATGTTGCGGTACTGTTTACACGATGCAGGGAGTTTGAAAAGACAAAACTCAAAGGTTTAATATACATCCCCATTGTAACCAGGTCTGTTCCTCCTGCTACTTCGTATATCTGTGAATTGTCAACGGGGTCCGTTCCGAAAAAGCTGGATGAGTAAGTAAAATCCCTGCTGAATGTCAATCCCCAACCTCCACTTGACGGATATTTAGTGATCCACTCTTTGCTGTTATCATAACCTACAGCTATCGGAGCGCCGGCACTTGTTTTGTTGATTGCACCGAAATATTTGCTACTCTGACTCGAACTGAAACTTATGGCATCGAACTGCTTGTGGTAAGTTATAGTTCCTGCAGTAGTTGTTTTTAGTAGAATTGCATCAGTTGGAGATTGGTCATTACAGTCGTTACTCGGATCCGGATTCCAATCATTAACATCATAACTACCAACAGCAATATAACCATCGGATACCTCTACTACGTCCACGAATGAAGCGTCATTATAAATCCGGTCAGTGGCATTCTTGGCTGCGTTGTTGTAATATCTGAAAACTTTGTGCCACAGGTGATTCCCGTTGTTATCCATTTTAACAATAAGTGGTGAACCGAAATATTCTGTATGAGAGTCACCATTGGAGTCGGTACAGTTTTGCGATGCATAATATATTTCTGCTCCTCCACCGTCAGGGTCATACCCGATGACATATCCGACAGCAACATACCCCCCGTCTGAAGCCTTAATCACACGGTTAAAGTAAGCGCCATCCGCCTGACTAATGGAAAATTTGGTTGATGCAAGAACATTACCCGTAGCATCTATTCGCATAAATACTCCGGCATTCGATTCACTACCTCCACAGAGATAATATTCACTGTTTGCCGCATCTTTTTTGATGTCATTTAACTGAAAGCCTATTGAACCGTCATAATACCTTTTCGACCATACCAGGTTTCCTATATCGTCGATTTGAGTTACCGTACCATAAATAGGCAGGAAGTTAAGGTTGGTTCCTGCAAATACATAATTTGAATTCGTTAATGCTTCCACTGCATTTCCCGGAAGATCAAACAGTGCCTGATCATAATTTACCCGAAAGGCATTTGTGGTTTGTGCTTCTGCCTGAGTGTACAAAAGCACTGAAAAAACTGAAATTAGTAGTAGTCTTATTTTCTTCATCGTAGTAGCTGTTTAACTGGGAAACATGTTCCCTAAAACTTTAGTCTTTAACCGATTACAAATTTACCATGATTGCATCTTTCAATATAGGAGGGTTTCCCCCTCAATTTGACATAATGATTTTAACAGTTTTAGCGTACAATTGTGATATTTCCTGACTTTTCAATTATTGTATCATCAAATAAGCGTGCATAAATGGAGTACACATAACTTCCTTCCTGAACAGGTTTACCTCTGAATGTTCCATCCCAGCATATCGTGCTTTTGTCTGCAGAGTTCGATAAATAAGCCTCATCTGTTTGGAAAACCAATTCTCCCCATCGATCAAATACTTTAAAATTAAGTTCGGAAATACAATTACCATAGACACACAGATATTCATTGGCACTTGGACCGCTTCCGTTAGGAGAGAACATTGTTGGCACAAAAAGATCTGCACAATTAATTTCCACATAAATAGTAACCGTATCTGCTCCAGTACATCCGGAAAGATCAGTACCCGTGACAATATAGGTAGTCGTTACTTCCGGAGATGCGATCGGGCTTGCGCAGTCTGAACAACTTAGTCCGGAACTTGGAGTCCAGGTATATGTATTGGCACCGGAAGCAGTCAGAATTACCTGCTCACCAGATGTTATAGTAGCTGAACCGGGTGATACAACAACAGGAATTCCTCCAGTAACATTCACTGTATAAGTGGAAGATGTACTACAGCCATCCTGATCTGTAACCGCAATGGTATAATTGCCGGCAGTTACATTTGAAAGGCCGGTAGTAGTTTCCCCTCCGGGAGACCATAAGTAAGTATAGTTCCCTGCTCCTCCTGTTGCTGAAACTGAAACCGCTCCGTTAGATTGACCGCAGTCTTCATCTGTAATGGATTCAGTTAATACAATCTGCGAAGGTTCTCCGATTGTAACTGTTTCTACCGAAACACAACCTATGGCATCAGTAACAGCAATTGTATAAGTACCAGCAGTCAGGTTAGCAGCTGTAGCTGCAGTTCCTCCTGTAGGACTCCATGCATAAGTATAGGGAGAAGTTCCTCCTGTAGCGGAAACTGTAGCGGTACCATCAGCAGCTCCGAAACATGAAGCATCAGTGGTGTTGGAAATTGAAAGTGTCGGACCTCCGTTAGTTGGAACTACAATATTGATCACTTCTGAACAGGTATTTGCATCAGTTACAGTTACGGTATATGATCCGCCAGGTATGTTATTCGCGGTAGCTGCTGTACCTCCTGTAGGCGACCAGTTGTAGGAGTATGGAGCAGTTCCTCCGGTAGCTGTAACAGTTGCTTGTCCATCATTGGATCCGCACGTTGCGGCCACAATGTTGCTTGAAGAGAGTTGAAGTGCTGCCGGTTCATTGATCGTGATATTCAAAACGTCCGTACAGCCTGAAGCATCGGTTACAGTTACAGTATAGGTTCCCGCTGATAATGAGGATTGAACGGCACCACTCAGTGAACCCGGCATCCAGTTGTAAGAATAAGCAGGTGTCCCTCCGGTTGTTGAAACAGTAGCAGCGCCATCGTTCGCGCCATTACAGGTAATATCTGAACTACTTTGTAATGTTAAAGCCGGTCCGTTTGTATTGCTGATTGTTGCTGAACCATTTGCGGTACATCCGTTTGCATCTGTTACCACAACAGTATAAGTTCCGGCAGCTAGTGATGAGACGGATGATGAAGTTGCTCCTCCCGGATTCCATAAATAAGAAAGACTACCTGTTCCACCTGATGCAGATACGCTGACACTTCCATTCGCTTGTCCACATGAAGCAGGTGTGGAATTTGTGTTGAGCGTTATTACTGTAGGTTCATTGATTGTAACCGTTGTACTTCCCGGGCAAAGATTGGCGTCTGAAACGCTTATCGTATATGTGCCCGGAGCTAAATTGCTTTGGCTTGCACCATTCAGGTTTCCTGGAGTCCAGGTGTAAGTGTATCCTGGAGTTCCTCCTGAAGCAGAAGCCGTTGCAGAACCATCAGTTAAGCCATTACAACTGATGTCATTCACACCGGACATGGTAATGGTTATTGTTGGACATGCAGAACAGCTTGGGATATTATTCAGATCAGGGATAGTAATAATAGTTCCCACAGCATCTTCCACCTGAAGTGGATAATTTGTAGTTGGTGTTACAGTTGTTCCGGTAGCGAATACCTGGTAACCTGCCGGAACCGAACAACTAGTGGCTGGTGTAAAGCCATTCAGACAAGTCCCTCCGAACCAGGTATAACCACAGTTCTGACATTCGGTCTGATTCGTTATCGGTGTTGACCCGCCGGCACTCCATTCACTCCACGTAAACGGACCTGTTCCGCCATTTACGGTTAGATCACCATTTGATTCCATACAGACATCCATACATGGTGCAACGGTAATATCATAGGAAGTGGAGGTGCCACAAGTTGCATTAAATGTGATGGTATGTACTCCGAATCCTGCAACAGAAGGATCAAAAACCCCGGTACTTGCATTAATTCCTGTTCCGGACCACGTTCCGGAAATTGTTGTGGAACAGTTACTTATTCCAGGACTGGCGGTGTAGTTTGTTGGACCGTCAGAAGGACATAAGGACTGCGGACCTTGAATTTCAACATAGCAGCATTGGTTTTGTTCAATGCTAACATCATCAATGAAATAATAGGCAAAGTAATTTCCAAATCCGTTACCGTTTGCACTGGCGTGGTTCGTGGTCGCATCATCATGGAAGTTCCCGATAATAAAGTACTGTTCTCCACCGGCAGCAACATAATCCCATTGTAAACGCACCCAGTTCATGGTGTCACTCAGGACACCACACGTGTTTTCCAGTTGTGGCGTTACATTGAGCTGAGATCCCTGTGAGCATGCATCTCTTAAATAATGGGTATTCGAAAAATAGACACCTAAGTCTTCAACTGCGTACGGAGAGCCGTCTGCGAGACTAACGTAAAAGGAAACGCAATAGGTTTGTCCTGCTACCAGAGGGCTTGTAGTATGCCCTTGAATATATTCTCTGTAGTGATCTTCAATACCGAAAGGAGCAGAATAGGCGATTAAACCAACGTGTCTCGTTCCTGTTCTGGAATATTGCCATCCAATACCAAATGAAGTGGCATTAGGCATATTAGTTGCGGCAATATTACACGCTGAAAACAGATCGGGAGAGGAGCAGCTATCTCCCGGAATATTTGAATTTGCATTATCCCAGGAAGGATCTAAGTCCTGACGAAAACCTTCACCTCCAAAATTTGAACAATTGGTATTGGTGATTTCGAAACTGGGGTTTACCACTAAATTTTGAGCAAAAACAGTTACTCTTACAGACACTGTAAGTAGAAACAGTGTCAACAGCAGAAGAAATTTACTTCTATTAAATAGTTGTAGCTGATTTTTTTTCATCTAATAATAGCGTTTAAACTGCTTGGTCAACGAATAAATCGTTAAAGCAGAAGTTTGGGCGCAAAGTTACTATTAGAATAAGCTTGTTTTTGGGAGTGTTTCCCCCTCAAAATCAAGGTGAAAGACAATAAAAAAGGGAAACCAGATAGTGATTTCCCTTCTATATGTGATAAAAATGATTAGTTATTTCATTTTACTTAAATCAGGCATTTCCCTTGAGAAGGCAGGTATACCTGTAACATCCATTCCTGTGATCAGTAAGTGGATATCATGCGTTCCTTCGTAGGTAACAACTGATTCAAGGTTCGCCATGTGACGCATGATGGAATACTCATCCGTAATACCCATTGCTCCGTGAATTTGACGCGCTTCTCTGGCAATGTTCAAAGCGATTTCAACATTATTACGTTTTGCCATGGAAATCTGTGCAGATGTAGCTTTCCCCTCATTTCTAAGTTGTCCGAGACGGAAAGTCAACAATTGCGCTTTTGTAATTTCCGTGATCATTTCAGCCAGTTTTTTCTGGATCAATTGGAAAGATCCGATCGGAACACCGAATTGAGTTCTTTCTTTGGAATAACGCAAAGCCTGATCGTAGCAATCCATTGCTGCACCTAAAGCTCCCCACGCAATACCAAAACGTGCAGAGTCAAGACAACTTAACGGTGCTCCAAGTCCGCTTCTCCCGGGTAAAATATTTGATTTAGGAACTTTTACATTATCAAAAATAAGTTCTCCGGTAGCGGAGGCTCTAAGAGATAATTTACCGTGCATTTCCGGTGTAGAAAAACCTTCCATACCTCTTTCTACAACCAATCCGTGGATTCTTCCTTCTTCATTTTTCGCCCAAACAACTGCAATATCAGCAAATGGTGCATTGGAAATCCACATCTTAGCTCCATTCAAAATCACATGATCTCCCGCATCTTTAAAGTTCGTGATCATTCCAGCAGGGTTAGATCCATGATCCGGTTCTGTTAAACCAAAACATCCGATCATTTCACCCGTAGCTAATTTTGGCAGATATTTTTGTTTTTGTTCTTCTGATCCATATTTCCATATCGGATACATAACAAGAGAGCTTTGTACTGAGGCAGTTGATCGTAAACCAGAATCACATCTCTCCAATTCCTGCATGATCAGACCGTATGATATTTGGTCTAATCCAGGACCTCCGTATTCTTCAGGAATGTATGGTCCGAAAGCTCCTATTTCTCCCAAACCTGGCAATATATGCTTTGGAAATGTTGCTTTTTCGTAATGCTCATCAATAATAGGAGACACTTCTTTTTTTACCCATGCTCTTGCGGCATCTCTAACTAATTTGTGCTCTTCTGTTAAAAGATCATCCAAATTATAATAATCGGGATGTGTGTATAGATCAGTTCTCATATGCTGTATTTTGAGGGACAAATTTAACTATATTTTCCTTGTGTGTTAAGTAATATACAAAGACATATAATTACCTTTGAAATTCACGGATAGAGTTGAATGCAGGAAATGTTTGAATTATATGGCAGGACAATGTATACCAGAAACTGGTATTATTTGGTTATTGTTCTTTCATTTACATTGATAGCGCTGTCCAGGCTGTCTCAAAGGAGACTCCTTATTTCACTTTTTGGAATGTTCGCTAAGTCAAGAGGTATTCGTACGTATGCCAGAGAAACGAATGTGTTCAACCCCCTCTCCAGCGTATTGCTCCTGCTCAATTTCGTTCTTACAACAGGGTTTTTTACCTATCAGCTTCTTCTTTTATCAGACAAGGGTTTTTCCATTCATAACTGGCAGGTCTCAATCCTTTTATTGCTCCCTGTTGTATATTTTCTGTTAAATTTTCTTTCTCTTATTATTATTGGATGGTTATCCGGGGAACATTCCAAACTTCGTTCATTGTTGGATATTGAGTTTTCAACGATTCTTACTTTAGGAGTGTTTTATTCTTTCTTCCTGCTGTTTTATCTGGTTGGGCAGAATATTCAACAGTATATATTGGAAATAGTTGTTGTAGTTTTTATCGTTTCAATAACCTGGCGGATACTGAGAAGTTCGTACGCTGCGTGGAGTAAGGGTATACAATGGTATTATATTATTTTATATCTTTGCACGCTTGAAATCTTACCCTTGGCAGTTGTATATGATTGGTTTAGGTAAGATTTAGTTGACGAATCAAACTAAAACTGACCAAATTGGCTATTAAAAGGATCTTAGTTTCGCAACCAAAACCTGAGGGAACAAAATCTCCTTATTTCGATCTTGCAAATAAATATAATTTGAAGATTGATTTTCGTTCATTTATTCAGGTGGAAGGGGTTCCGGTTCAGGAATTCCGTAAACAAAAAGTCAATCTCTCAGAACATACGGCAATCATTCTTACTTCCAAGACTGCGGTTGACCATTTTTTCAGAATAGCTGAAGAGGTTCGGTATGAAGTTCCTGATACCATGAAATATTTCTGCATTTCAGAAGCGGTAGCTTATTACCTTCAAAAATATGTGACGTACAGAAAACGTAAGATTTTCTTTGGAAAACAAACGATTGTTGATTTGGTTGACGTACTCAGAAAGCACAAGAAAGAGAAGTTTTTACTCCCATGTACGGATATTTTGCGTGATAAAATTCCGGAAACGCTCTCTGAAAACGAAATTGATTTCACCAAAGCAGTACTTTATCGAACGGTAGCTGCTGATCTTTCGGACCTGGAAGATGTATACTATGATATGCTGGTTTTCTACAGCCCGGCAGGTTTGGAGTCATTGTTTAAGAACTTCCCGAACTTTAAGCAAAATGATACGCTGATTGCAGCCTTCGGACCAACAACTGCAAATGCGGTAGTGAAGCATAATTTGAGATTGGACCTTCATGCCCCTCAGCCAAATGCGCCATCAATGACCGGTGCAATTGAGAATTTTGTTAAGGAGTATAACAAAGGAAAAAAATAATTCTACAGAAACTCTCTGAACTTTTCAATTCCGGTTCCAACATTGGACTTAATCTTAATAAAGTCCTGAGGTACTGCTAATTCATCCACATTCGGATCGATGATGTATTTCTTACATCCGGGACTTGCATAATGAATAATACCTGCGGCAGGATAAACCTGCAAAGAAGTTCCGATAACTACCAGAATTTCCGCGCTTTTCATGATTTCAATGGCGTTATCATACTCCGGAACAGCTTCTCCGAACCAGACAACATGTGGGCGGAGACGAAACCCTTTCGGAGATAGATCATCTGCAGTCAGTTGCCATCCGTCAATTGGGAAATAGGCGTCTTCCTGATCCGGACCGGAGGATTTGGAAAATCGGATATTCCCGTGAAGGTGCAGTACGTCTTTACTTCCTGCACGCTCATGCAGATCATCTATGTTTTGTGTAATCACACGAACGAAATGTTCAGTTTCCAACCTGGCAATGGCAAGGTGAGCTTTGTTGGGTGAGGCGTCAAGGATATTCTTTCTGCGCATGTTGTAAAAGTCTGTTACCAGGTCAGGATCTGCTTCCCAGGCTTGTGGTGTAGCCACATCTTCAATATTGTAATTTTCCCAAAGACCGCCTGAATCCCGAAAGGTGTTAATACCACTTTCTGCGCTCATTCCTGCGCCGGAAAACACGACGATTCTTTGTTTCATTTGAATAATTTAATGTTAGCTTTACAATAATAGACTAAACAATCGAATAAAAAATAGGCTTGCACTGTTGCTAACACGGTTTTGTTTAGGCTAAATTTACATTTGTATCGTTAAAAATGAATGAACTATGAAAAAACTATTACTCAGCTTTGCGCTCCTGTCAGGTACAGTTGCAATGGCTCAAACACCGGCAGGAACTGCAGTTGGCAATTTTACGCTGACGGACATCAACGGTAACTCACACACACTTTATGATTATCTGGATGCAGGTAAAATGGTTGTAATCGACATTTCTGCAACTTGGTGTAGTCCTTGTTGGTCATATCACAACACAGGTGCATTGAATGATTTTTACAATGCTCATGGACCGTCAGGAGATAACACTGCAATGGCTTTCTTTATTGAGGGAGATCCAACAACAAACTCTGCCGATCTTCACGGAACAGGAACAAATACACAAGGAGATTGGGTGACTGGTGAAAATATGCCAATCATTGACCTTGTAAACCAGGCTTCATTTGAAAACTCTGGAATGACAATCGATTATTTCCCTGAAATGTATGTGATTTGTCCAAACCGTGTTATTTATAAATCAGGAGTTGCAGGTTCAATTGGTACCCTTTCTCTTTTGAATAGCTACCTTGGACAATGTCCTGCTCCGGCTTCAGATCCGGTTGACCCTGCATTCTTAGGGTATACAGGAACATCTACGTCTTGTGGAAGCTTTGATCTTGGTGTGAAATTACAGAATAACGGAACTACTCCGCTTACGTCAGCTACGATCAGCGTAACAGGAATTCCTTCACCAATTACTTATAACTGGTCTGGAAACTTGAATACCTATGATTTCGAAACTGTAAACCTTGGAACAATTTCGATTTCTTCTTCAGCAACGGCTCACATCACAATTACTTCAACTGATGCGAATACAACCAATTCGACTATTGATCAACAATTGAACTTTATCGATGCGACACAAACAGTTGCGGTGAACACTACTCAGGATTTCTCAGCTTCAGGATTCCCTTATGCTAACTGGCAGGTTGTTAACCCTGATGGAGACATCACATGGGAGATTGTTTCGTCTTCTGCTCAAGGTAATTCACTATTCATCCACACATTTAACTATTCTGCTACGGGAGAATTGGATCACGTGGTTACACCGGCTTATGATTTGACAGGTCAATCTACTCCATCTTTGAACTTTAAGTATGCGAACAAACGTTATAACAGTTCATATTATGACAAAATGATGGTATCTGTTTCTACAAACTGTGACGGGCCATTTACTAACGTTTGGTCTAAGTCTAATACACAATTGACTACAGGTGCTGATCAGTCAACTGACTTTACTAATCCATCAGCAGCAGATTTTGTAGACGTTTGTATCGATCTTTCAACCTACGCGAATGCACCGGCATTGTTTGTAAGATTTACAAATGAGAATCACTATGGAAATAACATTTTCGTAGACGACATTAGTATTTCTTCTTCAGTATGTTCAGCGGCAGGAATCGATGAGAATGTATCAGCAGACTTCAAAGTTTATCCAAACCCTGCGTCTGATGTTCTGAACGTTTCTTTCGAAGGAAATAACTCTGATTATGTAATTACACTTACAGATCTTCAAGGTAGAACAGTTTCTACAATGAATATTTCTAATGCATCAGGACTTCAAACAGCTACATTCAGTACTTCTGATATCGCTAAAGGAAGCTATTTGATCAATGTTTACTCCAACGGAGTTAAAACAAGTAAAAATGTTATCATTAAGTAATTGATTACTATTTGATTCGAAGAAGGGGGCTTAGGCCCCCTTTTTTTGTTTTATACCCTTAAGTTTCGCAGCTTTTTTCTAACTTTGTCGGCTTCAAAACACCATTATGGCTAAGATCAGAAAACAAGACGCTTTAGACTATCATTCATCGGGAAGACCGGGAAAGATAGAAGTTGTACCTACTAAGCCGTATACATCGCAGAGAGATCTCTCTTTAGCGTATTCTCCCGGTGTTGCTGAACCATGTTTAAGGATCGCAGATGATAAAGAGGACGTGTACAAGTATACCAGCAAGGGAAACCTTGTTGCCGTTATTTCAAACGGAACAGCGGTGCTTGGCTTGGGGGATATTGGTCCGGAAGCATCTAAGCCGGTAATGGAGGGGAAAGGACTCCTTTTCAAAATATTTGCAGATATCGATGTTTTTGACATTGAAGTGGACGCAACAGATCCTGAAAAATTTATTGAAACGGTAAAAGCAATTGCTCCCACTTTTGGAGGGATCAATCTGGAAGATATCAAAGCACCGGAAGCGTTTGAGATTGAGCGTCGTCTGAAAGAAGAACTGGATATTCCTATTATGCACGATGATCAACACGGAACCGCAATTATATCAAGTGCGGCCTTGTTGAATGCACTCGAATTGGCAAAAAAGAAAATTGATCGTGTAAAGATTGTTGTTTCCGGAGCCGGAGCGTCTGCTTTGTCTTGCGCGAAACTGTATCACGCATTGGGGGCGAAGCTTGAAAACATCTTTATGTTCGATTCAAAAGGATTGATACATGCCGGGAGAGAAGATCTGGATGAGAACAAACAACTGTTCGCGAAACACAAGAAAGAGGTGTCTTTTGACGAGGCATTTAAACGCGCAGATGTATTCCTGGGGCTTTCTCGCGGAGGTCTTGTTTCAAAGGAAATGATTAAGGTCATGGCGAAAGATCCGATTGTGTTTGCGCTTGCCAACCCGGAACCTGAGATATCGTACAAAGATGCAACAAGTGTCAGACAGGATATCATTATGGCTACTGGACGTTCTGATCATCCTAACCAGGTGAATAATGTACTTGGTTTTCCATTTATTTTCAGAGGTGCACTTGATGTAAGGGCTACAGCTATCAATGAAGAAATGAAACTGGCTGCCGTTAAGGCTATTGCTTCTTTGGCAAAAGAAACAATTCCGGAAGAAGTGATTGAGGCGTACGGTGAAAAAAATATCTCGTTCGGACGTGATCAGATCATTCCTAAACCATTGGATCCAAGATTAATCTCTTATGTGGCACCTGCAGTTGCAAAAGCAGCAATGGAATCAGGAGTTGCAAAAAATCCCATCGAGGACTGGGACCAATATGAAATGCAGTTGTTGAATCGATTGGGATTGGACAACAAACTGATAAGAAATATTACAGAGAAAGCTCAACGCTCTCCAAAACGCGTTGTTTTTGCGGAGGCGGACAATATTAAGATTCTTAAGGCGGCACAAACAGCCTGGGAGGAAGGAGTAGCTCTGCCGATTTTGCTGGGAAAAGCAAATATTATTAACTCCCTGATTAAGGAGTACGGCTTTGAATTTCAGGATGTAGAGATCATCGATCCCAAGTCTGATGAGGAGAAGGAAAGACGTGTGCGATTTGGAAAAGAATTCTTCAAAAAGCGCATGCGAAAGGGAGTAACGGAATTTGAAGCAATTCAATTCATGCGCGAGAGAAATCATTTCGGTGCCATGATGGTTGAAATGGGTGACGCCGATGCCATGATATCAGGGATTACAAGAAACTACCGTGATGTGGTACGTCCTGCTTTACATGTAGTAGGAACACAGCAGGGAGTGAACAAAATTGCAGGAATGTACATTCTGCAAACAAAAAGAGGCCCGTTGTTTTTGGCGGATACGACGATCAACCTTGATCCTAGTGCGGAGGATATCGCAGAGATTACATCCAACGTTGCCAAAACAATTCGCAAGTTTAAGGTAACTCCAAGAATCGCATTACTGAGTTATTCGAACTTTGGATCTTCTCCGGGAGAAGACGCGACTAAAATGTCAAAGGCAGTACAAATTATCCATGCAAATGACCCTAACCTGGTTGTAGATGGGGAAATTCAGGCAAACTTTGCGTTGAATAACGGACTGATGAATGAGAATTTTTCTTTCTCAACATTGGCAAATAAACAAGTGAACACTTTGATATTCCCTAATCTTTCATCGGGGAATATTGCCTATAAATTGTTGCAGGAAATGACTGAGGGAGATGCAATCGGGCCGGTATTGGTAGGGTTGAAAAAATCTATTCATGTGCTGCAAATGGGATCTTCTGTTCGCGAGATTATTAACATGGTGAAGGTTGCAGTAGTAGACGCACAAAACAAGTAATATGATCACGCAACTATCCGGAAGGTTAATCGAAAAGAACCCAACAAGTCTTGTTATTGACTGTGGTGGAGTAGGTTATGAAGTGAAAATATCACTGAATACTTATGGTCGCATTGGTTCTGAGGAAAATGTTCGCATTTACACGCAGTTTATTGTAAGGGAAGATGCCCAGTTATTGTATGGATTTGCAGACCCCCAAGAGCGTGAAATGTTCAACCTTTTGATCTCGGTATCAGGAATAGGACCAAATACGGCAATGATCATGTTATCATCATTGCAACCAGGTGAAATTGCGCATGCAATCATTGGAGAAGATGTTCGTACGATTCAATCAATCAAGGGAATAGGAGCCAAGACCGCTCAGCGGGTTATAGTAGATCTCAAGGATAAAATGTTAAAATTTGAGGGTTCTGCTGAAATTCTTCCATTTGTAGACAATACAGAAAGAAAAGATGCGTTAACTGCATTGATTTCGCTAGGATTCGATAAAAAGAATGCAGAGAAAGCGATTGAGAAGGTGGCTTCCGGCGGGGAGTCTGTAGAAGAATTAATTAAAGCTGCGCTGAAAATACTTTAAGATTGATTAGATCTGGCTTGCTACATATGAAAACTACAGCATTATTTATGCTGACTACTTTGTTCTCCTGGGCACAGGACGACAGTACTTTGCTTTATCCGATTAATCAGACTTATGATCCAACGCAAACTTCAGAACAAAGCTTTGACCTCGGGGATCCGTCCAGCATGCAGCAAACCATCGTGTATGATCCTGCTACCGGAACGTATGTCTTTAAAGAAACTCTTGGTAACGGATTAAATTACCGTAATCCATCGATGATGACTTTCGAGGAATATCTTGAATACGAACGTCAGAAATCATTGAGAGAGAACTGGAAGGAAAAAATTGATGAGCAAACTGCAGAAAATCATCCTTTCGAGTTGCCGATCAAAGTAGGGAGTAAGGTGTTTGAAAACTTCTTTGGTTCCGATCAGATTGTCATTCGTCCTCAGGGAAGTGTGGAATTGTCATTTGGGATTAACAGCTCAAGATACGATAACCCGATTCTTCCTGTAAAGCAGAGAAAAATAACGCGTTTTGATTTCCAGCAACAGATTCAATTGAACCTTGTTGGTCAGATTGGTACGAAGCTAAAAATCGGAACCAGTTACAATACTCAAGCGGCATTCGATTTTGACAATATCTCGAAATTGGAGTACGCCGGCGATGAGGATCAGATCATACAGAAAATTGCACTGGGTAATGTGTCATTGCAACTTCCGACCTCATTGATTCCCGGTTCTCAAACCTTATTCGGGGCAAGTACACAGTTAAAGTTCGGTAGAACAACAGTGGATTTGATTGCAGCTTCTTCGAAAGGGAAAAGACAGGAAATTAATATTACCGGAAAAGCACAGGTGCGTGATTTTAAGCTGGGGGCAGATGATTACGAGGCGTATCGCCATTACTTTGTGAACTTGTATTTCCATGATCATTATGATGAGGCAATGTCAACGCTTCCGATCCCTAATACAACGATAAATATTACGAGAATTGAAGTTTGGCTGACAAACAAGACGAACAATACGGAAAACACCCGGAATATTGTTGCTTTCTCGGATCTTGGGGAAGCAAAGTCCGAAAACTGGGATGGTAATCCCGGATCCACTGCTTCGAGTGAAATTCCGGATAATAGCGCCAACAATTTGTATCAGTGGGCATCCAATCAACCGCTCGTTCGAAGCTTTAATAACGCTGTTGCAGCGCTGAGTTCTCAAGTGACATCACCTGGACCATTTGATCAGGCTGTTCATTATGAGAAGGTTGAAAATGCAAGAAAATTAACCGAACAGGAGTTTACATACAATGCACAGCTGGGATACATCTCGCTCAATCAACCATTGAACAATGATGAGGTATTGGCAGTTGCTTATGAATACACCTACAGAGGAGAAACATATCAGGTTGGAGAATTCTCTACCGATGGTGTTTCCGGTTCAGAAGCGCTGGTGTTAAAACTATTGAAACCGACAATCATGAATCCGAGAAAAAGAATCTGGGATCTCATGATGAAAAATGTCTATTCGATTGGTGCATACCAGGTGGATCAACAAGGGTTTAAACTGAATGTTTTATACAATAACCCGGAAACATCTGTATTAGTGCCATTTTTCCCAATGACAGGAGTGGATGACAAACAGCTGGTGACGCTTCTGGATATGGATAAAATCAATATTACCAATCAGCCTTTTTCTGATGGGGTATTCGATTTTGTCCCGATTGATTTTAATGGAAACAAAGCGCAAAATGCAGGTACCATTAACGTTAAGAACGGACGGGTATATTTTTCTACCATAGAGCCATTCGGACAGACATTAGCAGGTAAATTGACTACCGCAGGTATTTCCGACCTGATCATTAACAATGTAGCTTATACGGAATTATACGATTCGACAAAAACGGCCGCGCAACAGATTCCGAGTAAAAACCGATTCACACTTGTTGGACAATACCAATCCTCGATTTCTTCGGACATTCCTTTGAATGCATTGAATGTCCCTGAAGGTGCCGTTACTGTAACAGCAGGAGGAATTAAACTTACCGAAGGTGTGGACTATACGGTTGATTATAACCTGGGCCGCGTAAAGATTCTGAATACAGGGATTCTGGAATCGAATACACCGATTAAGATTGCGATAGAAAGTAACTCGGTTTTTGGTTTCCAGGCAAAATCACTGTTCGGAGCGAGGGTGGCACACAGGTTTAGCGATAAACTGAATGTAGGAATGACCTGGTTGAGAATGATGGAACGTCCCGTTACTCAAAAAGTCGACATTGGTAGTGAGCCGTATAAAAACAATATTGTTGGTCTGGATCTTCAGTATAGAACCGATGTGCCTTTCCTTACAAAACTGGTAGATTTACTTCCGGTAATTTCCACCAAAGAGAAGTCAACGTTCTCCTTCAACGGTGAGTTTGCCCACCTGATGCCGGGGGTGCCAAAGGCGATTAACAAAGACGGAACCTCTTATATTGACGATTTTGAGGGAGCACAATCTTCTATCGACTTAAGATCTGTATCTGCATGGCGTTTGGCATCAATTCCGCAAGGGCAACCGGATCTTTTCCCAGAGGCAACTAAAAAGGATTTGTCAGCAGGTTATAAGCGTGCAAAAACGTCCTGGTATACAATCGACCCATTATTTTATCAGAATAATAATACAACTCCTCAACATATTAAGGATGATCCTACGATGTTGAGCGATAGCCGTATGCGTCTGGTAAACCAAACGGACATTTTCCCGAACCTGCAACAACAATACGGTTCAATTCCAAACATTCCGATCCTTGATCTGGCGTACTATCCGAAAGAGAGAGGAATGTACAATTACGATACAACAGCTACGGTAAATGCGGATGGAACTTTTGTTGATCCGGAAAACCGTTGGGGTGGAGTGATGCGTGCACTGACAACCACGAACTTTGAACAAACAAACATCGAATACATCCAGTTTTGGGTACTCGATCCATTTAATGAGGATGCCGAAGATGCAGATCCGAATTCTGCAATGACCGGAGGGGATTTGTATTTCAACCTTGGAAACATTTCCGAAGATATATTGCCAGATTCAAGAAAATCATTTGAAAACGGATTGCCTCCTACAGGTGTATCAACTACAGATAATCTGGATACAACATTGTGGAGTAGAGTTTCTACCCAACAAGTTGTGGTAAATGCCTTTGATAATGATCCCAATGCACGTCTGAATCAGGATATTGGTATTGATGGGTGGAACAGTGCCGATGAGAAAGTACAGTTTGCGAACTTTGCCAATTGGGTGCAAAATAATCCGGTTTTTTCTGCTGAAACTAAAGCTGCACTGCTCGCCGACCCGTCAAGTGATGACTATAACTTCTATCGTGACGACGATTACGACGCTCAGAAATTAAATATTCTGGAACGTTATAAGCGATATAATGGTATGGAGGGGAACTCCCACACAACCGAATATTCGCAAACGCTGAACGCTGATGGTTATCCTACGCAGGCTACGAACAACCCGGACAGAGAGGACATCAACCAGGATAACAACTTGTCGGAGTCAGAAAGCTACTTCCAGTATCGTGTAAGTATGCGCCCGCAGGATATGGTCGTTGGTAAGAATTTTATTACCAACATGCAGACTTATCAGAACGGTACAAAGACGGAGAAATGGTACCAATTTAAAGTACCTGTAAGGGAATTTGAGAAAAAGGTAAATGGAATTTCTGATTTCAGATCGATTCGTTTCATGCGAATGTTCCTGAAAGACTTTGATGAAGAAGTAGTATTACGTTTTGCACGTCTGGAATTTATCCGCGGAGAGTGGAGAAGGTATTTCAATGATTTGACGCAGCCGGGGGAAAGTGTTTATGTTGACCCGAATCTGACGACATTCAACATCGGAGCGCTTAACGTTCAGGAAAACGATCAAAGAAGTCCGATAAAATATGAAATTCCTCCTGGAATTCTTCGTGAGGTAGACCCTTCACAAACTTTCCAACGCCAGTTGAATGAACAATCATTAACGTTGGAGGTATGTAATCTGGCTGATGGAGATGCCCGTGCGGCTTATCGAAATGTAGAGTTCGATGTGCGTACATACAAGAAACTGAAAATGTTCGTCCACGTTGAAGAGAAGGATAAAGTAAATTATTCTCTGGACAATGATGACCTGACATTATTTGTACGTCTGGGAACCGATTTCACCGACAACTATTATGAATACGAGTTGCCGATGACAGTTACTCCATGGGGTGCGACGGTTGATACGGATATCTGGCCGGAAGCCAATAATATGGAGATCATATTTGATGATCTGATTACATTAAAAAAGGAGCGTAATGCTAAGATTGAATCCGGAGCAAGTGGTGTTTCTTACATTATTGAATACTCGAAAGTTGATCCGGCTAATCCGAATCGAATCATTAGGGTGAAAGGTTCGCCGAATATCCAGGGATTAAAGACAATCATGGTTGGAGTACGAAATCCGCATAAGAATTCACATGTACTTGACTCATGGTCGGATGACGGAGAAGCAAAATGCGCGATCGTTTGGATCAATGAGTTGCGTCTGACAGATTTCGTAAATGATGGAGGCTCCGCTGCGATTGCACAAATGCAGGTACAGGCGGCAGATTTCGCTACGGTGAACATGAGTGGAAATTACTCCGGAATTAACTGGGGTGCCGTTGATAGTAGAGTACAGGAAAGACAACGGAACACGAAAATGGGATTTGATATGAACGCGAATGTTCAGTTAGGTCAGTTCTTTGGAAAGAAAGCCCGTTTCAATTTACCGTTCTTCTATGCTTATTCATTAGGAGTAGTTAACCCGGAATATGATCCGTTCAATCCGGATGTAAAACTGGCCGGCTATGACAGGGATACCCGAAAGGAAAGACAAAGGTTAGGTCAGGATTACAATGAAAGGCGATCGTACAACTTTACGGGAGTTCGAAAGGAACTGAAGGCAGGAGCTAAACCGGCATTCTGGCGCGTTTCCAACTGGACAGCTAATTATTCGTTCTCTGAGAATTTGCTTCGCGACTTTAATACAAACTATGACAGAACGAAAACATGGAGCGGTGGTTTAAGCTATAATTATTCGTTCAATGTAAAACCAATTACACCATTTGCGAAGATTAAGTTTGTTCAAAAGTCAAAATGGTTGACTTTTGTGAAGGATTTCAACTTCTATCTGGCACCTAAGAACATCGGTTTCACAAATGACCTGTTAAGAACCTATAACGAGCGACAAATCCGAAATAACCTGGTGCCTGATTATCAGTTTGATCCGGTTTATGTGAAACGCTTTACATGGAACAGGACGTTTACGCTTGGATACGATATCACGAAGAAACTGAAGTTTAACTTCAATGCTTCTAATCAATCCATCTTCCAGGAAGCCGATGGTAGAGTGGACAGAAAGATCGATCCTGTTGGTTATCGCCAGTTTGAGGATTCTGTTTTCACACAATTGAAAACCTTAGGTAGAGGCTTGGATTATAACCACTCATTTACTTTAAACTGGACGTTACCGCTGGATAAATTACCTGTAACGGATTGGATTAATGCCAACGTTAAATACACGGGTAGCTACAATTGGCAACGAGCTCCACTCGGTCAGAGTGAATTCGGGAATGTTATTCAAAACAGTCGAAATATCAACATGACTGCGCAGGCGAATTTCACCAACTTGTACAACAAAGTACCATATTTCAAGCGCGTAAATAATAACGGAAGAACAGGTAATGCAAGGTCAAATGTAAGAGGGCAGCTTGTTTCCGGAGGAGTTTCGGATGGAGATAAGGACACGAAAAAGGGTGAGCCGGAAGTAAGTCCGGAGGATGAAAAACCGGAGTCGGAAATGACGAAGAAGGAACTCCGCAAGAAGAAGCGTAAGGAAAGAAAGGAGGAACGTAAGAAGAAGCGGGAAGAAGCCAGAAAGAAACGAAACGGAGAAGTACATCCTGTAGGTGGATTCCTTGCGAGATTAGTGATGAGTGTCCGAAATGTTTCCGGAACTTATGGAATCACAGACGGAACGCTATTACCGGGATACAATCAGGAGACATCTCTACTGGGATTAAATCGATCATTCGATTCAGGTCTTTCCGGTTTTGTATTCGGACAGCAACCGTACTCTGTTTTTGGTAGACAAAACGGATATGATATTGCTTCTGTAGCTACTTCCAATAACTGGTTGGTGCAGAACGAAAATCTGAATAAGCAGTATACTCAGAATCACTCTGAAAATCTGAATATCAGAGCAACATTGGAACCGTTTAAGGATTTCTCGATTGAGATGACCTTCACAAGAACCTACTCAAACAACCGTAGTTCATTCTACAGATGGAATGAAAGCACACAAACGTTTGAAGATCAAAGTAGAGTGGATATGTCAACGTTAACGTATTCCAACGTTTCATTGAGTTCTGCCTTTGCACTGATTGGTAAAGAGTATGAATCATCTGTTTTTGATCAACTTTTAGCGAATCGTAAAGAAGTGTCTTCATTGCTGGGTGCTACTAATTCGAATTCATCCGCATTGACTTCAGGGTATTACAACGGTTACTCAGGTTCACAACAGGAGGTAGTGATCGGGTCATTCCTGACTTCATATACAAACAGAGGTGTTAATGAGAAAAACATCAACCCTGTTAAGAATGTACCACTACCGAACTGGTCTGTGAATTACAACGGGTTAAAGAATTTTGAGTTCATGAAAAAGCACGTAAGAAACTTCGTTCTTCGCCATGCATATAGTTCAACTGTCTCGGTTTCCGGAATGCAAACAAATTTGAACGCTGAGTTTGATGCGAATGGTCAGGCTACCGCGAGAGATCTCAATAACAACTTTATCGCTTCCATGAACGTTCAAAACGTTGCCGTAACTGAGCGATTCTCACCTCTGATTGGTCTGGATGCAACATGGAATATCAAGGGACAGGGATTAATCACGAAGTTTGAGTACAAAAAAGATCGTTCAGCTACACTTTCATTGAACAACAATCAGGTTACCGAAGTTTTGGGTAATGAGTGGGTAATCGGTACGGGATATAAATTCGGTAAAGTGAAATTGCCGATTAAGAATGTTAAGGAAAATGATTTGAACGTACGTGTTGATGTGTCGTTCAGAGATAACCTGACTGTGATTCGTAAGATTGTTGAGAACACCAATCAAGCTACTGCAGGACAGCGCGTAGTTTCTATTAAGTGTTCTATTCAATATGATCTGACGAATAACCTGACGATCCAGTATTACTACGATCAAACATTGAATACACCAAAAATTGCAACCTCTTATCCGACAGGTAACTTATCTACGGGGCTTAGACTCCGATTCAATCTGGCGGGAGTTCAATAATATGGAATATCGCAATGCACAAAAGGGAGATGAGGAAGGTATTTATGCCCTCGTACGCGAATTGGCAGTTTATGAGAAAGCTCCGGACAGTGTAATCAATACACCTGACGCTCTGAGAAGAGATATGTTTGAAGATAGGGTCTGCGAAGCCTTTGTTGCTGTTGAGGAGAATGAAATCGTTGGTTTCGCACTATTTTACACGTCCTATTCTACCTGGAGGGGAAAATGTATCTATCTGGAAGATCTCTACGTTAAACCTGAGTTTCGTGGTCAGAAGATCGGTTATGAGCTTTTTAAGCTAGTGCGTGAGGAGGCCGTAAAACGAAATTATAAGCGAATGGACTGGCAGGTTCTGGATTGGAATGAGCCAGCCATCAAGTTCTACCGGCAATTGGGGGCAGAACTCGATGGAGAATGGCTTAATGGGCGTCTTTATTTTGATTAAAGCAGATCGTTTGCCAGGTTTGCTAATTCCGAGCGTTCCCCTTTTTCTAATTTGATGTGTGCGAAAAGCGGTTGTCCTTTCAGACGATCAACCAGATAAGCAAGACCGTTACTGTTTTCATCAAGATATGGGGTATCGATCTGATGCACATCACCTGTAAATACAATCTTTGTATTTTCACCGGCACGCGTAATGATCGTTTTTATCTCATGTGGCGTTAAGTTTTGAGCCTCGTCAATGATGAACATGATATTGGACAAACTTCTACCTCTGATGAAAGCTAATGGGGTAATCAGAATTTTTCCGTTTTCCTCCAGTTCACTGATCGCCTTGTGTTTCTTCTCGTTTTCTCCAAACTGGGATTTGATAAATTTAAGATTGTCCCACAATGGCTCCATGTAAGGACTGATTTTATCGTTGGCATCTCCCGGAAGAAATCCGATTTCTTTGTTGGATAATGGTACGATTGGTCGGGCAAGAATAATCTGCTGGTATTTTTTGTTTTGCTCCAGAGAAGCGGCCAAAGCCAGTAATGTTTTCCCTGTACCTGCAACACCTTGCAATGCAACAAGTTTAACGTTGTCATTCATGAGTGCATTTAAGGCAAAGGCCTGTTCTGCATTTTTAGGTTTAATACCGTAGACAAACTCTTTTTCCACCCGTTCTATTCGGTCCAAAAAGCTATTGTATACCGCAAGAGAAGATGAATTTCCATTCTTAAGGATATAATATCCATTGGCCGTTTTTTGGTCGCCCAGAATACCATTCTCTTCGATGTGTCCTTTCGTAAACAAATGCCTGATTTCATCGGATTCAATTTCTTCAATTACGCGTACACTGCTGGGTTGGATATTATCATTAGAGACGCGTCCCGTCAGATAATCCTCTGATTTTAGACCCAGGGCTTTCGCTTTAATCCTTAGATTGATGTCTTTGGTAACCAGGATAACTTCCTTTCCGGCATTGAGTTCTTTCGTGTGAAGTGCAGCATTGATGATCTTATGATCATTCTTGCCCCGGGCATATATGTCTTCGGCGTTAAATGATACGGGAGCTCCCTCCATCACTACCTTGAATTTACCCAAACCGTCGCCTAACGGAATCCAATCCTGTAAACTGTGACTTCCCGATAATTTATCAATAAACCGGATCACTTCCCTGGCAGAAAAGTTTTTGGTGTCATTACCAATCTTAAACTTATCCAATTCCTCCAATACGGTAATAGGAACAACAACATCGTTGTTTACAAAATTCGTAATGGACTGGTGGTCATGTAGCAGGACAGAGGTGTCCAGTACAAAGATCTTCTTCTTTTTAGGCATAGGTGTTGTTTTGTAGTAAGATACTCGTAATTCTTCGAGAACGAGCAGCAGAAATCATCATACTTTTCTACATTGATTTGTGAAAAGATGAAAATTCCTTTAAACAGGGCTTTTCAGGCTAAAATTCGGGATATTAATTTTGTATGAACAGCAGAATTTACTTGCCTGCCTCCGGAATATAGGTGTTTACAAAATGATCAAGAGGGACTCTTATTTTACCATAAACCCCCTTGGTTTTTGTTGAGTCGATCACACCTTCAAAACGATAGTAATTGTATCGGACAAATACCTGATTGATACTATCGCGTTCCGTTTTAGGCGTAAAGGTACTTGTGTGCAGCTGAAGATTGTTAGTACCCTTTTCCAGGTGCAAGGGCGGAGAAAAAATAAAACGGTAGCGATCTCCGTCTTCCGTCAATAGTCCCCTCGTCATTAACTGATCAAGAAAATAGTCGCGGTAGTTATTGGTACTTAAGTATATACTGTAGCCGGGAACTTTAACCGGTCTGCTTTTTTGGACCTCAGTTACGTTGAAGTTTTCATCCAGTTCAGATTCAACGTAATATTCTTTACTGATATGGAAACCTCCCTGACGAACTGCGATATCGCCATCCCATGCTTTGAGAAAGGCATTCACCGGGAAATGTATTTTTCCTCCTAGTTTCGAAATCAGTTTGAAGAAAGGTTCTTCCGGATTGTTTTTCAATCGCGAAATATCGAGGTGCAGGTTAATCAGGTTATGTGTAAACTCCTGTGTCTTGTATGATGGCCCGCCACCTTTCTTTAAGCTGAACCAAAGCGTATCTGTTGAATAAACAGCAGTTTCAAAATAGGCACTGGTAGAGTCATTTGTCATGGAGAGGTTCACGGACTCGATGCCATAATCATTCAGCGCAGGAAACTTCATTTGAAGAATGGTTCCCGAGTTCAGATAGGAGGTGCTGTTTAAGAAATCTCTCCATTTGGGAGGTATTTCATTTAATTTGGCTGTGGTAATCTTTTTGAATACATTTTTAGGATTGTTTCCCTGGTAAAGCAGGAACCAGTCTAAGCCATACGTTGCAAAGAGATTCTTTTTCGGATCATAATAACTTCTTAGTCCTAAAATTGTCGTATCCCGCATAGAGCTGAGTACTCGTATCTTATCTAAGCCCAAGCGCAATTTACTGCTATCCGCCACGATGCACATGATACCCATGTCCTCCAGTTCCCATTGATTTTGGTTGATGAAGAAAAATGCAGGCTTTTGCAGATCCAGTCCGTAGGTTTTACTCTGACTAAGTATAAATTCATTTGTAAGAAACTCCCGCATCGGAGTTTTATAATAATACATCGTTCCCTGCAATGAGCGCGAAAGATCAAGGATATTTGTTTTTCCAATGATGTCTGCTTCCGGTAAACGGTCGAAAAATCGTGGAGGAGGAGCTTTTTCAGTCCTCCAGGGCTTGAATATCAGTAGAAGTGTAAACAGGATCGCAACAATAGCGATCAGCCCGAATTTTTTCGCCATTTATTTTGAAATAACGTAAATGCTGTTAATCAGGTCCAGAATGTATTTTCCGGAATCATTCAGATCTGCATCGTAATTATAATTCAGATTGAAGGTAGTTCCCGAATTTGTGGTTTTTGTAGAGGTAATTTCAACAATTCCGTTTTTCCCCCTAACAACATCCACCACGTTGTTTTCCCGCTCTGTAAAGATTTCTTTAGGGATTTTCGCGATAGCATCATCCAGATCAATTTTTGCATAAAATGCACCGCTCTTTTTCGCTTGTTTCAGTGCATTCTTATCAATTAAAGAAGAACTGTATCCATTGGAATTGTTCTGAGCAAACTCTCCGTCATTTGAAATAAGGAAAATACCTTTTCTAGGGATCAGATAAATTGGTGCGGCATCCAAAATTGCATGATCGATAACCCAGTAGTCATTTTCTACGTGCAGATTTGAATTTAACTTGGAAATGCGTTTCAGTAATCGTTCCACAATATCCGTGCGTTCAGTGGAGAAACCAAGTGTAAAAATCGGCATGTCCTCTTCAGCTTCCACTTCCTGCTCCGTATACTCAAATGTATCTTCGTCGTAGTCGAAAACAATCTTCTTGGTTTTTACTTTTTTCACGTCAGTATATGTTCCGAACATACTTCCTTTGTAGGTTCCGAAAATGGTTTCCTCATCCATTAGAATGTCGAATAACTCCAAAACCATCAGGTCTCCGGCTACATTCGGATCATTGGATTTTTCAAGAATAGGTGTGAGTACTTCATACGTTTTCTTGTATGCCTGAAGCATGTTCACATTATACGTGAAAAAGGCAGAAGCCTCTTTGGGTATGTATTTTATGATGTGAGAATCAAATTTGGAACGTGTCAGCTCCTGATAAATACTTCCCAGCTTTTCACTGTATTTCATATCAATGCTGAAGCCTACTTTACCATTCTGAATGCTTAGATCACCAAGAATAAGATTGTCTTCATAAAGCTCTTTAACATCATAGAAGAAAGTAGGGTACAAACTTCTGAAGTACCAGAATTCATCGTCAGTTTCAATTCTTCGGGAGTTATCAGAAAAAAGTATTGCTTCGGAATT
Organism: Crocinitomicaceae bacterium; assembly: GCA_003247185.1. Lineage (GTDB taxonomy): Bacteria > Bacteroidota > Bacteroidia > Flavobacteriales_D > Crocinitomicaceae > UBA4466. The sequence goes on from QKAV01000051.1 coordinate 28,936, forward strand.
ATGTTTCAGCTGTTCGGTAAACTCCGGAGAACGCATCATGAGGTTTTTTCCGTCCACTAAAAGGTCCTTACTGAATTCAAGGATAAATTCTTCCTGAAGAGCAAAGTCAACAGAGTCTCGCAATTCATAATAGGTTTTATTATCAGGGTCAGCTCCTGCAACCGGCAGGTATTCTTCAACCGGCGAAGCAGTGTTTTCTTCCGTTTCCATATCCGGTTCTATTGATTCGGACGGCACTTCTACTTCTTCAAAAATTCCTTCAAAATCTTCATTATACCATGGATAACCATTTCCTCGGGCATACCAGATCGAATCCGTGATCTGATCAACAAGGCGCATGGTAGGTGCTATTCTGAAAAGAATACCCGTATTGCCTTTTATGGCGATGCGATTGAAGTATGAAACATACAGTTCTGTACCGGGATAAGGACTTTCAACTGGCAGGAAGTCATCAAAAGTCTCAAACAACTGGTCTTTATTGGCAATTCCGAATGTGAAACCATTTACAGTGTATTGCTCTCCTTTACCATTGAACACATTTAACTTCTGATCGAAATCGATCCCTGATTCCTTTATGGTTTTTCCGGAAGTGGAGCCGTCAAATAGTTCCTGCTGCAACTCTTCCATGAATTCATATTGTACGAGATCATCTAAAGAGATTTGTTGCAGAATATTGATGTTGTTCAACGAAAATACGGTTACGGCTTGTTGCGGAACCAGTTCTTCAGAACGTTGAGCAAATAGTGAAAATGAGGCAAAAAGGAAAATTCCTGTAACGTGTTTCATATAAATGAATATAGGATCAAAGGTACAAAAATCTGCTGCTTATGGCAGCAGTTCGATTGTGTTATCCAAAAGATTGGGATTCTGCATCAGCGAGTAAGGATCCGTACGAAGGAGAACAGCCTTTTTGTTTTTGGAGAGCATTGCTTCCTCGTTGGTAAAAGACTTGATTTCTTTACCAAATCGTGTAATAGCCGTGTAGCTTCCGGTCTTTAAAAGGTCGCGATCGGCATCATCCAATTTTTTTGATTGTTTGATCGTGAGTTGCGGAATAGAACGACTCAATTTGTTGTTTTCAAAACTCACCCAGTCATAGTCGATCTGATTCAAAGGCCGATCACCGCTTTCTAATTTGATTACTGCTTTAACACCATTTTGAAGGGCTTCCAGCGACGTGAAATCAAAGCTCAGTTTAAGAATAAAATCACTGTAATTGGCATCTACTACTACTTGTGTTATGCCCTGCTGAGAACGTAGTTCCTGCGAAATTTTGTCTATTCTGTGTTTAATCTCATCCAATGAAGGAACTTTCTTGCCATCCAGACTGTCCAGGGCCAATATGGAGTTCACTTTTACTTTAGAGGCACTTAAGTTGATGTTGTATTTGAATGTACCGCTGCCATCAGTGTTCAGGGTCAGATCATCGATGATCTCAATGCAACTGCTCAATCCGAACAAAAGCGATAGAACCAAAAATGTGAATTTTGTTTTCATAGTCATTTCCTGAGAGCAAATTTAGTACCATTCTCTTATGATTCCACTTCATAGTTAGCTGAATACTGAGTATATTTGCACAAAAAAAGTTAAGATGGCAGAAGAGAGCAGAATTTCTACCAATAAAGCACCTAAACCGGTTGGCCTGTATCCGCATGCCAGAAGAGTTGGGAACTTACTTTTTCTTTCCGGTGTGGGACCGCGTGTTGCAGGGTCGGATGATACGGACTCTGCTGTTCCGGGTTTGAAACTGGATAAGAACGGGAATTTTATTGAGTTTGATTTTGCTGCACAATGCAGGAGTGTTTTTGACAATGTGCGTACGATTCTTGAGGAATCAGGTTCTTCGTGGGAAAATCTTGTGGATGTGACGGTTTTTTTAGTGCACATGAAGCGCGATTTTAAGGTGTACAATGAAATTTATGCGGAGTACTTTAAGGATAACCTTCCTTGTCGTACTACTGTTGAAATCAATTCACTGCCTACTCCTATAGCCATCGAATTAAAATGTATTGCAACCATTGATTAAGTTATGATTGGATTTATTGTACGTACCGTACTTACCCTTGCGTCGCTGTTCTTTACAGTTTATCTTTTTGCTACCGGCTATTGGGGTTGGGGGATTATGATGATATTCCCAACGGTGATTCTAGGTTTTTCATTTTTCAGAAATGAGAATATGGTGTTGGCGCTGAATCAAATGAGATTGGGTAATACGGAGAAAGCTAAACACTACATTAACAAAATTTCCGCGCCTCAGTTTTTACCGAAGAAGCAGCACGCCTATGTACTGTTTTTACAGGCGGTATTGAATACGCAGGAATTGGGGTTTGCAAAGAGTGAACAATTGTTGCGAAAGGCAATAGCAATGGGTCTGAGAACTTCACAGGATAATGCTGTTGCAAGAATGCACCTTTCCGGAATTTGTGCACAAACAGGTAGAAGACAGGAAGCTGTTGCTCTGTTGGCTGAAGCAAAGAAAATGGATACTTCAGGAGCGATGCGCGATCAAATTTCTCAAATGCAAAAGCAATTACAGGTTGCTCCTTCTAAAAATCAAATGAGGATGGCTCAGATGATGGGAGGAAGAAGGAAAATGCCTAGACGATAGAATAAATGCCATTCCAAAAGGTATTTGCTTCCGGGTGGAAAGAGTATGAGCTACTGGATGCCGGAGGAGGGAAAAAACTCGAACGCTGGGGAAAGATTATTACGATCAGACCGGAAGTTCAGGCTTATTTTAAGTCAGGGATGCCGTTTGAAAAATGGTATGAACTTGCGCACTGGGAGTTTATCGAAAGTAAATCACAAAAAGGTACCTGGAAAAAACTGAAACCGGAAGCTCCTGAGGATTGGACCATCAGTTTTGAAGAACTGTCATTTGACCTGCACCTTACCGGATTCAAACATCTCGGAATATTTCCGGAGCAGAATTACAACTGGAAACTGATCGCAGATGAGATTCATGAAGGAGATCGCTTCTTAAACCTTTTCGCTTATACCGGTGCGGCTTCTTGTGTGGCTAAAGCTCAGGGTGCTGACGTGTATCATGTGGATTCTGTAAAACAATTAATCTCATGGGCATCGGAAAATATGGAAAGAAGCGGGCTTTCAGATATTCGTTGGGTACATGATGATGCACTGAAGTTTGCCAAAAGAGTGGCACGCCGGGGAGATAAGTTCGACATGATCATTATGGATCCTCCTGCATGGGGAGTGGGTGCAAAAAATGAGAAATGGCGTCTGGAGGATAAACTGGATGAACTGCTAAGTACGGTTGCTGAAATTCTGTCGGAAGATGGAGTTCTTATCCTGAATACCTATTCGCCAAAAGTTAACGGTGATCTGATCAAGGAATTGGCATCTATTTATCTTTCGGGAAGAAAGAATGAAGTTGTGGAATTATGGATGAAGACTTCCTCGGGGAAGGAACTTTACTACGGAAATTTACTGCGATCATTTAACAGTAGTGCGCAATAATTTTATCTGCTAATACATCACTTAGTTTGAAATAACTTTCTTGGGTCCAGCCTCCTACATGCGGACTCAAAATCACCCGCTCGCTCTCAAGAAGGTACTTGAAGTCTTCAGGAATTTCCTGATCAAAGAAAGATTCAAAACTGCTTTTTTCATATTCCAGAACATCGAGTCCGGCGCCTTTGATCTTGCCGTTTTTCAATCCCTCCACAAGGGCACTTGTCTTTACGATCTTTCCTCTGGCCAGATTGAGGAGCCAGATCGGCTTATTGAATGAACTGAAAAATGCTCTGTCTGCAAAGAACAGCGTTTCTTCGTTCTGTGGGATATGAAAACTGACCACATCGGCGCGTTTAAAAATCTCATTCAGCTCAACTTGTTCCACGAATGAATCGTCGAAATCAGATTTGTATTTATCATACGCCAGCACGCTGACATCAAAACCACGAAGCTTTTTTGCGAATGCAGATCCGTTGTTCCCATATCCGATGATACCAACGGTTTTGCCGTCCAATTCTTCGCCCCTGTTTTCTTCGCGTCTCCACTTCCCTGCTCTTACTTCACGGTCTGCTGTGTGCAGTTTATTCAGTAAGGAAAGTAACATTCCTAAAGCATGTTCTCCTACGGCATTTCGATTTCCTTCGGGCGCATTGAATAATAGAATTCCACGTTGTTCGCAGTAATCCACATCAATGTTTTCCATCCCCGCGCCTGATCGGGCGATGAATTGTATATGCGGTAACTTGGAGAGAAATGCTGCATTCATTGGAAATCGCGATCGGATAACAACTCCTCCACATGAATCGAAATGTGGGGCCATCTCTTCCACAGTCGTATTTTCAAGGTGAATGCACTGGAATCCCTGTTCCGCTAATCGTTTTTCCAGAACTTCATGTACGGTGTCAAGAAACAGAACTTTCATTTTTTTTGTTTTCAGGATTAAAAATACCGAAAAAGAATGCGGCAATACTTACGCCGACCTGTGTTTCCAATGTGTCTTCCGTAAGATAAGACACGAATAACAAAATAACGACAATAGCCCCGGCAAATGCGTGTCGATTAACGGATTTTACAAAATAGTACATGTGAAACCATAGAAACAGAAACAAACCCGGTATTCCCATTGTAATTAACGTTGTAAGGAACATGTTATGTGTCCGTTTGCGATTGTCCGGAACCAATTCTGTTCCGGTAGCAACATAGGCTTTGTCAAATTCACTTTGAATATCACCTATCCCAACCCCGAAAAATAAGTTAGATTTTGCGATTTTAGATCCGATTTTCCAATATTCAAGGCGTTCAAGTAAGGAGTGGCCATTCGGATTAGAATTGTTCAGGAGTTGATACCTCAGGCTATACCATCTGGCAAGAAAGCCTTTGGTATACTGACTTGCTAATCCGTTTTCTATGTTAATCACATCTTCATCGGAGAGGGATTTAACACCTTCTGCATCCTTGTTTAATCCTTTTGAGGCTAAATAGCGGATGAGTGTAGTTTGAACCAGCTGATTTTTAAGGTCGCGCCCGTCTATAAAAGGAATGGAAGAGCGTTTGTTCCATTCCCGTTCCAATTCTTCCCAGCAGACCATAATTTCAGCAGGTTGTCCTGTCTCAGGCTGTATTGTTTCCGGATGGTGATAATAGACATTTCCCTCTGCCGTTGCATAGGGTAACGAATCAATATTCCTGTTAAGTGAAACAGGTCGGAATAATAAATACGTGGTAAGTATTGATGCTGCAATTATCAGAAGTGAGAGAACTAGTGCGAGTCGCTTGTAGTTTTTATATAACAGAATTAATCCGATACAACAGAAGGTAACCATTAATGTCAGATATCCGGTGAGTACCTGGCTGTAATAGGTATAAAATGCCAACCACAATATAATTCCTATTTTCAGGTAAGAATTAAATTTGAATGTCCATTTGACAGCATAAACGGCAACGATTGCGAATACTACGATTAACGCAAACCGAACATGCGATCCAAAGAGTGACATTCCCCGTATATCGTCGTATTCTCTCATTCCAAACACGCCGACATAACTTAAATAATTAATGCAGGTCGCCAGAAGTACGGATGCCACATAGATGTTCAACACAAATCGACGGCCATTTTCATCCGGTTGCCTTAGGATAAATACAAGAAGAATAAGCAATAGTGAAGTCCGGACTTTAATATCATGTAATCCGAAACCCAGATTTTCACTCCAAAGAAGGCTTATGAAGTGGAAGACGAGATAAAGCGCAATAATTTGAATCAGCCTGCTTGATACTATCGCTTTCCAATACGATTTAAAGTCAGATTCTACCAATAAATGCAGCAATGAAAAAAGGAGGGAGATACTTAAAATAGCTTTTCCAAATACCAATCCTACTGCAATTCCGGAAAGTCCCAGGATATGCAGATAATCATGTAATTTGTAGCCATGAAAAATACGAAGATTCATAGTCGGTAGTCCTACGTTGATTAACGATTAGTTACCGAGAATAGTATTGTACTTTTCAGAATTATTTAAGATTTCAACCGCTTTTAAAAGGTCCTCATCACCCCGGAAAGCCTGTTGTACTCTTCCTTTCTGATAGTAGTATCTGGAAACGATTTCATTTTCCAATAGCAGTTTGATTTCCTTTTTAAACTTTTCAAGATCACGCTCCTTAGATGGAACTACTTTAGCCATAAGGTCTTCATAGACATCTTTCGATTCATCCATAAACCCTTCTTCCTCTGCAATCTCCCTGAATTTTTTCAAAGATTCTTCTGAAGCAGTGGAATAGTCAAAATCCTGTTCAAGTACATACGACTTAAACTGATTGTATTCCTCGGTAGTCAATTCGAACTGTTCCGGACTTGCGATACTTTCGTGCTCGTAGTAATACTTCGTTGCGTAATTAAACAGGATGTTTTTCACAAAAAGCATTGCCGTAAGTCTGCTGTATTCATTTTGTTCCACATCAACGTCAGGTTCAATTCCTCTGCCATCAATTACTTCTCTGCCATTTACAGTTTTGAACCGGGTAAGCAGCGAGTCGGCAATTTCTGCCGGTTTTGCATTACCTTCCTTGTCATAATACTCCAATCGTTGAACACATCTTCCTGATGGAGTGTAGTATTTTGCAATAGTTAATTTAATCTTTGATCCGTAATCAAGATCAAGGGTACGTTGTACCAGTCCCTTTCCAAAACTGTTGCTTCCGACAATCACTGCTCGATCCAGATCCTGTAAAGTCCCTGAAACGATCTCACTCGCAGATGCAGATCCTCCGTCTATTAATACTGCTACCGGAATATTTAAATCCAATGGCATTCCCATTGTCTTGTAGGTACGGTTTTCCTCAACCACGCGTCCTTTGGTAGTAACCACAAGCTGATCTTTAGGGACAAACATATTGACGATCTTAACCGCTTCGATCAATAATCCGCCGCCATTTCCTCTCAGGTCGAAGATGAGTTTTGTCATTCCCTTGGATTTGAGATCGTTGTATGCTGCTATCACTTCTGATGCAGCAGTCTGGGTAAAGCTTGTAAGTTTGATGTAGCCAACCTCCTCATCAATCATTCCGGAATAGGGAACATCTTTTATCTTGATTTCATCTCTTATAAAAGACACCTTTTCTTTTTTTCCGCTTGGTTTTTCAACTAAAATTGAAACTTCAGTTCCTTTCGGACCTTTTAAAGCCGTGGAAACGTCTTCACTTGTTTTTCCGACCATTGAATTTCCGTCGATCTCCAGTATTTTGTCTCCTGCCTTTAAGCCAGCCGTTGCAGCGGGATTTCCTTCATACGGCTCAGCTATAAATACCCCGTCATCTATTTTGCGGATCAATGCACCGATACCTCCATATTGACCTGTTGTCATCAACTGATAATCCTCAATATCCGATTCGTGATAATACACCGTGTACGGATCGAGTTCATTCAACATAGCGTCGATTGCAGTTTTTGAAAGTTTTCCTGTCTCGATATCATCCACATAATATTTGTCCAGTTGCTCAAAAATCTGATTCATGAGCTCCATGCTTCGGATTACTTCGAAGCCATTGCTTTGCGCGCGCAGCTGGAATGTGGAGAGAAATACAACAAGAAGTTGAAGTATAAATAAATGATATAATTTATTCACGGTCATTTTAGTGATTTGTTGATGTGACAATAGTTTTAAATATTCGCTTGAACTTTCTGTCGATCAATGCGGATTCGTGTATTTCCTTTGCGGTATAGATAACAAATATAGCGAGTTGTTTGTGCTCAGAAATCATCCGATCTTCTAATTCCTGTTTATTAAGACGAATAGCCTCTCTGATTCTGCGTTTCACAAGGTTTCTGCTAACAGCTTTTTTATGGTTCCGCTTGGATACGGCTATGGCAAATTGTAATGGAGAGTTGCTGTTGTTAATTTCCAGTATTTTGATCAGAAAAGGGTAGTCCTTATGAGTAGTTCCGTTCGCGTAAACGTCCTCTATAAGCTTCTTTCCGGTTAATTTGTAACTTTTACCAAACAGATTACTCATTCCATTTTTCTGTCTAAACGGGGCAAATTGATCTTTTCCTGAACAATGAAACTGGTAGGATATTCTGCTTCTACCTCTACTTTTATTTTTTCCGCCTCCAGTCTCGTTCTGAAATCACCTACTTTCAGAATAAAATATGGAGCACTGAATATAATATATGTGTCAACCGTCGGGAACTTAGTGACAAATCTGTTTTTAGCATCCTGAACGGCTGATTTATCCGAATCAAAGAACAACTGAATTCTGAATCCGTCGATTTGCGGTTTTATTGCAGGAGGAACGATTCTTCCTTGTTTCTCTACAAGTGCATCTATTCTGTTATCCTTGATTACTTTAATATTTCCGTCCTGAGCATAAAGTTGAAAAGCTCCGCACACACTTAGGATAAATCCGAGTAAAAAAATCTTCATATTGTTCAGAAGTATTAATGGTGTAAAAGTAAGATTTCTAAACAATCTCCGTGCCGTTGATCATATTTGAAGATGAAGGAAATGTTAAAAAATGTTATTTAGAATCTTTCTAAATTAATTTGATGCTGAGCGAAATTGTCATAAAACTGTCACGTGATATCGCAATTCTTATAAATTTGTTCCCGTCAAAAAGTGTTAACACAACACGTGACCAAAGGATTTTACATGAAAATATCTAATAGTCAGATGTTTAGAATTAACGTTAAATGGTGGATTGGAATTATAGCTTTCGTGCTTTCATCCACACCAATTACATTCGCACAAGGTGATGCGCTTTTTAAAGCAAAATGTTCGACATGTCACCAGGTATTCAAAAACAGTACAGGCCCTAAGCTTTTTGAGGTTCGTAAAAAATGGGAAGATGGCGGTGCGAAACCAGGAACAATTTTCCAATGGGTGAAAAACTGGCAAGTTGCAGTTGCTCAGGATGATTATGCGAAAAGTGTTGAGTCTTGGTCTCCGGCCGCGATGAGTACTTTCCCTGATTTGACTGACGAGCAAATCACTTCTATTTTCGACTGGGTCGATTCTCAGACAGAAGGTGGTGATCAGGCAGCAGCAGGAACTGCAGTTGCAACACCAACTGACGCTACGGAAGAAGAGTCTGACCTTGGTTGGGTTTGGGTCGTTATGGCGGTCATTTTTGTGGTGATCATTTTAGCTGTTGGAGGTGTTAGAAGACAACTTAAAGCTGCAGCTGCGGAAGCGGATGGTACATCATTCGATCCTGGAATGAGCTATGGTGATGAGTTTAAACAATGGGCTTGGAAGAATCGTAAATATGTTGGAATAGGGGGTCTGGTAATCGTTCTTGCTGTGATCGTAACTCTGTTCCAAAGTTTATATTCTATCGGGGTAATTGATAATTATCAACCGTCTCAGCCAATTGCATTCCCGCATGATATGCACACCGGGGTTAATGGAATTGATTGTAAATACTGTCATAACTCAGTTACGAAATCAAGAACTGCAGGTCTTCCAACTGTAAATGTTTGTATGAACTGTCACAAACAAATTAACGGTAGAACACCGGTACAACAAGAGAAGATCGCTAAGATTTACGAAGCTGCGGGATGGAGTCCTGAAGGAGCTGGTAAATATACAGGTGAAACAAAACCAATTACATGGAATAAAGTGCATGTTCTTCCGGATCACGTGTATTTCAGTCACAAGCAACACGTTGTTGTTGGTGGTGTAGATTGTAAGCAATGTCATGGTGATATGACAAAAATGACTGAAACGGCCAAAGTACAGCCGGTTGAAGAGTTGAACAAAGTGGAAGGAAATATTCCTTTAACAAAGAGAACACTTACAATGGGTTGGTGTATCGAGTGTCACAAAGAGAAAGAAGTATCACTTGGTTCTCTTGACACGAAGAAAGATGGTTACTACGACGAAATCCACAGACGCCTTATGAACAATGACAAGAAACTTTATGAGAAATACCTTGAAGATGGTAAAGTAACAGTTTCTGAGTTGGGTGGATGGGAATGTGCTAAATGTCATTATTAATAAGAAAAGACGAATTCGAATAAAGATATGGGAATGACTAGAAAATATTGGAAAGGAATTGATGAGTTGCATGAAACTCCACAATTTCTAGAGTCCAGAGACCAAGAATTTCCAGCTCAGCAAAATGTTGAAGAGTTCCTTGGTGATGAAAATTTGGACGCAACATCGACAAATCGTCGTGACTTCCTTAAGTTTTTAGGATTCAGCGTTGCAGCTGCAACTGTAGCAGCGTGTGAGGCTCCGGTTACAAAGGCGATTCCTTACGTGAATAAGCCTGAAGATGTTACTCCGGGTATGCCAACTTGGTATGCGTCAACTTATTATGACGGTACTTCTTATGCATCAATTCTTGTTAAAACACGTGAAGGTCGTCCAATCTTTATTAAAGGTAATAAGGACCAGGGGATTACTCACGGAGCTGTAAACCCGCGTATTGTGGCTTCAGTTCTTGGGTTGTACGACGGAGAGCGTTTAACAAGTGCAATGGTTGACGGGAATTCAGCTAAATTCTCTGACCTGGATGAAAAGGTGGGAGATGCGTTGAAGTCAGCTAAGAAAGTTACTTTGGTATCCGGAACAGTGATTAGTCCTTCATTGGGAATGGCTATTTCTGAATTGGCTGCTTCTGTTGGTGCAGATAAGTTTGAACATATTCAATACGATGCGGTCTCTTATGCCGCTATTCGTGAGTCTCATAAAAATGCATTTGGTGCGACAATCCCGAACTGGGATGGAAGCGATGCATCAGCTAATGACGGGATCATTCCTAACTATGCGTTTTGTAAAGCTAAAACAATCGTTAGTGTTGGAGCTGACTTCTTAAATTCATGGTTGTTACCAACTCAATTCTCCAAGCAATACGGATCTCGCAGAAATCCTGACGGAGAATGGATGTCCAAGCATTTCCAGTTTGAATCGATTATGTCGATCACAGGATCTAATGCGGACTACAGAGCAATGATTAAACCTTCTCAACAAGCAAGCGTACTTGCATACTTATTGAAAGGATTCGGAGTTTCTGTTTCAGCACCTGCGTTGGATGAGAATGCTAAAAAGGTAGCTGATGCAGCTATTAAAGCGCTTAAAGCAAGTAAAGAAGAATCTTTGGTAGTATGTGATTCTAACAGTACGGATGTTCAAATGTTGGTAAACAAGTTGAATGAGGTACTTGGAGCATACACGAAGACAATCAATATTAATGACCCGATTAATCTTTACAGATCTGAAGACAAAAAGATGTCTGCATTTGTAAAAGATGTAATCTCAGGAAAAGGATCGGATGCTGTTATCTTCATGGGAACAAATCCGGTGTATACGTTACCAAATGGTGCTGCTTTTGGTGCTGCACTTAAAAACGTAAAAACTACTATTTCCTTAAACGCTTATGCGGATGAAACAGGAAGCTTGTGTAAATTCCAGGCCCCTGACCACCACGCTTTGGAAGCATGGATGGATTTCAATCCTACAATGAGCCATTATGCGGTTGCGCAACCTACAATTCGTCCTTTACACAACACTGCTTCTGCTATCGAAACAATGTTAGTATGGGCTGGTAAGGCGAAAAGAGGTGGAAAGGATTCAAAAGTAGCTTACGATTATATCAGAAAGAACTGGGAAGAAGAAGGATTCAATAAGTACAATGATACTCCTTATACTGATTTCCATACATATTGGTCAATGGCAGTTCACAACAGCTGCTTGAACTCTAAACCTGCAGAAGCTGCAAATGTTAGCTTTACAGGAAGTCTTTCAGGATTGAATTTCCCTAAAGGTGGAGATACAGAGGTTGTACTTTATCAAAAGGCAGCTATCGGTACAGGAGATCAGGCTGGTAACCCTTGGTTACAAGAGATGCCGGATCCGATGTCAAAAGTAACTTGGGATAACTACATCACTATGAGTCCTGCTGATATGGAGAAAGGTGGTTACACACAATACTTCGATCAGGAGCACGGGTTAAACTTAGCTACTGTAAAGGTAGGTGAGATGTCAGTTACTTTACCGGTATATCCATTACCAGGTCAAATGAGCGGAACAGTTGGTATCGCGCTTGGATATGGTCGTGGTGGAAATGGAGAGAAAATCGGAAAGGCGGCTTATCAAACATACCAATATGGTGGTCATATCATGAACGAAGCAGGAAATCCAACTCCGGTAGGATCGAATGTTTATGGCTTCATGAGTGTTGTTGGTGGTTTAATGAATACATCAAATGTAGCTTCTATCGCAAAAGCTGAGGGTACATATCTGATTGCTGCAACGCAGATTCATTCAACTGCAATGGGTAGACATTCGGTAGTGCGTGAAACTACTTTGAATGGTTACAACACATTAGACAAAGAAGCTTATAACCCTACACACATGTTGGGTTATCTGAATAAAGAAGGAGAACACGATGTTAAGCCTGTTGGTGAATTCGATCTTTGGGATGCACATCCGGTAGAAAATATCGGACACAGATGGGGTATGACTATCGATCTTTCTTCTTGTATTGGATGTGGATCATGTTTGATCGCATGTCAATCGGAAAATAACGTACCTGTAGTTGGTAAGGATGAAGTAAGAAGAGGTCGTGAAATGCACTGGTTGCGTTTGGATCGTTACTTTGCTTCAACTGAAGAGGCTGCAGTTGGTACGCGCAAGGATATTGAGAAGAGCAGAATGGAGTGGTTTGACGAATTGGAGAATACAGCAGACAACCCTGCGGTAGTTCACATGCCAATGATGTGTCACCACTGTAATCATGCACCATGTGAAACAGTTTGTCCGGTTGCGGCAACTAACCATAGTAATGAAGGTTTGAACCAAATGGCGTATAACCGTTGTATTGGTACTCGTTACTGTGCGAATAACTGTCCGTACAAAGTACGTCGTTTCAACTGGTTCAACTATCCTTCTTACAAAGCACAAGCTGAGATCAACCCTGCACAGGATGATCTTGGAAGAATGGTTCTTAACCCGGACGTTACAGTACGTACGAGAGGGGTTATGGAGAAATGTTCATTCTGTGTACAAAGAATTCAGGCTACTAAACTGGATGCGAAGTCTGAAGGTCGTCCGGTTGAAGACGGAGAACTTTCTACTGCTTGTTCGGATGTATGTCCTACAAACGCAATTATCGTAGGTGACTGGAATGATGTGAATTCATCAATTCGTAAGAGTGCTGATGATAAACGTGCATACCAGGCGCTTGAAGAAATAGGAGTTAAGCCAAATGTTTGGTTCAAGGTGAAAGTTCGTAATAATGAGAACAAGGATCTTGAAGCAATTCAGGTAGCTGAAGCAGAGCACGCTCATGCTCATGGTGGACACGAGTCACATGAGGGTGGAGAACATAAAGAAGAAAAACATTAATTGAATTAAAATAGACGCTAATGCATAAGGAAGCAGCAATACGGGAACCCCTCATTTTAGGTCACAAGACTTATCATGATATTACAGAGGACGTATGTAAGCCAATTGAGGACAAGGCGCCACGAATGTGGTATGTGCTCTTTTCAATTGCACTGATCATTGGTCTTTACGGTGTTGGATGTATCCTTTACCTTTTGGGTACTGGAGTTGGAGTTTGGGGATTGAACAAGACTGTTGGTTGGGCTTGGGATATTACAAACTTCGTATGGTGGGTAGGTATCGGTCACGCAGGTACGTTGATCTCTGCCGTGTTATTATTGTTCAGACAAAAATGGAGAATGGCGATTAACCGTTCTGCAGAGGCGATGACAATCTTTGCCGTATTCATGGCAGGATTGTTCCCTTTGATCCACATGGGACGTCTTTGGTTGGGTTACTGGGTATTACCGATTCCTAACCAGTTCGGATCGCTTTGGGTTAACTTCAACTCACCTTTGCTTTGGGACGTATTCGCGATCTCTACTTATTTATCGGTATCACTGGTGTTCTGGTATATCGGTCTTATTCCTGATTTCGCAACTATTCGTGACCGCGCTAAAAAACCGATCTCTAAAAAGATGTATTCAATTATGTCTTTCGGATGGTCAGGACGTGCAAAGCACTGGAATCGTTTTGAATTGGTTTCGTTGGTACTTGCAGGTTTGGCAACACCACTTGTATTCTCGGTTCACTCGATCGTATCATTTGACTTCGCCACTTCTGTAATTCCTGGATGGCATACTACCATCTTCCCTCCTTACTTCGTTGCGGGAGCGGTATTCTCAGGATTTGCGATGGTACAAACCCTACTACTTGTAATGCGTAAAGCAATGCACCTTGAAAACTATATTCATACGAAGCACGTCGAGTATATGAATATCGTAATCATGGTTACAGGTTCAATCGTAGGTACTGCCTATATCACTGAGCTTTTTGTTTCCTGGTATTCCGGTGTGGAATATGAATCTTACGCATTTATCAATCGTGCAACCGGACCTTACTGGTGGGCTTATGCATCGATGATGACATGTAACGTGGTTTCTCCTCAGTTGATGTGGTTCAGAAGATTAAGAAGAAGTTTGATCTTTACTTTCATTATTTCAATCGTTGTAAACATCGGTATGTGGTTCGAACGTTACGTAATTATCGTTACTTCAATACACCGTGATTACCTTCCGTCTTCATGGAGTATGCATTACCCAAGCCACATTGATATCGGGGTATATGTTGGTACAATCGGATTGTTCTTCGTGTTCTTCCTGTTGTTTGCGAGATACTTCCCGGTATTGGCATTAAACGAGATAAAAACGATTTTGAAGTCTTCCGGAGAATATTATAAGAACTTACCGGATGATCATCATCATGGTGATGACCACGGACACGTAGTTGAAGAGGTTAAAGCAGAAGCTGCACCCGTAGTAGAGGAAACAGTAGCTCCTGAAACGGAAACTCCTGAAGCGGATAGTACTGAAGAGCCAAAATCTGAGGATAACTCAGATGAGGAATCGGATACGGAAGAGAAGGATGAAACCAATGATTAATTCTGAAATTAAAAGAAATGGCAGATAAAGTATTTTACGCAATGTACGATGACGACGATGTACTGAAAGACGGTGCAAAGAAGTTGGTGTCGAAAGGAGTGAAGGTAACGGAGGTGTTTTCTCCATTCCCGATTCACGGTATTGATCCGATCATTGGTATAAAAAACACACGTCTTGGAATCATGGCGTTTATCTATGGACTTACCGGATTAACATTGGCAACGATTGGTATGAGATATTTCATGATCGAGGATTGGCCGATGAACGTAGGGGGTAAACCAAATTTTAGTTACCTGGATAATATTTTGGCATTCATTCCGATCACATTTGAGTTTACGGTATTATGTGCCGCGCACGGTATGGCGATTACTTATTTCCTTAGAAATAAAACATTACCGGGTATGCCAGCGCAAAATCCTGATCCGAGAACTACAGATGACCGTTTCGTTATGGAATTGAGAGTATCTGAAAATTCGAAGTTCTCAGCTGAAGAACTTGAGAAAATGATCAAGGAAACAGGAATTGTAGAATTAGATCAGAAATCGCTTTAATACGGACTAAGAATCTGATGAAAATGAAATTAAAGAGCATGAAAATAGTAGCATTGTCGGCATTGTCAATCATTGTGTTGGCAGGATGTGGTGCTGATAAGGATAGTCCAGGTTTGGAATATATGCCTGACATGTATCGTTCTCCGGCAATTGAGCCTTATGTTGATTACGGTCACATGAAGGAACGTGAAAATATGGATTCTAAAAACCATCTTTCAGCGTTGGTTCCTCCGGTTGGAACAATTCCTTATTATGGAACAGATTCAGCGGAAGTAATGTTAATGTTACCATATAAAAGATTACCAAATGTTTCCTTCAAAGAAACGCATGGTGTATATGATGGAATGTTAACTGCGGAGAATGAATATGAGTTAGCTGCTGCTGATGTGAACCCTTTAACCCTAACTGCTGATAACGCAGATGCTATTTTTAAAGAGGGAAAAGCTTTGTTCACGTCTAACTGTGCTCATTGTCATGGTGAAAAAGGTAACGGTGAAGGTCCGATGGTTAAAAGTGGTGCCTACACAGGAGTACCTGACTATGCCAATTTAACGAACCTGAGTGACGGTCAGATCTTTTATTCCATATACTATGGTAAGAACATGATGGGTGCACACGGACCTATTCTAACGAAGAAAGAAATCTGGACATTGGTTCACTATGTTAGAAAGTTCCAGAATCCTAATTACGGGCCTGGAGTTTCTGTAATGGCAGATACGGTAAATGCACAGATGCAATAATTATTAAGCGACTAGAAAAAAGGAACAAATGGAATTCAAAATTTCGAATAAAGCTAAAACTGTAACACTCGCGTTGATTGTAATCGGTGCTGTGTTTATGGGAATAGGTATTGCCTTTAACATGGGGCATGGAGAGCATTTCGGTACAAGATTTTTAGTAGGAGCGCTATCCAATGCATTCTTCTATTTTTCAATTGGTCTTGGGGCATTATTTTTCCTTGCCTTACAGTACGCTACTGAAACTGGTTGGTATGCTACGGTAAAAAGAGTAATTGAAGCAGTTGCCGGTTTCTTACCTTATGGTATTGGTCTTATGGTGCTTATCCTTGTTGTGATCTCTATTATGGATGGAGCTCATATTTACACATGGATGGATCCGGAAGTTGTAGCTCACGATGAGATGATTCAGGAAAAGAGTGCGTATTTGAATATGATTTTCTTTTGGATCAGAACAGTGGCTTATATGGCGATCTACTATATTTTCTGGAACGGATTTAAAAAGAGATCACTTGAGGAAGACAGAGTAGGTGGAACAGATATCCATTTCAAAAATTACAAGAAGGGGGCATTGTTCCTTGTTTTCTTCTCTGTATTTAGTTCAACATCTTCCTGGGACTGGATCATGTCTATTGATGTTCACTGGTTCTCTACACTATTTGGATGGTATACATTCGCCGGAATGTGGGTGTCAACTATGGTTGTTTTAGTTCTTTTGGTATTGTATCTTAAGAAATTGGGATACCTTGAAAAAGTAAATGATAGTCACATTCACGATTTGGGTAAATGGACGTTTGCAACATCTTTCCTATGGTCTTACCTATGGTTCTCACAGTTCATGTTGATCTGGTATGCGAATATTCCTGAAGAGGTAACTTATTACATCAACAGAATCGAAAACTTCAAGGTGTTGTATTTTACGATGTTCATCATCAACTTCGCCTTCCCGATGTTAATCCTTATGTCCAGAGATGCTAAGCGTAATGCAGGAATCCTGACGTTTGTAGGATTGATTATACTTAGTGGTCACTGGGTGGATGCATATATCATGTTCGCAGGTGGTTCACTTGGAGCATTGGCAGAAATCGGATGTCTGGAAATAGGAATGGCACTGTTACTTGGTGGAGCATTCATTCGAATCATTCTTATGAATTTATCTAAAGCACCTTTAATGCCTGTAAATCACCCATTCTTGGATGAGAGTTTACATCACGAAATTTAATATTTGATACAGTTAATAGAAAGATAGATGGGAACTAAATTGATCATATTACTAGTTGTTATTCTGGGAGTACTCGCAATCGCTCAAATGATGCGTATTTATGAACTCTCTTCTAAAATAACAGGTAAAAAGGAAAATGAAATCAGTAATCGCGATAACCGTTTCAATGCGAAATTGATGTTATTGTTCATGTTCATTTTCTTTGGCTCATTCATCTACATGATGATTCATTACGGATGGGTTGGACGTGGTGTTGCTGCCTCTAAGCATGGTAAAGATATTGACTGGTTGTTGAATCTGAATTTGATTATCATCATTTCAGTATTCTTCCTGACAAACGCTTTGTTGTACATCTTCGCATTTAGATTTGTTAAGAAACCTGGAGTTCCTGCTTATTATCTGGCACACAATAATAAACTGGAGATGCTTTGGACAGTTGTTCCTGCAATGGTTCTTGCGGTGATCATCATCCTTGGATTGAAAACATGGAATGAAGCTACTGGAGACGCTCCTGCAGAATCTATTCGTGTTGAGTTGTTCTCGAAGCAATTCGACTGGACTGCACGTTACTCCGGTAAGGATAATAAACTAGGTAAGTTTGATTACAAGTTGACATTGGATAATAATGAACTTGCTCTTAAAACTGCCGCTACCATAGATTCTGCTATCCGTATGATGGAAGAAGGACCAATGGGAATTAAAACATTGGAAGCCAAATTGAATGATAAAAAGATCATTATGGTTCCTGAGGATAGAGCTAAAATGGAAGCGGACCTTTCAAGAAAAGAGCGATTGATTCGTCTTCTTTATCAAATGAAAGAAAAGCATGATCCGAAAGATGATGCTGCTGCATGGGATGATTTCATTCAGAAGGACACACTTTACTTGTGTAAAGGAAAAGAATATGAATTCAATTTCCGTTCAAAGGATGTAATTCACTCAGCATTCTTCCCTCATTTCAGAGCTCAGATGAACACGGTTCCCGGCCTGACAACTCGATTTAAATTCACTCCTGACGTAAGTACAAGTGAGATGAGAGAAATCAAGGGAGACGAGAATTTCAATTATGTACTTCTATGTAATAAGATTTGTGGAGGTGCACACTACAAAATGAAAATGATGATCGTTGTAATGGAAGAAGATGCCTACAATGATTGGTTCAAAGGAAAAATGACGAAGACGTTCAGAGACACATATTTCCCTGCAGTTGAACCGGCTCAGCCTGCTGCTGATGCTGAAAATGCAGAAGGACAAACTGAACAGGCACAAAACGCGGAAGCTTAATTGATTAACGACTTAAATTTAATAGAATGGCTGCAGTAGCACACGAGGCACACGGACATCACGACGATCACGGACATCACGAAGAAAACTTCGTATCGAAGTACATTTTTTCGCAGGATCATAAAATGATCGGTAAGCAGTTTTTAATGACTGCGGTATTTATGGGATTTGTAGCGATGTTGCTTTCTATCTTGTTTAGAATTCAACTTGCATGGCCGGAAGAAGGTTCAGGATTTCTGAGCTTCTTTTTGGGAGAGCAGTGGGCACCGGATGGGGTCTTAAAAGAAGATATGTATTTGGGATTGGTAACAATTCACGGTACAATCATGGTATTCTTCCTGTTAACAGGTGGTTTGTCAGGTACATTCTCGAACCTGTTAATTCCATTGCAGGTTGGTGCACGTGATATGGCTTCAGGATTCCTGAACATGCTTTCTTACTGGTTCTTCTTCTTGTCTTCAGTATTAATGATGATCTCTCTTTTCGTAGAGTCTGGACCGGCAATGTCAGGATGGACCGTATATCCTCCATTATCTGCTTTACCACAAGCAGTTAGTGGTTCCGGAATGGGTATGACACTTTGGTTGTTCTCAATGGCGATCTTCATTGCTTCGTCTCTGATCGGATCTTTGAACTACATCACTACAGTATTGAACCTTAGAACAAAAGGAATGTCAATGACAAGATTGCCTCTTACAATCTGGGCATTCTTCGTAACAGCAATTATCGGGGTACTTTCTTTCCCAGTTTTATTGTCTGCTGCGTTGTTATTGATCATGGACCGTCTTGCTGGAACAAGTTTCTATTTATCTGATATTATCGTTGGAGGAGAAATGCTTACACAGCACGGTGGTTCACCGATCCTTTATCAGCACTTATTCTGGTTCCTTGGTCACCCTGAGGTATATATCGTACTTCTTCCGTCACTTGGGATTACATCAGAGATTATCGCTACGAATTCACGTAAACCGATCTTTGGTTACCGTGCAATGATCGGATCGATTCTGGCGATCGCATTCCTGTCATTCATTGTATGGGCGCACCACATGTTCGTAACAGGGATGAATCCTTTCCTTGGATCTGTCTTTGTATTTACAACCTTGTTGATTGCGATTCCATCAGCGGTAAAAGTATTTAATTATTTGACTACTATCTGGAGAGGTTCATTGGTGTTTACACCGGCAATGTTGTTCTCTATCGGATTGGTTTCTACATTCATTACAGGTGGTGTTACAGGTATTATCCTTGCTGATGCCGCATTGGATATCACAGTTCATGATACGTATTTCGTAGTTGCCCACTTCCACGTGGTAATGGGACTTTCTGCGGTATTCGGTATGTTGGCCGGGGTATACCACTGGTTCCCTAAAATGTACGGACGTATGATGAATACGAGATTAGGATATGTACATTTCTGGATCACGTTGATCGGTGCCTACGGGGTATTCTTCCCAATGCACTTCGTTGGTATTGCCGGAGCACCTCGTCGTTACTATAACTACTCTGTATATAATGATTTTGATGTGGATTCATATAACATGATCATGGATTTGAATGTTATCATCACCATCTTCGCAATTATTGCAGCTTTAGGACAATTGATCTTCTTGTTCAATTTCTTCTACAGCATCTACAGAGGACCGGTAGCGGAACAAAACCCTTGGAGATCTACTACTTTGGAATGGACAACTCCTGTGGAGCACATCCATGGTAACTGGCCAGGGGAACTTCCAACTGTACACAGATGGCCTTACGATCTTTCTAAGCCGGGAGCGGAAGAGGACTTTATACCTCAGACAGTTCCGTTGATGGAAGGTGAAGAAGAGCACTAAAAGAATAAATATTTAAAGAAGGCCTCCTGTATACAGGGGGCTTTCTTATTTTTGTAATATACAAGCAGTTTGGAAGATTCATTTGACTATAGAGACGAGGCTGAAAAGCAAACGGATATTGATAAGGTCCTTAGGCCAAAGTCATTGTCAGATTTCGCAGGTCAGGCCAAGGTGACGGAAAACCTCCAGATTTTCGTAAGAGCTGCTATGCTCCGTAATGAGCCACTGGATCACGTCTTACTACATGGTCCTCCGGGGCTTGGAAAAACGACTTTGGCGAACATTATAGCAAATGAGCTTGGAGTGGATTGTAAGATCACAAGCGGGCCTGTTTTGGATAAACCTGGGGATCTTGCGGGCCTGTTAACAGGATTACAGGTCGGAGATGTCTTGTTCATAGATGAGATTCATCGTATGAGTCCGGTAATTGAGGAATACCTCTATTCTGCAATGGAAGATTACCAGATAGACATTATGATTGACTCGGGCCCCAATGCCAGATCGGTGCAGATTGCTTTAAATCCGTTTACATTAATCGGTGCTACTACCCGATCCGGATTGTTAACATCGCCTTTAAGAGCAAGATTTGGAATCAATTCACGGTTAGAATATTATGATTCCAAAACATTAACGCTGATTGTTGAACGTTCGGCAGGGTTGCTAAATATTCCGATTACAGAAGAAGCTGCTTTTCAGATTGCCGGTAGAAGTAGAGGAACCCCACGTGTGGCCAATGCTTTATTGCGTCGTGTGCGGGACTTTGCTCAGATAAAAGGTGATGGTACAATAACTCTGGATATAACGAATCATGCACTGGAAGCCCTAAATGTTGATCAGTACGGGTTGGATGAAATGGACAATAAAATCCTTATAACGATTATTGATAAGTTTAAAGGAGGACCGGTAGGATTAAACAACGTTGCTACAGCAATCGGAGAGAACGCAGGTACACTGGAAGAAGTATATGAACCATTTCTTATTCAGGAAGGGTTTTTGATGCGTACGCCAAGAGGTAGGCAAGCTACGGAAAAGGCGTACAAGCACTTGAATAAAGACAGAGGATTCACACAGGGAGGCCTGTTTTGATGCAAGCGAACAGGACATATAAGGAACTAATACAACGAAGAGCCAATGAACTTGGCTTTTTTTATTGCGGATTCGCAAAGGCGGACCACCTGGATGAGGAAGCCCCTCGTCTGGAAAAATGGTTAAAAAGTGAAATGCATGGAAAAATGCAGTACATGGAAAACCATTTCGATAAGCGTCTTGATCCCCGTTTACTTGTACCGGGAGCAAAAACAGTCATTTCATTATTGTTAAATTACTTTCCTAAGGAGACACAAACTAACGATAGCTACAAAATTTCGAAATATGCCTACGGAAAGGATTATCACCTGGTGATCAAAGAGAAATTGTTCGCGCTGTTCGATACTATCCGGGATGAAATTGGCGATGTCAACGGACGTGTATTCGTCGATTCCGCACCTGTAATGGATAAGGCGTGGGCAAAACGGTCTGGATTGGGCTGGATGGGTAAAAATGCGAATTTGATTCATCCGAAAACGGGTTCATTTTTCTTCATTGCTGAAATTATCCTTGATCTTGAGTTGGAACCGGATGGTCCGATGAAGGACTATTGCGGTACCTGCACACGTTGCATCGATGCCTGTCCTACGGAAGCTATAGTTCAGCCTTATCTTGTGGATGGGTCAAAGTGTATCTCCTATCTGACAATTGAATTAAAGGACCAGCTTATTCCTGGCGCGTTTAAGAATGAAATGGATAATTGGATCTTTGGGTGTGATGTATGCCAGGATGTATGTCCGTGGAATCGTTTTTCGAAGCCACACGCAATTCCTGAATTTGATCCGCACAGAAGTCTGATGTCACTTACGAAAAACGATTGGGAAGAATTAACAGAAGAATTATTTCAGGAATTGTTCAGAAATTCAGCCGTAAAGAGGACGAAATACCCCGGATTGAAAAGAAACATTAATTTTTTAACAAAAAAGGATAATTCTGCATTCTGATTTGTCTGAACCATACATTCTTTCTAAATTCCGACAAATTTAACTTACTTACTATGCCAGATCAGGGAAATCCAGGTGCCATTTCATACAGTATGACACCTTATACCGGTTCATGGACAAAAGCCGAAGCAGGCCATTTGTTACATCGAACAATGTTTGGAGCCACTAATCAGCAGATACTTGACGCCGTTGCCAATGGGATGGATGCTACCGTCACAGCTTTGATGCAGGTACCCGCAATAGGTGATCCTTTAGCTTTTGATTCCAATGAAACGATTGTGCCTTTCGGATCTACATGGGTAAACGCGGTATATCCTGCGAATACCACAGATGCGCAAACGGTGGAAAATGCCAGGGTGATGTCATTGGGAGGCTGGATTATGGAACGTCTGAATCAGGAGTCACTTTCCGTAGCAGAGAAGATGTGCCTGTTTTGGCAAAATCATTTTGCTGCAACTGCAGTTTCGGATTCGAGAGCCACTTACGATTATCACATGCTGATCAGACAACATGCGCTTGGTAATTTTAAGCAACTCGTAAAAGACATTACGATTAATCCGACTATGCTACTTTTCTTAAACGGTGCTACAAATAACGTTTTTAGTCCGAATGAGAATTACGCGCGGGAGTTTCTGGAGTTATTTACAATAGGAAAAGGCCCGCAAATTGGTCCGGGAGATTATACGAATTACACGGAAGAAGATGTTGCCGCTGCAGCTAAAATATTTACAGGCTATTATGTAGATGGTCTGCGTTCATCTACAGCTACGTCGGTAACTGCGGTGTACAATGGGATTTTGCATGACACGTCAACGAAAACAATGTCTGCTCATTTCGGAAATGCAGTTATACCGAATAATGACGGGAACGAATATCAGGATTTAGTAGATGTTGTTTTTCTGCAAGACGAATGTGCTTACTTCATTTGTAGAAAACTCTATAAGTACTTCGTGAATTACGACCTGACATCTGCGGTTGAGACAAACGTCATCACAGAAATGGCAAACACCATGATTGCGAACAACTATGATGTGTTGCCCGTTTTGGATATGCTTTTCAGAAGCCAGCACTTCTACGACATATCTGTAAGGGGAGCCATTATTCGAAGTCCGTTGGATGCCTATTTTGCAATATTTAATTCAACAGAGTCGACAGCAAATTATACCCTGGATACAAACATGATGATGATGCTCAACATCTATTGGTTGGCAGAGTCCTCAGGTCAGGCTTACGCCACTCCTCCTGCAGTTGCTGGTTGGCCGGCGTATTATCAGGAGCCATCCTATTATAAAATGTGGGTGAATGCGTCAACCTTGAAATTGCGTTTCGATGCTGCGACATTTGTAACAATACTGACAGGTATTCCTGTGAATGGGGAATTTTTCAAGGTCAATGCTCTGGGCTTCCTTGATAATTTATCTGCTCCAGCTACTGCTGCGACGGTGATTGATGATATTGCGGATATTTTTACACCGAAAGGAATTTCTGCGACACAAAAACTCATATTGAAGTCGGTTTTAACCGGAGGTCAACCGGATACCGTTTGGGCCTCTGAGTATAACAACTACATTAATAATCCGGGAAATACAACGTATTCCGACCCGGTTAGAACCCATGTTGAACAAGTGCTTTACCGTGTATTCCAAATGCCGGAATTCCACGTTATGTAATCCCTAAACTGAAGTAAAATGAAAAGAAGAGATTTTGTTAAAAATATAGCAATAGCTTCAGCAGGGACACCGATCTTGTTGAACAATATCAAAATGCAGTCACTAGGAAAGAAACTATTTGACGTTCCTAAGTCTGCAGAAGACAGAGTGTTGGTAATCATTCGTCTGAATGGCGGAAACGATGGACTGAATACAGTGATCCCTCGTGATCAGTACTCGAACTTATCGGTTCAGAGAAACAATATCCTGATCCCGGAAACATCCGTCTTACCATTGACGGCGGAAGTAGGGCTGCATCCGGTTATGACAGGGATGCAGGGAATTTACAATGATGGGAAGTTATCCGTGATTCAGAATGTAGGTTATCCTGAGCAGAACAGATCACATTTCCGTTCCATGGATATCTGGACATCAGGATTGATCGATAATGACCCAACGACCGGATGGTTAGGGCGCTATTTTCAGGATTATAATCCAAACTACCCGGATGGTTATCCCAATTCAACTTATCCGGATCCTTTTGCGATTAGTATGGGATATGAAGTGTCAACTACCTGTCAGGGTATTTTGGCCAATTTCAGCCATGCTGTAAGCAATCCGTTTGACAATTATAACCTGCTTACGAGTGGTGCGGTAAATGACGGAACCTATTATGGTGATCAGGTTGAGTACCTGGCCAACTTAATTGATCAGGCTAATGGATATGGTGCAGAAATCAATGCAGCGGCCAATGCCGGGAACACACTCGCAACGTACCCTTCAACAACATTGGGTCAGCAGTTACAGTATGTAGCTCAAATGATTTCCGGTGGACTGAAAACAAAGGTTTACATTTTAAATGTTGGAGGTTTTGATACACATGATGCACAGGTAACAAGTACGGACACAACAACGGGAACTCATGCGAATTTGCTTCAAACTGTTTCTGATGCAGTAGCTGCGTTCCAGAACGACCTGCAGTTGCTGGGGATAGAAAACCGTGTAGCAGGGATGACTTTTTCTGAATTTGGACGTCAGGTAGCATCAAACGGAAGTAGAGGTACGGATCACGGAGATGCGGCGCCATTGTTCTTATTTGGAACATGTATAGAAGGTGGTATTGTAGGAGCTAACCCTACGATAGGAAGTACAGTAGTAGATCAGGCCGGAGTTCCGATGGAATTCGATTTCAGAGATATCTATGCTTCTATTCTGAAAGACTGGTTTGGAGTAGACACTACAACTATTCAGTCATTCTTTGAACATACGGTTACTTACTACAATGTACTTGGTGCTTGTAATCTTGGAGTGGAAGAGAAATCACTTGCGAAAGATGAAGCCATTCTTTACCCGAATCCATGTAGTAACAGTTCAACGATCAGATTTAAATCAGATGATGAATGGGTTCGAATTGATATTTTCGATTTTTCAGGAAGAAACGTGGGTACGATCTGCGATTCGAATCTTACTCCTGGAAGTCATGATATCTTCTTCGAGACAAGAGATTTCCAGCAAGGAGAGTATGTAGTTCAGATTCTCAAGAAGTCAGGAAATGTTCAGACGAAGTTGATTAAAGTGAGATAATAAAAAAGGGAGCTAAAACAGCTCCCTTTTTTTATCTGTAAATTTTCTTTTACTCCTGACCTTCAAAACTATTCATCAATTCTTCAGTTGTCGTCTCTGTATATCCTTCAGGGATTTTCATGTCGAACAAACTCTTGTCTTTGATTTTTTTGTCGAATTCAATAGCTGTCATAGTCATTACCATATCGTTAGCAAGAACTTCCATTGCTAAAGGGAATCCTGGGATTCGCTTATTCAACATCGTTTGCCCCTCTTTATTGATAGTTACTTTGTCAGTTACCCAAAACACACTCTCATTTCCTTCGCTATCAGTAACGATTGCTTTTTTACAGGTGTAACCGAGGATGTCTTTTGTTTCATCTGTAACAGTTACTTCAAAATCTTCTTCTACTTCCGGTTGATCTTCATTTTCTTCAAACTTCCCTCTTACAGCAGATTCCCCCATCATACCACTCATTAAGGTCAATGTTTCTTTTTTAGTAGCATCACTGATGATTGTTGTCGTCATTAATGATCCCATTGACATTTCCGTTCTTGATTTGTCATCTTTGAAATAGATCTCCATAGTAGATCCTTGCATCATTGCAATTCCCATTGCCATTTCCGGATTGTCAGATGTCATGTCTATAGTATATTTTACATGTCCTTCTGATACTTGTGCCGATAATGATAGTGTTGTCAGAACAGCAACTACCAAACTTAAAAATTGTCTTTTCATTTTTTTACAGTTAAATCTGCCACCAAGGTACAATAAAAGTGCCACAATTCTCGTCGAAAATTGTCGGGTGCCGAATTTTAAAGAAGATCGGATTTGTTTACTTATAAATGGTGTTGGTTATCCTCCGGTGAACCACTTTACAAGATCATTTCCATTTGCATAGATGACCAAAGAAAGGATCAGGAAGAAACCAATATACTGTGCGTATTCCAATACTTTCTGAGGTGCTTCCTTGCCAGTAATGATTTCATATAATAAGAACACTACATGTCCGCCATCCAGTGCAGGGATTGGCAAAATGTTCATGAAGGCCAGAATGATCGAGATAAGTGCTGTATTCATCCAAAAGATTTCCCAATTCCATGCAGAAGGGAACATGTTTCCAAGCGATCCGAATCCTCCCATCGAACCAACTCCCTTTTTGGTGAAAAGGAATTTCATCTGACTGGCATAATCACTCAGTGTTTGATAGCCTTTGCGGATTCCACGGCCAATACTCTCACCAAAGGAATATTTGATCGTTTTAATCTTATCGAAATCGATCGGCTTTTTGTTCACAGGAGCAAATCCAATGCTCCCAAGATTGCTAACCTGGGTTTTAATCTCAACCTGTTTCCCTGAACGTTCAACAATCAGATCAATCTTTTTTCCTTTGTTGTGATACAGATTTCCAACAATTTCCTCAAAGAACTCCACTTTCGTTCCTGCAACTTCAATAATCTTATCTCCCTCTTCCAATCCTGCTTTCAGAGTAGGGTAGGCATCCAAAAGAGCCGTGGTTTCATTTCCGGCAACAGGAAGTTCCATTTTTTCCTTCCCACGTTGAATCTTAATAACAAATTCCTGCTGCTTTCGCAAAGCATCCGTGTCC
>QKAV01000050.1 GCA_003247185.1 Crocinitomicaceae bacterium
ATATCTTCAACGGTCGTAGATGATTTTACCATAAACTCAACAACTCCAACTGATAAATCTATCGGTAATTCTGTTTCTTGATCTATCAGCGTTATATGATATTTATAATCATCTCCGCGTCGTATTTCTAAAGGCTTATTTAGTGTTCGCATGTTCAGTAGTTTTTAAGCATATTGAGTTTTAAGTTTTTTGCAACTTTTGTAAATTTATAGCGGCTCAAAGCCGCAACCAGCGAAAGGAAACAAAACTGGTCAAAATGGTTATTCATAGTTAGTTTAGATCGGGTTGATACCCACTTGGAAACGATGGTGGATCAATAGGTTGAGATTCTGGAACCGGATATACCTTGACTCCGGCTGTTTCGCCATAAACACTTGTATCAATAACGCCTGTGGCTGGATTGATCTTCACTAACTGCGGAGAGAAGAAATTTCTAAATTTCCAATAACTATCACCGCTTGTCCACCCTCCGACCTGCTGGGCTACCGGATAACCCTCAATCATCCTATATAGATTTGTTCCGAGTTGATAATATACAGTATTTGCGAAGAACTTGAGAATGCTTAATGGCGGAGAATCTGGATCATTCTTTGCAATTGCTTCCATGCCAGAAATTACGCCACCCGCATCAACCTTTAATCTATATCCAGCTGATGCATATACATTCCCGAATATATCTACCTTAATGAAGCTATCGAATAAAGCTTGAGATTTAGCGTATGCATCGTCCCCCCATCTTGTCTCAACGGATTGCAATCTTGTGTTTTGTGCTTCAAGCCTATCGCTTATTCCAGATACTGGGGCTGTTATTTTTTGATCAACAATATCAATCGCTTGATTAACAGTAATCGTTGTTGAATAGTTATTTCTAAGTTCAGTTGTTAAAGAATTCAACTGAGTTCCAGTTACTTGTATATTATTATCAATTCTTCCGATTTCTGAGCGATTATAGTTTATAGCTTCAGAATGACCACTCAACGAACCAAATATATTTGTGAAATTCGTTGTAATGATTTGATATTGTTCAGCCCTAGCTAATTCTTCATTCGTCAATGCTGTTGATACTTGCAAAACAGCTGCCTCGTTTTCTGCCGCCTTACTTGCGATTCCTTCAATTTGAAGTGCTAATAATCCATTTACTGTTTCAACGACTTGTCTGATTTCTGCAAATGTCGCACCATATCCGGCATCATTGAGTTGTATTGTAGCTATCAAATCATCAACCTCAGCGTTAAGCCTGTCGCTTATTTGATCGGCATAAGCAGTTAATTCATCTGTTCTTTGATTTGCATATTGCTCGAAATCATCTAATGCCTGAATTTCTTGTCGAACAACATCCGGACTATATAGATATGGAAAATCTGTTGCACCTTGCCCCAATTTACCATACCACGAAGACCAAAGCCCTTGACCAACATTGACACCCGCTACACGTATATATTGATAACCGCTTGTATATTTGAACTTTATAGAATTGGTGTATGTGATACCAAGTTGCTGCCAAGATAAACCATCTAATGATTTCTGGACAATAAAGTATTGAGCACCTAAAGAGCTGCTCCATGTCGCTTGTGCTGTTTGCAGCTCACCAACAACCTCTATCACGGATATGGCATAAACATATGGTAAATCCGGTATGTAATCAGATGCGTTCCCGCCTGTTCCATTCGTTCCACCCGAAAAAATACCATCCGGCAATCCAGATTCTGTCGTATCATCTGCATCATATACGGTTTCGTCGTATTCAACCACACGCATCGTTACATTTTCGCCATCGCTTGGAGTAATAGATACGACCTTGCATATACCCGCAAAATTATCAGTTGGACCCAAAAACCAGTGAGCATTATTAGATTCAGCATCCAGCTTTAAACTGCTAACATCTATCGATCCATTGACTACAATTTGATTTGTTTTGCCATTTCCATAGCAATCATAAGGTCCAAGAGGTTCTCCATTCTTTTTTCGCAATCCTACTTGGTAGGATTTTCCGCTTTCAAACTCGATGGTTTTATCTGTATAAATAACATTTCCTTCAATTGCCTGAATGGTTCCGGAATAACCTAAAGCGGCTGAATCATGCGATAGATATATCAAGTCACCATAATTCGGTATATTGCCTTCAAGTCCAGTTTGAAACGTGAAATTTTTTCTCAACTTGCGCTGTTGTGATCGGATCCGCATCCCCCATCTATACGCAATTGTAACATCGCTAACGCCATTGATTTGAATCGTTTGTGGGTGAACCCCTAGATCATCGTCGACTTTACATAGAATAGTTTCTTTCGCGAATGTAACACCATCTATATATTCAATTTCAACAGAGTCATATTCGCTTTCATCATAGAGGCTGAATTCCTCTGAAAACGTGCCTTGAATGATGTTTTCTTTGCTGAAGACTGCCGTTGGTATCTCAAGCTTCTTGTCGGCCGTCATCGATATAAGCGTTCCATTCATGATTGGAATAGCCATACCAGCGCGAGCTACCGTTGCGGCAGCCTCCCAAACTGTAGTTGAGTTATCAAACACCCAGTCAAATGTAACACCTATTTCAGAAAAATATCTATCAAGCTCTAATAGCGATGGTAAATCGAGATAAGTATCGGATAGATTTGCACCATAAACCGATCTGAATATATCGCAATATGCCCAAACAAGTGATCGAGTTGCAACGCCGGTTTGCCATTGAACTCCGTTCCATATATCGAGCTTTCGCGTTGCGATCACATTAATCCGATTTGCGCTTGATGAATTAAGGTTATTTGTCGCCCTTGCCGCAACTGCCAACAACGTTACATTACCATAGTTTTTAGTTGATGGAAGAAATGCTCTTAATGATTCCCAAAATAGCGAATCTTGTGCAGATATATTTGTATTTGCTTGATTAGTGCGTTTCCCCCTGACTTCGTATCTACCGACCGGAACATTTGTTCCAATTGTAAATCGCTGCGGATCTACTGTTTTTAATGTTCTCGCAAATGTAAATAGCGTTTGCCAAGATCCTATGGGTGTATTTCCGTCATCGATTTCGCGATATTCGAATAATGCATTTACGCTCGCAAAATCTTCCTTATTTTCGCTATTAATTGTATATAGTCCTTGCGGCAGTATTAAGTCTACCTCTATATAATTCGTTGTTGTTCCGACATCATTTGTTACGACTCCACCAATAAACCCCGTATACTCGCTTTCATTGCTTCCAAACAACTCAACATTCGAAATTTCGCTTGATGTAACAACGTTATCCGGAAATAGTGTAACAGATTCTCCAGGTTTATATATTTGATATGTAACATCTGTAAAATTGGAGATAGGAGTATCTTCAATTTGTATCGATTCGATATTATAGATTCCTTGACCTAAACAAAATAGTGAATATAACCATTGATCATTATCAACATATTTATTATAGGGCTTGGCTGCATATGAAGGCCATAGACGATTTCGTCCGTATGGAACCTCGATAACCTGCCCAAGTTTAAACGCATTATTATGCCCATTAAGATTATAAACACTCGCGGCTTCCTGGCGGTTTGAGCTACCGATTTCAGGAATCGGCATTGTTAATGCAATTGCTATAGATGCAACCGCTAAAACTGCCGAAATGATAATCCCCCAAGTTACGGGATCGAATCCAGATGGGTGTTCGATTAATGCGAATTGATCGTTTTTGCGTATCTTGCGTTTTCCCCAATCCGATTGTAATATGTATTCTTTCGTTTTTAAATCCTGCATCAACAGACAACATTCTTTATGTCTGTTTTCCATCCCATTTTCTTTTAAAAATCTACGGATTGAAATAGGACGTTCAACGACAAATACATTAGTCGATTCGATAACTTCAGAAATGTTCTGGTTGTATATATCGGTTATGTGTGCGATTTTACCCATTATAATGATAAAATTTAATCGTTCTAAGTCCTAGATTTCTGAGTTGCTGCATATTATTAGCAACCACATTTCCGAAATCATAAGCATGTAATATAATGCCGCCATCTATGTCGAAATAGCATCCAACATGATGAATTGCATTCTTTCTTGACATTGCGACCAAATCGAAATCAACAGGACTATCTGTTTGTATCCACTTTGGATTCTGTAGTCCCTTTGTCATCGCAAAAGATTTCTCAAAATTAGAATATACATTAACTTCGAGTTCTTGCGGAAATTCGCGTCCGTTGTATGTCTTATTCAGATACCAATATAATCCCCAGCAATCGAATACATTTGGTCCCCTACCAAGCGGTTCCCACTTGTTTCCTAAATGATTCAATATAATTTGTTTTGTAGGTATCATTAATTTCCTAATGATGGAAAACGAAGTCTTGTATATCGTTGATTCGGATATGCTTTATTTCGGATGTTTGCAAACGTTGCTCTAGCCACTACTTCAAATGCCGTAACTTTTATATCTTTAACCGTCAAAACTAATGGTTGCGATGATGGACTTACTAGATTCGTTGTCAGATATTCCCGCAAAACAATAAATAGCGGTTTCTGCGATTTCGAAATAGATCGAACGAAGTTCCCAGGTGCTTGATTTACGTTATCAATAGATATGCTTAAGTCTGGGAATCCCTGATCGTCCTTCTTTGGTCGAGTATATCTAAAAGTTGTAGGTATGAATTCAGCTTGATTTCCGTCCTCTAGTTGCGCTATTATCGAGTCCCGTTGATTTACGATATAATACTGTGATCCGATGTCATCATGTCTAAGCTCAAGCGTCTGCAGAATGACTCCATTCTCAAGGCTCGCCATTGCTTCTTTTAATGCTTCGTCGAATTGTGCCATATTATGATAATTCCGAATCTAAATCCGCTTCCGTCATTGGTGTAGGATTGAAGCATTCCAGCGTTGTTGAAACGTCCCAGAAGCCATTATTGAAGGTTGGCTGATAGATTCCACCTTGCATCTGAACAATATGCCTTGCGCGTCCGTTCAGACCATCTATAGTTATGTAAAATTGATCAGTTCCATCGTTGATCTTATGCTTATGCCATGATGCGAAAATCGCATATTGCTGACGCGTAAATCTCCATGTAAGCGAGAAATTGAAGTGCGTTGAGGTATCACTTCTGCGTTGCCGAATCCTACCGCTCTCCATCGTTGATCTAACGATATTTGAGATAGGTGTAATCTTATACGAATCCCACAACGGATCTGGTAAAACTGATGGGTATTCTTCCATTATGCGCCTAGTGGTTGTATGGTTGTTGTTTCACGAAGCGATTTCCAAAAATCACCTGTTTTATTTCTGACATCTCCAGCAAGTGACTTCTTTATTTCGTTAATAAGTAATGACCAATTTCCAGATTCGTCTTGTTCTGCTGTAACTTGGACTGGTGCATTGTTTGTGATATAAACATTGCCTCCTGTTTTTCCTCCGGCTTTTGGGTCAATAATTTTTTCCGATGGGTGAACTACCGCCCATTTTCCACCCATTCCATCGACTCCACCAACCCGAGGTCCATCCGCAATTTGACCACCGCCCAAGAAAGATGCAGCATCCCCCATTCGAACCGATTTAATGCTAGATACGATGTTGGCTGTTTCTGCTATGATTATACCAACAGCGGCCAGCTTTTCATATATCGTTGTTCCCTGAGCCCATCCGTCGGAAATCGCTTTCGATATATTAACGGTTGCCATCGCAATCGAGAACGCTTTATTTAGCGCAAACATCGCTTTATATGCACTCGAATTCTTCGATACGAGTTGATCGGTTAGCGACATCATTGCACTGCTAAAGCTTGCACCAACCCTTAATCTAATATCGGCTGTCCGTTTTTCTTGCTCTTGTAGAAATGTGAAATAATCCTGCCATTTTGATTTGGCATCTTCTGTATTCGGAACGAGTGGATTCGTCGATGTAGAAGATTCTCCATCTTGTTGATTTTGAGATTGGCTTAATGCCTCTAAAACCTTAGCCTGAATCTCAGCTACTTTTTCTCGAATTTTTTCACTTGGCAATGCACTATTTAACATATTTCCAAGTGCTTCTTTCATCGCTTCAAGTGATTCTGTCCCTTGAAAATTTGCTAACTGATTAGATATAAAATCAAGTCCAGATACATCTCTAGTTCCGCTTGCTATCGATGCAATTTCTGAGTTTAGTTTTGATATGGATTCAATAGCTCCAGTTACATCATTTTCAATTCTAGCAATTGGAGAAACTTTTATAATGCTGAACTTATTTGAAAAATTGATATATGCATTCCATCCATCAATCAAAGCATTAATTCCATCGATTGCTTTCTGAATTCCATATTGTCTAAATTCTATAAATGCAATTTGAGCCCCTTTTGATCCGATCTTTATCATCTTCCAAAGATCGGAAAAAAACATTTTGGCGCGTTCAATTACTTCTGTTACTTGCAATGTTCTAAACTTAACTTCATCCGACCATTCAACCCAATTAACTTTGATTGAAAGAATAGTTCTACGCATAATTTCAATTGCATTTGCACCAGCGGAAACAGCGGTCATCAATGATGTCAAAATAACATCAGATATAAGTTGTATTTGTTCTTTAAATCCATTTGTTGAATTGTATGCGGCATCAAATTTATCTAATATATTTTCAATAATTGGAGCCAGATTTTCTCCAATAGAAATAAACGCATCTTTTATTCTATTAATCTGAACTGTAAATCTGGATGATAATGTTTCATAGCGTTTTCTTGCTTCTTCTGTCAATGCAGTGTTTTCGTTCCACGCTGTATTGCCCATTGCAATCGCTTTTGATAGCACGTTGCTAGCTCCCGACATACGCATCATTACATCCGTCAATCTTGCACCATCTAATCCAAGATTCTCAATTATTGAGAAAACATCGCCACCATCTTTTTTTACCCGATTCAGACCGACGAGAAATTGCTGTAATGCGCCGACTGCATCTTTTTCGAATGCTTGCTTGAAACCAGAGCTTGTTAATCCGGCAATACTTGCAAAAACTTCAAGGCTTTCGTTTCCAGTTTTTGAAGCCTTCGACATTTCAATCATCAAGCGACTGACTGCCGTCCCACCCATTTCGGATTCGACACCAACGCTCGACAATGCGGTAGACAGTGCAATTACCTGAGATTCTGTCATTCCCACCGTTTTAGCGGCACCAGCTAATCGCATAGCCATATCAACGATTTCCGCCTCCGTTGTGGCAAAGTTATTTCCGAGTGCAACAATCGTCGAACCAAGCTTATCAAAACTATCTTGCGGCATTTGCATAATGTTTGCAAATCTCGCTAATTCTGTAGCGGCTTGTTCGGCTGATAGATTCGTTGAATTACCCAAATCTATCATTGTTTTCGCAAACGCTGCTATGTTCTCTTTTTGGATTCCCAATTGTCCGGCAGCTTCAGCAACTTGGTTAATCTGATTAACATTAATCGGAATTTGCGTTGCCATTGCTCGAAATGTTTCTTGCAATTTCGCGTATTCTGATTCAGTAGCTTCAACCGTTTTTCGAACGCCTGCAAATGATGACTCGAATTCAGCAAATTGTTTTACTCCAATTACAGATACCGCAGCGACGGCGGCAGAAATAGCACCAGCAGCTCGCGTTGCCGTTCGAGTCACGTTATCCATGCTCGATTTCATTCGCGATTCCATGCGGCTCATGTTCGCCTCAAAGCGAGAAATATCCGCATTCAACCGAACTACCAATGAACCTAAATCTACCGCTCCGAATGACATTTACTTTTTACGAATTTGCTTGCCTTCCATCAGCTTTCCAATCACAACAAAATTGACTAATTCCGCTTTTATCTTTTTCTTCCTTGCTTCTTTGTCTTCTTTTGCACTGGTTACTTTTACTTTTTTCGGGAAAAACGATTCTAACTTAGGATCGCCTTTTATCATTTTCTGTGTCGATATAAAATATAGAATCTGAGCTAGTAACCATTCGATTTTACTATGTTCTTTATCTTTTTCCTCAAAATATAATGGCCATTTTTCATATTCTGATTTTGGCATTATAGATTTAACCATACATACCGGCATTCTCAAATGCGAAGCGATCTCAAACCAAGACCACTCCGCATATGTTAATCTATCAATTATTTTTTTTTATATTTTCCCAAGCAATTGATTTCTTGACACTTATCAAAAAGTGCATCTTGTGCAGTATGAACCCATGAACCGATTAAATCTTGCGGAACGTTTTCGAATCCAGATTCTGTCTTTTTAAAAAGACACATAGAAATAAGAAGAGATGAATTTCCGACAGTTGGATTTAGTTTTCTTGGTTTGTATCCAGTTGTTTTATCTTCATTTACATAAAAATCAAACTCCATAAAACCTTTTTCAACGTCATCCCAACGTTCTGCATCGACTCCGTTTAGTTCCCTGATTTCATAATCAACTCCGTCAATCTGAACGGGTTCGTATTTATAACCAGTTTTTACTTTCAGCATTGTGTTTCCTTTTGTTTATTGTTTATTACGCAAAAGCTGGAGCAGTTTCAGTTCCGCTACTCAACATGGTAGGCATAATTTCCATTGTCAAAGTAGGTCTTCCTTCGCTAGTCAATTCACTGCGAGTCATTGAACTTACAAATGCGTTTACAGCTTCAGTCCCATTATCAGGCATGGTTACAGTAACCAATTGACTTGTGTTTTGAAATGCAAGAATCTTTGCAATATCATCAGTCGAATATGCAAATACAGCGGTAGCCGGAGTGACATCAATCAGCGGGCTTGCAGATTTAGTCTTGTATTTAGCGTTCGACATTGTAGTCTGTTCAATTGTCGCAACCGTAAATCCCCATGGTGTAAATGAGATGAGATCGCATTCGATTCCAGGCGAACTATCGCTTGCGAAAGTGATTGATGTATCGTGACCATTAAGTAAGAGTGCCATAATTTATTTTCCTTGGTTAACCTTGTTGTTTAAAATAGTGAACATATGTTTAATTGCAATTTTTTGAGAACGATTTATTGTGGCCATGTAAACCAATATATAGGCGTTCTTGCCCGTTTTCCTTCGGATTCAGCATTA
This sequence comes from Crocinitomicaceae bacterium, assembly GCA_003247185.1. Taxonomy (GTDB): domain Bacteria; phylum Bacteroidota; class Bacteroidia; order Flavobacteriales_D; family Crocinitomicaceae; genus UBA4466. The sequence continues at coordinate 8,995 of QKAV01000050.1, forward strand.
GCTACAGTCGCCAATATAAAGCCATATTTTTCTCCAGATTTTGGTTGCCATGGATACTCAAGTGGAGTTCCTTTTAACAAATTCGTGTGATCGAAATTCAGATTCCCCCAAGCGTGCAAACCATTTTCGCTCCATTTTCCAAACCATTCAAAAAATGCGCATATCCATCTACCATCGCGTTCGACGAGAATGTATTGTCTACCATCAAGTATTTTCCCATCACCAAAAACATCATATCCTATCCAATCTTCAAGACCATCATAACTGATGTTACAATACCAGCTTTCGTCCCCCCAATAGTTGCCACGATGGATATTAAGTCCTGAGATTTCACCGCGTTCTGGATAGCTTGAAATATTAGATAAGCCAAAGCTATTACCGACTACATCTACTTTATCCCACGAAAAACTAGTATTAATATCCTGAACGGTGCAATACATATCAACACCTTTAAATAGTTCTGGATATTTTAATCCGATAGATATGAGCTCATCTCCATATTCTGGATGTTCAAATCCATTAAATACTCCATTTACCGGATATTCTGCAAATTTAAAAAGCTTTCCATGTTCTACGCAAAATTCCATAATATCGCGATTATTATCTATCATATCGCAGATATTATCACCACCGGATTGAATTCTTAAACCATCAATATACTGAAAAACGGATTCCAATACAATTGGATTAAAGGATTCATTATGCGTCCATAGCGTTTGCCCATCTATCATCTCATTTCGTATGACTTTCAGCATATTTATAACGCTATTGATGGATCGTTCTCCAACATCGTCAAATTCGCGCTTGAATATAATTTCTTTTACCAATGGACTGCCATCTTTATATTTCGTAGTTGCAACTTTCCGCATAATGCGAGTCCAATAATTGGCTAATATCTCATCTGTCCATACGGATTCATTATTAATATCATCTTTACCATCATTCGCATGATATGCCGCAATCGACATTCCTGCATCGCGAATCATTGTTAAAATTCTTACTGCTTCGGACTCTTCACCTTTCCCGATATGAACATCTTGCCTTGGTTCTCCATTCCAATAATCTGGCAACGATTCTTCTGACCAATTATTTGAACATAATAAATCTACAACAAAATGATTACATCCCATATTGCGATGCATGTTAATCATTTCAATTCGTTGCGCATCTGTCCAAACTTTACTCAAGATTGTGCATGTATTTTTCTTACCATATATAAAGCTTGCTATATCGAGATCAGCTATGGTTTCTATCTCTATCTCAGACTCATCTATGACTGGTTTTATTCGTTGTAACAGCGAATCCAGCTTGGATTCGATCCGGTCAAGCTGTGTTTGAAATACATCTACAATTGCAGATGCTTCGCTTATGATATCCTCTATCGATTCTTCGCTCATATCGCTTCACCTTATGCGTCGAACATTGTAAGAAATTCCTGTCTCAGCGGTTCCAGTTCAGTTGGCACAGTTGCCGCTTTAAGTGCTTCACTTGCTCCGGCTATATCGCCTAACTCAAGTGCTCCATTGATTGCCTGCCAGTCCTTCATGAAGGGTCCCCGTATCTCTGCCGGTAATTCCATCCAGCGTTTATACATTCGCGATTTTAGTGGGGGTTCCGGTATGATTGTAGCGGCAAGTTGCAGATAGGATTGCACAGCGTCCAATGGTTCGAGAATGATTGTTTCACCATCTGATGTGGCTGGTAGTTCCACTCTGGTAACCGTTACTGGAGACCCGAGTGGGTGGGTTCCGTCGCTCCAGCGAAAGCGGATTTCGGTAGGGGTTGCCTCTACCTCATCGATGTGGGTGATGCGTGGATTTTCGAAATGTGGATTTAATAGCCGTATCATAACGTAATGTTTTCAGGTTACTCAACAAAAGCGGATCGCACCCCGACAATGCCGTAGCGAGCGCTGCGGGTGTAGCCGTTGTAGAGCGCAGCAACCCCAGCAGCGGAGCCGCTGATCCAAGTGCCGCCGCGAAGCGGTAGCCGTTCGCCATTGTTGCGGTCGTAAAATCTACCTCGCGTCGGGACTGCGGCAGTCATCGGAAAAAATCCTAATGCCTTGATGATGGATGGTGCTGTTACACCGGACGCTGTTATTGCGTTAAATTGAGTCTGTGCAAACGTCGACTCCGACGAATAGTAGGTGATAGCATCTTTCAGGATCAGATTCCCGCTGCCATCCGCTGCACTATGATCCCATTTGAGTGTCAGTGCCGTTCCGGGTGTGACCTCCGAACCATCCTCCAATATAGCTTCCCAATCGGTAGATGATACTCCAAAATCAGTCGTTGAGAGTGCGGCATTATTGTCCGGTATGATCTGGATTTCGCCGTTATTTGTTCGAGATCCAGCGACCCATTCAAACACATTACCATTAAGACCCATCACTCCATAAGCGGTATTATCGTGACTCCATGCGTTATAGGGAGCCCCTGTAAGTGTGCGGATGTCGGTAGCATCATATGAGCCTGCAACAAGTGTTCCTTTTTCGGATGACACTGAGTAATCTGCACCATTGTTGTTATTCCCTCTCGGTTCGTGGGACAGACTTAATGAGCGGAGATAGAGGTATGACCACTCTGCATTGGTGATATGGTGGTATCCAGTGCCGTTTTGGCGACAAATCGTGATAGACTCATCAAAATTAATATCCGCGACAGGATCAACCATCTTGAGTGATGCTATCCGATAAGCTGTATTTACTTTTGTAGATGTGTTGGCCACGATAGCACCGGTCGATACGTTGATCAAGACTCCCTCATATTTCGCCACATAAAACGCTGATTTGAGCACACCGCCAACCGTCCATACTGGATGTTCCGATGAGTCTGAGTATCCAAGTTCGGTGAGGATTGGAGCTGATAATGGGTCTTGCGTTGGTGTGATTTTTACGTAGATGCCAGGCACGCCTTCGGCGGTAAATTTTACAGTGTTTCGCCCCCCTGAAATCGCCTCAAAAAATGAGGTGATAGTTGATTGGACTCCTGTGTCTGTGATCTTGTAACCGAGACTAGCAGCATACAAGGTAAGGGTCTCTTCGCTCGTTACATAGCTAGGAGCCGGGTTATCGACAAACTCAATATCGACAGTGATCGTTCCGTAGTAACTCGACAGCGGAGTAAATACAATCCTCCCATCTGTCCAATTCCAAGTGATGTTTGTAAGTGCGACAGTCGTCGGCTTTGTTGTTGTAGTAGTAACTGATGCTGCGTAATAGTCGAGCACCGATCTATTACCGATCTTGAATGATCCCGCAGCGGCGTTGCGTATCACCATCGATTTAATAACGCGACCAGACTGCATCAGGTCAGCATTATTGAGGTGTAACGATGTAGTGGTTCCAGCCCATGATAGCGTGTAAGATCTGCGGTCGATAACCGCATCTATAGATGATTCAATTTCGCTATCTCTAGCAATAGTGCTTGCAATCCTCGCATCAGCAATCGTTCCTGTAGTAACATTATCTCCGTTGATTCCAGTTCCCACCTTCGATCCGCTCAAAGACCCATCAGCAAGATCGTCCAGATCAGCGTCATACGCTTGCACCGTTACCCCTATTGTCGATGATTGCAGAGCACTATCAGCCAAATCCAGCGATGCATTTACGCTTGTATCTAGCTTTGTCTCATCAATAGATCCTGAAATTAATGATGCTGTCAAATCCTGTCCTGTTAACGCTAGATCAATCTCGCTCGAATCCGTCACTGTTACCGCAACGTGCCTTGCGCTTGTGTTGGCTGCAACGTCTGTGTTGTTGCTTACCTCAGTATCAAAGTCACTCACTTGCGATGCCGCGATACTTAATGCGCTTGATCCTGCCCACGTTGTTGGATTGATTGCCGCCCATGCGGTCAAATCTGCATCTAATGGTTGATATACTGTGGATAAAGCGTTGATTGCGCTTGTGATTTCGCTGTCACGCGCAATTGTGCTAGCTATTCTTGCGTCTGCAAGCGTTCCGGTTGTGATATTGCTAGCGTTTGTGAAATAAGTTATAGGTTGGCCGCCTAGAGTCAATGCGTTTTTGTCCTGTAGCGACAACTCAATCTCACCAGAGCTGGAATGAACATATGTAACGCGACCAATCAATAATGGAATTGCAGGTGCGGTGCTAGTCCATGCCCCGGCAACAGATGATGATAGATATAATCTATCTCCAAGTGTATACATGCTAGTATTCAGATCGTGCAGCTTTCCCAATTTCGTTATAATACCGTAGCTATTATTCGGTATAGTCATAGTTGTAACACCGATAACATCTGATATGTTATCAAGTGAGTCTGCAATCGCGGGAGAAACTGTATTTCTACCACCAATCGAACCAGTTACTTTTACAATCGTTCCATTTGGAATTGTCGATCCTGTATTATTTCGAACAACCTCTGTAAACTCCTGACCAATCGTTTGAATAACTCCATCGTATCCTGTTATTACCTCGAATGCAGCGTCATTTGAATTCCACGAAACTCGGTCAACAAATTCTGCCATCACAGCAGAGTTTCCAACTCGATACGCTTCTTCATGTTGTGCAAATGTATAATCGCTCGCTTTATAGGTTACGGCGTTTAATGAAACACTAAAAAGCAATGATGATAAAATGTATTTTAATTTATTCATATTAGCTTAAAAATATAGGAATTGAACCATCTGATGTAATTGTTATATAGTCATCGCTTGTTACATCGATATAACATTCAAGATTCGGAATAACCATTGCGTAATTGCATGAAAACAACCAATTTCCGTGGCTGTCGTCTTGTTTACCGAGTGAAATAATATCGCTCTGTTGATTAATTGTCTGAATAATATAATTATCTGATCCGAGTGTAACGGCCTGCCATGCAATTTGAGATATGACTACGTTTGTAGCGTGTGCTTTTGAATAAACAGTCGAATAGTTTAGTCCACGAAATAAGATTTGAATGCCCTTGTAGAATAACGTATCTCCGGAATGCGTGCGTTGAAACTGAATTCCAGCAGTGTCATAAATCGACATTGTATCATTTTGAGAGTATTCATCGGGTAAATAATTCAACCAACAATACCACGTCGCTGACTGTGATGAATCTGCAACGCTATCGTCAACTAATGCTTGTCTAAGTATGTGTGATGCCGGATACATTATTTATATAACTCCTGTTTGCCTTCATCCCCAAGACTAACAGATTGAACGATTGAGTCCTTTATGATTTGATTCATTTTTGCCCTGTTTTGAGCATCTTTCATAGGATCTTCCAAAAATTTGTTCTTTCCGCGTGGTTGAGGATCCCAATATCTACCTTTTTTACGAATACCATCTACATAATAACCTTGTCTCGGTTCTCCCTTATGCTTCATTGGCATTTCGTGGACTGCTGCCGCATATTCAGCGGTATAACCAACGTAAATTGATGAATTTAAAAGGTTTCCTTCTCTTCTAGTAAATGCGCTTGCTCTGAGGTGTCCTAAATCAACAGGAACTTGCTTCATAGATTCCCGTTGCAGAAAAAGCCCAGATCGCTTTAGCCCCACAGAAACACCGCGTTGGATATCGCGTCTAGAACGATCTATTCCAGCCATTACTTGCTTGAACCCGTCGAATTCAAATGTTTTTGTTTTGTCAGCCATTACAAATAAGCAGTTCTTAGATATTCATTATATCGAAGCGTTGGAACCTTTTCGAATTTCTTAACTTGGAATGCACCGCTATTTGATTGCGGAATACTTTCGCTTGTCAAATCTTGAATAGTCCCGTCAAATAACCAATCACCCGTTGACATATCGCGATCAACATAAACCGTCGAGTTGCTCATCCATTTTTCACCTTTATCAGATTGATGCAATGATTCTATCCATTCCCATCGAACGCTAATTTGAACGGGAGACGCAAAAGTCCATTGACCATAAGCATCTCTAGTGCTTCTAGCCCAATAAACCGCTGTTCCCTTGCGCATTCGTGTAATTAAGCTCATTACGTTAAATCTAAAAGCGATTCTTGTTCGTCTGTGAGTGTCCCTAAAAATATAAAGGCTGGAGTTCCTGCATTCCCATCAACAACCGCTTTGTCATGAGATGCTAAACTTCCCGCTGTATCTAATCGCATTGCGGTTTGACCGTAAAACGAACTGTTTAAACCTAAATCCGTTGCATCTTGTTTTGTCTCGCTAACGGTTGCAGCTTTTTCAGCTTTTGCGCGTGGTTTGTAATTCGTATAAAAATGAGCAGATAACCAGCGTTCTATTAATTCAAGTCTCGTATCGCTATAACCGCTATTTGTGCATAATTCTGTAACCATTTCATTTGCTACAGAAATAAACGCTGTTAAATCATCACCATCATCTATTTCTATAATCAATGCAACGTTAGCTTGTGATGTTCTAGCCATTAGAGATTCCCCTTGCTTAATCTTTTATCGTGATCTCTTATATCAATCTTTGTTTCATTTATACTGTTTGCAAATGCAATCTGATTATTTTCAACAACGGCTAATCTCGTTTCATGATCTACCAACCTAAGCATTCCCCATGCTAAAATTCCTGTCATTATTGGTAGTGTTACAATAATGACTATGCTAGATAGTAATCTTATCATTTCTTTGTCTTGCAGGCTCATAAATAATCTTCAGGTAATGCTTTTGGAAATATATCCAATGCGGATTCAGGATTTAAGTTTATAATTTCAGCATCATGAAAAACAATGTTTAATGTTCGTTTAATGTGACAAAATCCCTCAGTGAATTGAGAGAATACCTGCTGCCGTTCTTTTAGATCGTTATCCACATACCAATCGACGGATTTCCCATCTGGTGCATTACAATCAATCCCTAGCAGAAATATGCGGCTCGCCCCAAGAATCAGAGCCATATTTATAGCACTTGCCCCGCTGCTCCAATTGTATCCAATCGCGTCCCTATAGAGCCCTGAAAGCTTTCGCGGATACCAATTAAGCCAAGATTCAGGTCTACACTTTAATGCGCTATTATGCGTCAATATTAGACCTCCGTGAGCCGCTAATCCATCGTAGTGCGTAGTGAAAAAATCATGCGCTTTAGCTGGATTGTAATCGCTGAAAAATACGCAATTACAAATATCTTTACCGAGCTTATATGCGTAATTTGTTCCGATTGTATTCTTTCCACGTAACCGCTCAAAATCGAATCCAGACAATGAAGTGCCACCGCCTATAATATAAACGTCTTGTCCTTCATATCGTTTATCTGGATTCCAAAGCGGCATAATTACTCAACTCCGTTTACGTAGTTATTTATAAATTGCTCAAGCTCGCTTTCTCGTAGCTTTTTTGAGTTTACTACTTTGTCACCGTCATCAGGATCGATAACGTTAAACCATCCGCGACCAAGATCGACAATTGATAAACCCGCCTCATCGGCAAATGGATATTTCTTCACCTCAGTATCTACAGTTACCGCAACTTCTTCTTTAGTTTCTTCTGCTTTTACGTTTGCGGTTGTTTCGTTATTTATAACAACTTGCAATACGGTTTTTACTTCATTGCGAGCTAAAAATTCAGCTTCTAGTTCAAATTTCGCGGGATATACTTTGTCTAGCTCGATAACGGTTTCAATTACATCACCGCTAACGAATTTTTTACCGAACATATAATGCTCAGCGCAATTCGGTTTTAATTTATATTTTTGTGTGTTCATGTTTCCTTTTAATACAAAAAAAATAAAAATGAGCCGGAAAGATCGTCAATCCGGCTCAAAATATAAGCAATTAGGAGATTGATCCGTAAATTGCACCAGTTTTACCCGCATAATCTGCACGGAACTGTGGAACCTTGATGCCCATTACCTTGAAGTGTGCATCCATTCCGCCCTGCTCAAACCATTGCAATGTAGTGATTGCCATACCGTTTACAGTGCGGTTGAAATCTTCATTCGGAGCAAGAATGATAACATCAAACTTAGCGTCAGAAAGAAGCGGAATTTCTTCAATACTTCCAATATCGGAATGCTCCTTCAAACGCATCAATAGAGTCTTGTTTGCGTAATTAGAGCTGTAATCAAGATTCATATACTTTGACCATGCAGCTGCCATATAAACCTTAAATGGACCACGTTGCAGATGCGTAGTTTTCAGAATATCAATCATTGTATTGATTTCCTGATAGGTAGTAGCAGGAGTCCATGCAATAGCAGTCGGAGCTGTCAAGTCGTTCTTGGTAGCCGTTGAACCAGCAACCTTTACACCAGCAACATCATAGCCATTAAACTTCTGAGCAGCAATATTACCCAAGTGACTGTTTTCTATCAATTCTGCAACGGCATAAGTTGCGTCCTTGATGCGACGGGTTTCCAACGGAATACCAAAACGACGTGCCATTCTCAATTCACGATATGGAAATGAGAAATCGCTCGATGTAATAACTAACGGAACTGAATCGTCTTCGTAGACGGTGCGATCGCCATTTGATTTTTGCAAACCGCTCATACTTTGGACTGCTTCTCCGCTAGAACTTGCCTTTTGAGATAGCAAGATTCCAATATCGAAACCGTTCGGAATGTTTTTAACCAATCCAGCATTCTGCATTGATGTAACAAACGGAAGTTCTTTGCGAACCAATTCAGCAACCGTATCGTCGATCATCTTCCATTCTTCATGGAGAAGGGTTGCATCGGCATTCCATGCGAGAGTTTTCCCGTTGTTTGCCGTGTAATAAGATTTATTGTCTGAGTGAACAAATGGGCGAAGAATGTTCATGTCTCCGTCATTATTCAACAGCATATTCAAAATGTTTTGATAGCTCATAAATTTTCCTTACTTAATACGAACTGGAGTGCGAGTTGCAACCGCTCCAGATGCAGTCAAATCAACTGCCTCGGTAGCTACTGCAATAACATCTTTAACGACTCCGCCTGACGTCGCATCCGCAACACCCTTGAGAGTTCCGTCACCTGCTGAAATCAGCTTTTCACCAACAACAACACCAACGCCAGCTTTGATATACATGTATGCAACATCTCCACTACGAAGTGCTTTTACGACAACTTCGTCATTTGCGGCATATGCGTCATCAATCGATTTCCCGCTATAAACAAGCTCAGATGCAACAAACCGTTCAGCATATCCGCCTTCGGTTGAATGTTTCTGCACTTTTCCAGCGGATGTCACCTCAACGAGATGTCCAGGGGTGATTGCAGCAGCGGCAATCTTTGTGAACTCTAATTCATCCCTCTTTAGAAGGATCATTTTTTTGGTCGTAGCCATTTTTATTTAGTTGTTAATTTTTTGGAAGATCTAGTTTCGGCAATGTAGGTTCTGACTCATTTTCGACAGGATCCACACTTCCGGCAAAGTTTTGATTTTTCGCCTTGACTACAAGCGAAACCATTTTGTTTAATCTTTCCAAAGATTCAGCATTAAGCTCATCTTCAGAAAAAAGGTTGTTTTCAGCGGAAAGAATCTTCTTGACAACGGCCTGTTTTTCTTCGTCTAGTTTCTTCAGTCCATTTTCGACAAGCGATTTCAGGGCATCGTCTGCAATAGCTTCAATCAGATCCTCGCGGGTATTGATCGCCTGTTTCACCTCAACCGTTTTCTCCACCGTGACCTCTTTAATCTGAGGTTCAGCGTTCAACGCATTGAGGATATATTCATCTGCCTTCATCAATGATTCGCGCTTGTCTTCCGACCATCCGCGATTCTTAATGAGAGCATTTACAATTTCGGATTTCTCCATGTTTGTTTTCTCCTCTATGTTGTTTTTGGCTGAGTTGCCGACAAAAGCACCGTCAACCGTTCGATATTCTGTTATGCGAATGACCTTTTCGGGTTCGCCTTCAAAAATTACATTGTCCGCTTCAAGCCTATATTTACGCTTTCCGCATCCGTTTTTATCTTCGTAAATAAAAAATTGAGATTGCGAATAAACAGCTTCAATCCACACCCATTCGTCTGGTTTGTTTGCGTATTCCTCTCTAATCGCTCTGGTTAGCAAGTCACGCAAATGCGAATCCGACATTTCATTACATGCCGAACTGAAATAAATATGTTCGCTCATTGTTTTATCGTCTTCCGTTTTTTCGTTGCGAACAAGCCCAGCCCCGTCAGCAATACTACTAGCTCCGATTGAATCTGGTAATATAGCGAGGTGATCAGGCACAATATCACGCGCAATTCCATTATATTTAACTCCATTGAATTCCCCTTCCTTTCCCTCGAACTTGAACCAGAGTCCAGTCGATACTTCAACCATCTGGCGATTCTTGATTGCTTCTAAAATACGAGAATCAATCTTCTGAACACGCGATTCTTTGAGCCATGTTTCGGACACAAGCCGCGTAAGTCCATTCGGCCCCTTATTATCGGAACCTGTATTCATCAACTGCCCGATTCCGTTGCTATCACGGTATGCTTTTGTTGTTGCAGTTTCTCCCGCTGGATGATTTACTACCACAGGTTTGGAATTCCATGCACTCGGAAGTGATGCTATTTCATCTTTGACATAGAGTATCGGCCCAGCTGATCCACTTAGGACTCCCTCGACTATCATCACAACCGGCACAACTAGATATTGTTCATCCTCAAGTGTTTCATATCGGACAAGATCAAATCGAGCGTTACCCGTTAATTGCGCAAATTGTGTTTCGTTCTGCAACGATTGTTTACCCATTATAATTAGCTAATGTCGACTAGTATATAAATGTTCACTCATTTGTCAAATGCATTAAATCTTTTTATGTAAATACGAAAAAACCGCTACCTTTCGATAGCGGCTATCTTTATTTTTTGTATTTAATACTATTTAACGATTATTCGAAATGCGAATCTTTTGATCGCCATAAATTTTCTTTGCCTCAACGATGGCTTTTCTCTGAGATTCTGCTTTTACGCTCTGTCCGCATAGCCAAATTCCAGATTGATTGCTACGCATTACATTCAGTTCGTCTGGGGTTAAGCCTTCGGTTTTGTAGTAGTCGATTTCGTAGGTTTTCATAGTTTTCTTTCTTTTATGATTTTCAATAATTGTATAATCATTCAACAAAACAACTAAGTCAACACTTTTTTTAAAAAAATACAAAAAAAGACCGTCCATTTCTGAACGGCCTACTCCTTTAAATTCAAACAAAATTCATTTTATACTTTTATAATCGTTCTTAACTCGTTTTTTACTCTCTTTCTATTTTAAGTTATTGTTTATGTTTATGTGTTTTTCAACGTTTTTGTTGAAAGTGTTGGCAATCGGCAGGACTTGAACCTGCATAGTCTCCAGACAATTACGGAATCGAACCGTATTACCCGTCGGTAGCGTCTTCCAATTCCGCCACGATTACCGTAAAATCGATTAATCTTCTAGGAGAAATGAAGAAATTCCAAGAAAATTAATAATTCAAAGAACAATCCGGTATTGCCTGACCGGACACAGGTTTCCTGCTTTTATATGCTTACGGAAACTTGCGATGAAAATAACAAGGATACAAAACCCGACATATTACAAGCTATGCTTTGACGCACGTTAGAACCCCATACTAACGCTAAAGCTAAAAATCCAATGATAAAAAAGATTGCACTCAATCTTAAAAGATCAATCTGGGATTCTTTTCTGTGGTCTTTCATTTTCATTTTTCTACAATGTAATAATCTTTCCAGAAAAATCAATCTTATTTTTCACAATTCCGATAAAATTATTGCGCGTAACTGCATAGTAATCAAGCGATTGATTGTTGTCGCCCTTTGTTCGAATGACTCCATCACCTACGCTGATAATACGATGCACGATTAATTCATATGGTTGTCCTATGGTGCGATTTGTTTTGAAAACAATCACATCTCCGACAGAAGCCGAATTAAAATCAGATGTCAAATCAATCGTAACATGCTCACCGCTTTTTATCGTCGGATACATTGAATTGCCATCGACTTGCAGCGTTATAGATTCTCGTCCGTCAAGCATGTCATCAACGCTTCCGCTTTCGCACGACACAAACCAAAAGCAGGCTGCCATTAAAATAACTGTGATTAGTCGTTCCATTTGTTTTTAAGATGGTCGAAATATCCAACCTCAATCATTACCAATAGTCGTTTTTCGATTGCATCAAATAATGATTCGGTTTCTGCATTGCGCTTCAAATAACCTGTTGCACAAAAGACTTTGTTGATTTGCAATCTGTGACTTGTAGGAGGCTCCCATGTATCGGGATGACCATGTAGATTTGCTGGCTCACCGAAACTAAAACTAAATTCAACAAGCTGCGATGGACGATAATCCAGAAATTCGACAGATGTCAATATGTCGTTGTGCTCGAACATGATTCAATCTTTATTTTGTTCATATTTTGGTCGCGAGAACATTCCTTTTAAAAATGTTGTAAATGCTAACATGTGCCAAAATGATACGTTTCCAAGTTCTGTAAATCCTGTCAATTCTGACAATTTATCATCAAACGCATACCAAACCCAACACTCAATGCATGAAGAAATGAAAAGCAATGATATAATTGAGATAAACAAGCTGAATTGTTTTAGTGTAAATTTTTCCATAATAATGCTTTTGTTAATGCTTACACCCACATTCGCAGGTTTCGAGTTCAGTCTTTCGGATTACCACGAACTTGTCAATCAAATTTTCCGCGAAATCAACGCAACTTGGCCATTGATCTTCAAAAAAATTATTTGCAATAAGTGCTATCTCTATTTCGAAGACTTCATCATCGCCGTTCACAATGCGTTCTATTTCATCCAGGAGCTCGTTTGCGTATCCATCCGACACATAACACCTAAGTTCATTTATCGTCTCTTGTAGCTCATTCATAATCTTGCGTCTCCCATTTTCCGCCTCATGTTCGTTGCAACCAAAGTCGCAAACTCATTTCGAGCCACAATTGCAGTGCTAAAGGATTGCGAAAATTGTGACCATCCTGTTACGATGAATAAATTATTCTCCAGCTCTTCCCAGCAATATGGATTGTGCGGAAACACGCGTGCATATTCATATTTTGGCATTGGTGCAAAACCGCCGACAAATAGCGATTTAAACCGCTCGCGATGCTCTACCATTTCGCGCTCGAGGTCGTTCATCTCCGGTAATGCACGTTCTGTATTTTGTTCGTCGCTCATATTATCCTTTCTTTTCGAGTTCTTTAATTCGTGATTCAAGCTGGAGTATCCTGATCATCTGATCGCCTGATAAATCCTTCCACGCGATCAGATCATGCTCAAGTCTCATTGCAACGTCAAGCGGAATTACCTCGCATCCCATACCGCATTCGAGTGTAATCCTCATCAGATTTTCCTTGCATATTGGTGTTTTTGATATGTCCATTATTCCCACATGTTTATTGTTTTTAACAAAGCCTCACAACGTTGACGTGCGGTCATGTGTAAGTGAATAAACCAACCATCTTCCTGTGTAGACATATGGTTTTTCTCATAATCTCTAATTGCAACCATCCAAGACTTATCTGCATATCGTCTGCGTTGCTCAAAATCAAGCTTTTCTTCTAAGCTATAACAGGCATTAAGATCATTTAGGTAGCTTGGAATAGCCTCAAGGCGACTTCCATTATTCTGACCAATAAGGATTTCATGCAATTCTCCAAAATCATCTCGAACAAAATCAGTGGTTATGTTTGTCCACCCATCCCACTCAGCCAACTTAATTCTTATTTGTTCGTCTGTCATCACTCACTCTCCGCGCTTAGTTCTTTCTCCGGTTCGGGTTGAACCTGCCTGTTCAGATTCAGAATCAGATTCGCAATTGCAAGTATTTCAGCACTTGTCAATAAGATTCTTTGATCAAAATTATTCATAATCTCGTAATCTTCGCCGTCTTCACGAGGCAGCGACAACGTAACGGTGGAATCATCCGAACGAAACTCGAACGATACCGGCTTGATCTCAAATTGTTTCTCTTTCATATGCGTCTACGTAGAATTCTTCCCACACTCCATTTTTTACGTTTTGTTCTATCATCTCGATTGTCCATGCTGGTGATAATAGTTGACTTCCATTATCATCAATACAAACAAGATCATTTCCATGAACCTCAATAACCCAATCTAAGTTATTGTCAACTTCCATGTTGTATGCAAAGCACCGAATGCGCTCAACGGGTTCGTCGTCAAGCTTATTCTGTAGCGTCTGGATCTTATTTTCCATAGCTGCGAATACAGCATCAACCGTATTCAGGTAATCACCCGTTGGCTTGTCGTAGATTAGACAACATTGCTTATAATCAAATCGTGTATTCATAATGTTTCTTTTTTATAATACTTCCATAATTCTGTCCGACGGATACGCAAACCGTTTCATCTGCGTGATGCGCTTCAATAACTAATCCAACATTTCCATAACAACGTTCACCTCTAGCGTATAAAGTTTCATGTTTGCCGCAACACCCAACTCTTGATATTGCTTCCGAGAGGTTCTTTCCGAATTCAGGATCGTCTTTAATCATATCAAGACAATCGTTATAAATTACAACCGTTGTATTATATCCCACAATGTTTCCTTTTGTTTAAAAATGCGTGTTTACTTGCTGATTGCAAGCTTTTTATTTGCTATATGCGCATTTTCATAAAAATTGAGTTTTTCTATTTCGTCCTTATTTCTCGCTGCAAATTTATTAAGGAGAAAAACCGCCGTATATACACAAACTTCCCTGTTTAGCTCATTGTCCATAATATATGGAGCATACTTTCCACGCTTAACGGTATATCTGTTGTTTTCTGTCTTCACACTTCCCACCTTTCTACAATTTCAACAATTGTTGCGGCCGCTTCTTTGCGCCGTTTGCTGTTTGAGTGAAATGCCCATTTTTCATATGCGTTTTCACCAGCATCTTGGCATTTATGCCCAGCTTCCGCAAGCGGACAACTCTCACAACCAGGATTAATCAATTCTTCACTTTCAAGGAAAAGTTCACACAATGGACACTCATTTCTTAGATTTTCGATCTTTGAAAAGAGCTTCGATGGTAAAAAAACCTTAGAATCTATTTCCGGATGATCTCTCAAATATCTCCACACCTCAAGCGTGATTGCTTTTGCTTCTTTCTCAGTTAGCTTTTCAACGACACTAATAGGTTTACTGTCTTCTGTAAACGTTATTGTCATATCGCCTTTTATGATATTTGCCATAATGTTATCCTTTCGTTGTTTTCCTCAATCCTTCGATGATTCTTATGGATTGTCAACAAAAAAAGAGCCAGAAGTTAATCTGGCTCATATTATTTATTATTCAGATGGTTTTAATTGATAAAGTAAGTTTGTAGCTTCACCTCCAAGAATAAGTGTTTCTGGAGTCTTACCATCCCACTTACTAACCGCAACACCAAAGGCCTCAACCATCTTCATTTGAACTTCAGTCTGAACCATTTTCTTTCTTGCTTCTGCCGCTTGTGCAAAAATATCAGCCTGCTTGCGTTCGTTTTCTGCAATTGAAAGAAGTCGTTCATTTTCAAACTTCTGAGCATCTTTTTCTTGCTCTTTTTGCTTGATCTTCATTTCCGCAACATATGCAGCATTGATTGAATCTTGGATTTCCTTGTCCTCAAACCAAAGACCCCCAGCAAGACCCAAAGAAGTAATAGTAATTCCGTATTGTTTATACTTTTCGACAATTTCAGCCTTAACAACATCAAAGGCCTCGTTCTTTTGAGTCTTACAATCCTCAAGATCACGTTTCCCGAATTCGCGAGAAAGTCCCGCTTGAACATCTGCCTTGATATTTGAATCAATGATTTGATGTAATTCTTTACTTGGATAGTAATACAAAAATGTTGCGGTATCTGGTTCTTCTATCTGTGCAGTGATATTGATTCCAACGGCAAAACCGATTGAGTCCCTCGATTCAACACCAACTCCACCAACAAGCTTTCCATTTTCTTGTTTTGGTTGCCATTCCCTGGTCATTGGAGTCCGATTTACGGTAATAACTTTCAACGTGGGAATATATTCACCAGAGAAATACATTCGTCCCTTTTGAAACCAACGTTTCGGAACCATGATGCGCTTGGTTGCTACTTTAGCATCCTCTAAGAATTCAACTGAATCAAATGATTTTTGACCAGATTTGCTAGTTCCCTCAAGCGGGATCAAGAATGCCGTTTCATTATTCTGAATCTCGATAACGTCAGGTCGATTGTATGGCTTGCACGCAGTAAAAGAAAGCATTACAGAGAATGCAATCAAGATGATAAGTTTATTTTTCATTAATTGTTTCCTTTTTTTTGAATAATTGAATTGATACAAAAGTTGCAAAACAAAACCATGCTACAAAAACAAATGGTTTAGATTTTTGATAGATTTCCACGAATGCGTTTGATTCAATTGAATCGTTTACTTGATTTGTTGCTACTTCCGATGAAATAACAGGATCAAATGATTGAAATATAACCCATGCATACAACATGAGAAATATGATTAGTATTTTTAATATAGTTTTCATAATTTTACCAAGGTATATCGTCTTCTTCATCATTGTTAGAAGATTTGTTTTCTGTCAAGACTTCTTTTTCTTTATTACGCTTTTTTTTTACCTTTGGTCTTCCACCCTTTTGACCATTATTCCACCTAGCAATCAATGATCGATTAGCATCTTCGAAATATAACCCCTTTAAAAGTCCATCTTCGGTTTCTTCGATAAATCCAGCCTCAATAAAAGCATCAAATAACGCTTGCGGTTCAACATCATCACCGGCTCTGCAAAGATGATGAAACTCATCAACGGATTCAATCGAAAATAAAACAGATTGAGTTCTCTGAAGATAGAATCCTAGTGCCAATAAATAATGATCGCACTTATCGCCAATCTTTTTCGAGAAACGAAGATAGTGATACTCTTCAAATAATGTAGGATGTAAGTTCATACCAATTTTTAATTTTACGCATTTTATAAAAAGAAGGCCCGCCCCGAATTTGTGCGTAAATGGTATGAACCAACGGAGCGAGCCAACTTAAAAAAACTATGTTTATGATTCAACCTTATTTTACGCACAATACAAGCATAATCACTTTCAATAAAATTGCAAGCATACTGAACAAAATTATATCGAATTAAACCGAATTGAATCATACCAAACCGAATTGAACAGAACTACATTGAATTAAACTAAATTATATTAAATTAAATAAGACTGGTTAGCTGCTGGTTTTCACAAAGAAACCAGTAGGTTTCCGTAGGTTAACCAGTAGGTTTTTACATCCCATCAAAATCGCTTAATGTTCGCTTAATCTCAATTGTGTCTCAATTGCCATTGATTACGACGTAAGATTTCAAACCATTTACCAATCTTTACGCAAAACACCTCGTAATTAATATCCGATCCATGACAATTATAAAGATCCGATACAATCTCATAACGTTTAGCCCTAATCCAGCTTCAGTGGAATTTTTTCAATTCAGGGAATCCACATAGCGTTTCGAAGCGTCCAGGATGCTCGTTAATCTCTTCTTCGAGTGTGAGCTCCTCTTCTGTAGGTGTAAGCGTCAAAGTCTTATCATCGTTGACTGTAAGCGTGTATTGTTGTCCGTTGAGTTCACATGTATTCATGGTTGTGTTGAGTTGGTTGTTTGTTCGATTTGCGTTGATGATGCTCGTTCGCTATCTGCTTTATCTTTTCTGAGCATAAAACATCCGATTCCAATGCACAAGCATAAAATAGCACCTGCAATGAAGGAAATTCCTGCGTCTCCGTTGGTTCCATCATTTTTCTTTATACCGTAGCACTCGACAATTGTGGCAAGTGACATGATAATGGATACAATGATAATGTAATTCATGATTTTGATTTTCCATCAAATAAGTTGTGCACCCATAATTTAAATCGCTCAAATGAGGTTGGTGGTTTGTGTGTACATTCTGGATATGCAAGTCTTAATAGATCATTTGTGGGATCGGTAAATAAGCCATTGGATATAGCCACTTCTTCGTTTTTGATTATATCGATTGATCCATCTGGTCTTTGATAAAGTAATGTTCCAGGTTTTATGTCCGACAATGTTTTTCCATAAAATCGCATTTTTAGCGAATCAGCTTTTTCGCACCATTTGCGATATTCCTCATCGAGTTCAATTGCGTATTCGTGATAGTGGCTCATTATATGTATTCTTTCGGATTAAAGTCATTGAAGTCACAAATATATTCTTCGGTTCCATCAATGTGAAAGTCGCCAAGATAAGCAGTATCACAATCAAGAATAGATACACATTGAAGCGAACCATTTGTGCGTTGCAATAATAGGTAATAATTATCACGATATTTCCAGATTTGTCCTGACTTTGGAATTCGTTTTTTTGGTTCGATGTAGAGCTCAAGATTGCTATCGTCTTGACTCCAACCATTAAAACTATCTTCTGGATATTCAGCATAAAGCCATTTTCCACCCCACCAATAAATATAATTTATTGTATAAGGCTTTGGTGTTGCATGGCTTTTTGAAATGACCCTATCACCAACCTTAAATTTTTGTTGAGGACGTTTTTCAAAATCGGACTCCATCAATCCTGAAGTATGTAAAATTCCACTTACAACATTGTATGCAACACGATCGCAATTATCAATACTTCTACTCGCGATAGTGGCAAAATTGCCGTGGTGATTACTCCACACCTCTTCACCGACCTCATATTTAGCAATCTTATTCAGAATTTCTTCTTTGGTTGCTTTTCTGAAAGCATATATACTCCAACCTGAACAATATCTAAGACTGCCAAGTGGTTCAAGCGTAGAAAATCTATCTCCAGAAATAGATGCGATCCTTCCTGTAAACTCCGAACGATATGTAGTCGAATCCAGCGTAACCCAATCTCCAACCTTGAAAACAGGTTCATTCTTGTTCAATTCTTCACGAATCGCTTTTACTTCGTCTTCAATCTTCTCTAACCGTGTGTTAATTGTATTCATATTTTACCAATTTCCGATATAATTTGTTTTATTCTTCAATGTGCTTATTTTCAGCTCTAATGCTTCAATTTGCGATTGATACGATCCAACGCTTTGATTTGCATTATGCAACGCTTTTGTCAGCCGGATATTCTCTTGTTCGAGATTGCGGGCAAATGATGATAAGACCACCTTGTGTCCTTCAAGTGTCACCTCTGCTTCGTCGGTCAGTGGTGTATTTGTGTTGCTCATTTGCGTGCCTCCCATTCGCTTATTGCATCTCTAAGCTCTGCCATGATGATTTCCGATCCCTGTGATGGTTTGCTGAATTTTGATAGCTTTGCTTCAAGTCGCGCAAGTTGATCTTTTGCGATCTGATATTCAGATTCGTTTGTAATGCGTTTTTTTGCCATAGTTTTTTTAAATGTGTTCGATTGTGAATTCAACGTTTTCCGATTGCAGAAAAGCATCTATAAAGTCAACGGATTCCTCGACGTCAAGATGCTTGCAATAATCGATCATAGATGCATCAAATGCTTCGATGGATATGCAACCAATTGAGCTACTGATTGCAAAGCGGATTACGTTATGATCTTCGAAGTCATCCGAGAAAACGATGGGTGTTTTCAGCGTGTAAATTGAATTCAGGTGAATAGGTTTTTCTTTCATGATTATGCATTTTTAAGAATGACACAAGCCCAATCGAATAAAGACAAATTCCAGTTTGATTGTGAAATCCAAGTTTCGCGTAAATCAATCATATACTCTGGATCTAATGAGTAAAAGAATCCATCTACTGCTTTTAGCTTCTCAATTTCGTCGGATTCGTCAATGCCTAGAAATCTATCTTCCCATGCATATTTTACTGCATTGATAAGCGATTTCGAAACTTCTGTTGAATTAATTGTTTTACATTTCATGATTCAAATAAAAAAGCATCAACTTGCTTGAGTCAATGCTTTTTTTAAAAAAGATTTTTATTATTGTTTAATGCTTGAAATATAGTTAATTGCTTTTGTCAATGATCCCCATGTCGGCGATTCATTATAAAAGCTAAGACACTTGAGGATTATTTCTTGTGCCTTTTCTTGGCTTCCTGCAAGATTGAAAAGAGATCCATAAACTCTTACAATATGCCCTTGGATGTTTACTCCGAATTCTTCTCTGCTGATTGCGTCTGTTTTATTTTTCATGTTTATAATAGAACATGAATCAAAAACGATTTCAAGCACTTTTTTTAAAAAAAATAAAAAAAATTACAGCGGATATTTTTCCATGCATTCGAGAACCGCGCTGCGAAAGGAATCTAAGTGATTCAAAACGCATTCCTTTGGTAGCGAAACTTGCGCGTAATTCTGATTCGGATCAGCTAGGTAATCGATAATTTTCTGATCGTCCAACAATGCAAGATATTCGTCTAGTTCGATTACAACTTTTTCGGTAAAATCCATGTCAGAATTCCCCCTTTACGATCAGCTTCGGCAGAAAATAAATCGCACAAGCCTGCAAAAAGGTAACATGCGGAATCCACGTTGAAAGCGGATCTAACGCATTAAGTAGCAGCATCACTGCAAGCGACTTTGCAAGTCCATAGACGATTCCGTATGCATCGATGAGCATCTTATTATTTTGCTGACGTGAAGGGTTCTCAAATTGCTCAAGACGATCCATTAAATCGATATAGCTTTGAGCGTGACTATATTCGTCATGTTCGTTATTATTGTTTTCGTTCATTCGTATTAATAAGATTGTTTGTTATTTGCAAAAGTAAACATTATTCGCAGATATATAATTTTGTCCAATTATGCCTGAAGACAACAACATCATTGAATTTTTTTTCGTGCAGGATTTCGCGTAAAAACGTCTCTGAATACTCACCATGCGGATTGTAGTCTTCATCCTTAGGATTACCTTCTGGTGTGCTCAGGAAGAGCTTACCGCCTTGTTTTAGCGTCGTTCTGATGTGCTCAAAGAATTTATCAAGAACGTGACGATCAACATGTTCGATTACCTCAATACAAAATACAAAATCATATTTGTCTTTTCCGGTCATTACTTCGATAAAATCATCATTCATTACTTTATGATTCTCATCCTTCAAAATGCTACGATGATGATAAGCCGAATCCGCATCGAGTTCAATCCCAAGATAATTCTCAATTCGCAAATGCTGAATCATGGATTGATATCCGAACCCGCAACCGCTACCAATATCAAGAATGGAAATAGGCGGCTTAATCGCAACGTCTTGCGTTGGTAAGATCAATTGAATCGGCCCGTCATAACAGCGGATATGTCCATATGAATAATCCGGTTTTCCGGTGTTTTGGATGCGTTGTTGCATTAATGCGAATTCTGATGGTGTTGGTTGTGCCATGTGTTATTCTGATTCCTTTTCTTTCTTGTTCATATCTTCAATAATCGTCGCTATTAGCGCATTGATTCCGTTTTGTCTATTGTGTTCAACGCTTCCTTTTTTGAGATTATGATTTTCCACATCATAAAATTCATATGTATATTTGCACAATCCCATTCCTATGTTTCCTTCGTTATGTCCATATATGTGGTTAATCAACATTCCGTTAATACGTGTTTCTACTGTAAACATAATTATTAGTATTTAAATCCTGTTATTGATTCGATGTTTGTTGGATAAATTGATTGCTCTACGCATACATTTATGTATCTAGGATCGTAAATGCATGAATCGGTAGAACCGGGATCTGCATTCTTTTCCAGTATTGGAATCCTGATTTTACGTTGATGCGTGTGTCCATGAACATTAGCGATACACCAATGCGGAATTGACGCGCTATGAATCGGATAATGTGAGAGCAATAAATTTCCAATCTTCCAACCCGCTCGAATATCTTCGAAATATTTTAGATATTCTTTAGCCCCGTAATGATCATGGTTTCCACCAATTAGAATCTTGCGTCCATTGAGTTTAGAACATTTCTCAAGTGCTTTTCGTGGAATTGCAATATCTCCCAATATATAACATGTATCTGCATTTTTGACAATGGAATTATAGGCTTCTATCATGATTTCGTCACCTTCATCAGAATTCAAAGCCCATGGACGAATCGAAATTCCGTTTTCATCCTTAAACTTACTATATACGGATTCGTGTCCGAAGTGAAAATCACTTATGACAAATCTACGTTTCATTATGACAACATAAAGCGTTGCTGTGGCTTTGATCGATATAGCATAATCCCCATTACCCCGTCTTCGTCCACACCTTGAATCTGTATATATTCAATTGATGGATCACGGTCAAGCTGACGCATTGCGTTTTTTAAGTATGTTGCATCTTCTGGAAATAAGTCTGAATTATATGACTTTGTAATGCGTTCCCATTCGCGCGTTTTGAATTCTTCATGTTCAATTGTATAGACCCTATTTTTATCGATATTCATATTATATATAATGATTAAATATACTCAAAGCGTTGCTTTTGTTGTGCAACGATATTATCAGGAACGTTATGCGTATTCTGAAAATTTCCGTCCATTTCTTTTACGTAAACCGTATATCCATATTTATTAGCAAGCTTAATATATGGTTCATATTCCCATTTTCGCGTAAATGTATTTGAAACGATGACACTATCTCAATCGTTTAACATCGCAGCTTCTGCTGTGTGTTGGCAGAGTTCATGGCAATGCTTAAGTTTTGCTGGTTCGAACTTATATTGTTTATTTTCATCGATCATGAACATATCAGATTCAACATGCAAAGCAAGCAATCCGCTTAATACAGATTCTTGCCAAAGCTTATTTGCAAATGTGGTTTTACCGCTTCCGCTCCATCCTCGAATAATCCAAAGTTCTTTCATTTTTCAAAACGAAAGCATATTTTTGATTGATTTGCAAGCATAAAATGAAGCAAGCAATAAAAAAGCCGTCGAAAGACGGCTAATCTAACACTGAGTTGGATTGCACCTCGTTACCTCGGGCAATCAACATTCTTGTTCTGAGAAATAGTTATGGTTATACTTTCGCCCCTCTCTATTTGATTTTTTTCAACAAATGTTTCCAGTAGCTTTATAAATCCTGACAGTCCTCCAACAATTGAAACCATTTCAGTGTCTTTGATTTTTCCCTTTGTTTCAGTGTCGTGACCAGCACCCCAAGATGTAAATCCGTATGTGCTGACAATGAATTTGCCAGAACAAGGCGTTTGAATTGAATTGCGAGAATCTCTCGCGTTTTGTTTGTCTGTTTCGTTGTTCATATCTTTATTAGTTCGTGTTCTCGCAATCATTCAACTTGTGGTTCTACAGATATTTGTTTGCGTCTTTCACGGCAGATCTATCCTGCTTGGTTGCAGACGGATAAACCATGTCAGCAAGTGGACACATCCGAAAATCTAGCACCATTTGAAATCTCCGAATGGTGAAATACCAGAGCCGACCACCCCAATACCGGTCAAATACAAACCACTTTTTCCAGCAGTTCTTATTCTTTTTGTGTTTTCGAAAGCTTACTTTTGGGAGCTTCCATCTATTTGCTTTTAACATATTCATAATAAAATTTTAGTAGAACAAATCAGTTCGTCGGAATTGCTTACCGTTCCTGCTCGCAATCCACGACTTCGCGGTTCGGCAAATAAGGAAGCGGTATCCAGTGAGTTGGTTCATTCGCACCATCAAGCTTGTGCTGTGACACAGAATTTTTAACGTAACTCCACCATCCTTCTGCCTCTTGTTGTGAATCATAACCTTGATCCTTCCATAGCTCAACCTCAGTTCCATCTGTAGCGATTATAACCCCAGTATCATAAAAGGCATTATGAACAATCCAAACAGATGCGAAATCGTATCCAACTATAATTTCAGTTCCATCTTTTGGTGCCGTCTCAATAGACATCCAAGCCGAACAAGGCGTTTTAAGAAACTCGCTACCGCTCGTTTCGTTTTGATTATGTATATCTTTTGTCATAGCTCGTTCTTAAACTTAGCGTTAGCTAGATTCTTCATTGATTTCTTCTAATGTCATTTTGATTTTCGTTTCACCAATTCCGTGTTTATACCACAATAATGTAAACTCGTGTTTTGCCATATCGGTCATACCAGCGTTTAGAATCTTGGTGTATTCCGGCATAGCCCATTCTCCAGTCATTTCAATACATTCTTCAAATAATTCTCCAGCTTTCATAGCGTTTCCTTTCTAATTTGGAGCTAACAATACATTCTATGTAATCCTGAACCGCTCCGATCTCAGGATACATAAATTAAGCGTTCGGAGAAATAAATTTCACCCACTCCCAATGCCCAAACGTGCAAATAGAATCTCGATAACCGTATCCATGGCATCCAAGATTTCGACTTTCGTTGCTATGCTTGCGTGCCGTCGTTGCGCTTATTTTTGTCCAAAGCACTCCAAATTCATTTTGGAATCGGTCGCCTTCGATCAAATCTCCAAAGGTCACCGAACAAGGCGCTGTATCCAATTCGGACACGTCCGCGTTTTGGTTGTCGTTACTCATAATTTTTGTCCTCATGGATAAGCTTTGCGTTGGACACATTTACTTAGATTGTGGAAACCCTGACGCCATTGCGTTGACTGCAATAGCCCACATTAAAAGGATTATCCCAGTTGCTATTACTTCAATGTCGGTTTCAAAGTGATAGTTCCAGCCAACATACATGGTTGTTTCAAGCCAGTATGGAATTGTTGATACGATGGTAATAATTCCGGCATATATTTTTGTCCAACAAATCTGTGGAGAGGAACACTCTACCTGCTCCTCGGTTTTCGTAGTATCTGTTTTCATTTTAGCTTTCATTTTTCGTGTCCCTCACATCGGCGTTATGCATTTAATGGTTGTTTCGTTTTTGCATCAATCCAACCTTGCTTTATTCCGAAATCTTCATCGAAATCGTAAGTTTCAAATTTATGCGAATCACTTCTGTTTACACAATGGCAAAAGACCATTTCGCAACTTCTCTTTGTTAACGGTCCAATCTGACGGTCAACTTTTCTGGTTTCTTTGTTTACGAGTTGTATATAATAGTTCATATCGAGGTTAGCCAATGAAGAATCCCGTTTTAGCCCCCGCCTGCCCATTTCGTCGCAATACACGACTAAACCAGCAAAGCACGATGCCTGCCAGTCCGAACCAGCCTCGGCTTCCAGCAGATCGGCGTGGGCCTGCTCTGCACGTTGCATTAGTTCGGAATCCGCGAGGGATGCGGTATATTTTTTGATGTCTCCGTAAGTCATAGTAAAAAAGAGAGGCTAACAAAGCGATCTAGCCAATTCAGACCCCGCTCGCTTTGTGGTTGTTCGTATGTTTTCTGATTTAGTCTTCATGGCTAATCTTATGGTTCTCAGATAAAACAGGCAAGCGCAAAAGCGCAGCAACCTTTGCTTTGCTACCGCGTTTCTTCCGTTCGCGCTTGTAGTCGGGTGGGGTCATGCAATCCAAGATTTTACCTGTTCTTTGGTTGCAAAAGTCACATGGCCATTGTCGGTTGTGACTTCAAATTTTCCTGCTACCGCATCGACGCGACGAGCGCGAAATCCGTTTTCCATCATTGGGCGAACTGGGGTGTTTTTTAGTGCTTTGTTGATTTTGTTTTGAAGTGTTTTCATATTTTTATGGTTTTCCGTTGGGCTCATTCCCTTCGATGTTTTTAATATCGCACAATCTGCGATTTATTGCAAGCATTATTTTCGCATTTTGTGCGATTTTTTTTAACCAAACAAAATGGAATGAGAACAAACTGCTGGAGTGAATGCCGAGAAAGCTCGTCATCCACTCAGCTCACGGTTATATAAATAAACAATCACATTCACGCCATGATTCACGTTTTTTATTGACGATAATCTCAACGTATTTCCCACCGTTTAGTTCGTATTTTTCAACGAATGTTGCAACTAGTTTTAGTTTCTTGTGCATTACTTGTTTTGTTTTCATGGTTGTATAGTAGCGCAAACGTATTACGCACGTCAATACTTTTTTTAAAAAAATTACAGCACGCCGTAAAATTTACCGTCATCGACTAAATGCGCGAACCCTTGAGAGAGTGCATCTACTTGGTCTTTGTATTTGCTTGCCGGAAAGTATTGCAATTCATCAATCAAAGCACGATTCCACGCACCCCTAACCATTTTTACATTTCCGTTATTGACTTGAGATGCTAACGGTCCAGCCCGATCCGCTTTATTACCTGTAGGCAAATCTATGATAACTTCCCAACCCATTAGCATTCTGGCCGTAGCTTCCGCAACCTCGAGTCCGCTCGATCCGCCTTGCCTTTCTATTATAATCGGAATATTTTTACCATCTGCAGTTGCTGTCTGTTTTATGATTGGTTCACGTTCCGAAAAATCCCATTGGCCCCTAACCATGTCTAAAAACCAAATAACGCCGCGAGTATCAATGCCAATCTCACATCCAGCAGTATAACATCCCCTATCCTTTAAACCGGCCGTATCCCAAGATCGAATGGATCTAACTAGATTATATGGACGTTCATCTTCTATCTGTATCCGAGCTGTTTTAAACATGCCACCTTCTCGCGGAATCGGTGTTTGCATGTATTGGCATGCATATCCGAACGAACCAAGAATAGCTTTTTTTTCATCTAAAACCGAACGCGACAACCGAACAGGATCGAGCAATCCATCTTTATAAAATCTTTTGTATTTTGCAGGCTTTACATTATCGCTTAATTCGGCCGGAAAGCACAAATGTTTTATTTTTCCGCCTAGTTCTAATTTTGATCCGGTTGGATCGTCTTGCGCAATTCGCTGCATAATTAATGCCTCAACAGAAACTGCAGAATCTACTTTTCTTGATGGCAAAACTTCATTTTGGAAAAGATTAGCTTTGTATTTTTCGGCATCAGAATCACCGTCTAATACTTTTAGCGGATCATCTGGAATAATAAAATGCGCATGACTTCCGGTTGGATTTCCACCTGTAGAAAATGTTAATCTTTCGCCCCCAAGCGTGTTTCCAAATGTTTGAACTCCATCATTGTCACGCCTTATTTCAATTTCTGAAAAAAGCTTTTTATATTTATCACTCTTGATAATATCTCGACATTTCCTTGAAAGACGTTCAGCCAATCTCGATTCGCAACTTGTGCAAATAATAACCGCATGCGGCATTCTTGTCCATATCCATGCAGGAAAGGCAATCGAGCAAATACTGCTCTTTGATGTAGATGGTGGAACATTAATAATTAAATCATATAGCTTCTCCTTCCCATCAAATACGCGCTCTGCAACCTTTTGAAGCTCATTACATAATACCTCATGATGGAAATTAATAACAAGCTTTTCATGGTTATTTACTTCCCAAAATTCTTTGAAGAAAATCAGAAAAGAACTCCTACACGCTTCAGCAAGAAATATGTCTTCGTTAATCTGCATTAATTCCGTAGTCTTTCGGATCACAACCGCGTTGCTTAATCATATATATATTATACGCCATGAAATCTTGATCGTCTTTATCGTTTTCCCAATGCATAAAACCGAAGCAACGCAACGTCCAATACATAATTTCAGATTGTGTCATGTTATGTCCGTCCTCACGCAATATATCCAGAAAATACTGATCACATTGCGCTTGTGTATATTGATGCGTGTGGTATCCCCAATCGTGAGCGAATGCAGCCCGAATGATACGCGGATCAAATGGAGAACCAACCAATGCCCAAGCGAATGAAGGGATGCTAGCACCATCAGATTCGAATCCATCCGGAATGAATACTTCACCGAATCGAGTATCAACCAACAAATCGCGCTTGAGTTTTACACATTCGCGAATTTTTGCATAATGCGGATATAAGCATGGTTCATAAAGTGGAATATATATGTCTGTATTCATATATTCTAAATATATATGCTAAAATTCAGATAATGCAATTTCTCGCTTTTTGTGCTTATGCAATCGGTTGTTACGACACAAATCACACGATCTATGATTGCGGCATGTCCGATCAAATGATTTCGATCCTCTATAATGATGACGATGTTCTTTTCCGCTTATGATTGCCTTTAGTAAACTCATGTTCTAAATCGTTTTCCTTCAATCACAGGTTTCCACGCGCAACGGCAACTGACGTGCTTAGGTATTTCTTCGTATGCATATTTCACTTCGAAAATCACACCCTCTAATGCAGCACATTGCGAACATACACGATCGTCTCCTGCTGTAGAAAATTCAACCATAGCCTCTACTTCATCTATGCCTAATCGTTCTAATGATGACAACTGCCCATATGCGTGCGAACGTATCGTCTCTGTTCGTGCTATCGCAAATGCTCGCTTATTCGTCAATACGTCAATGCGCTCCAGCATTTGTTTAGCCGCTTCTGCTGGCCCTTGTCCATTCGCAATTGCGATTGCGAGTATTCGCCCCATCTCGTTAGACATTGCATCTGTAACGCCTTCCAGTGCATCATACGCTCGCGTATAGAGTAGCCCTAGCTTATCTACCGTCTCTTTTGATGAAAATGCTTCAGACATCCATTGCGCTTTTTTTCCGGCAAAGAAATTATCATCATCGAGCAATCCCGCTTTATTTACATCGTAATAACTGCGTTCGTATCCTTTACGATATGCGCTTTCTATATACGTATTCTGCCACGGATTTCCGGTGCTGTCGGTCGTTAAAATACCTGCGTCAATTTGTTCCTGAAGCCATTCTTTGAACTTCGCAATTTTTTCGGTTGATGATAAAAATGCGAATTCACGATAACGGTTAAATATATTTGGACGCACTTCTTCTTTTAGCCCGAATGCATCATCTTTGCCTACGAGTTGATTTATCTGGCGTTTCATCCATGAAAAGCGTTGCTTCATGTCATTAAGATAACGCCGTCTAAGCGTGAGCGTTTTTGATGGATCTACTTGGTATGTGGTTGCCATGATTGAAATAAAACATAGCGCACTTGCTAATCATCCATTCACAAATGCGCCATGTAATCTACATAATATATATTGAAAAATTAATCTTTTAGTTCATTTAACTGCGAAATTAGAAAATCAACCGAACCTCTACCTCTTGAAATAGAAACGCTTTTTGAATAAATCAGCGAATCTTCGCTTGCGTCTCCATCATATGCATTTTCAATGATAATGATTTGATTACCATCATCACTTAGTTTTACTTGAACTGTTTTTGTATCGTATGTTACTTTATTCATAGCTTATTCCTTTTTCTTGTAATCTAAAAAATAATCTGTATGCGCAATCTCGTTTGTCCACTTCGGAACAATCTGAATTGAATATCCGCTATAGCTATCTCCAAAGTTATGCTGAACCCACGCGCTAGGCGGTGCGAAACTCATAAAGTTTCTATAATCAAACCGCTTCGTCCGCTCGTATCCAACTTGATGCAAATCACCTTTATGAACATGCACGAATTTTGAATCAATTCCATAATGTTCAATATAATCCCATATGAAATTCTTTGCCGCATCAGTAAGCTTAAACGGTAATCCACGATTCTGAAACTTGGCATCCTTTCCATGTGTCAATACAAAGCAATGATTTCCGTAAACGCGATGCTCTACAAAACGTTTAATTGTATCTATCTCAACAATAGATGAATCATAAAGCATGTTTATAATCTTCTGAACGGCACTATTCACAATCAATGCAAATTGATGAGAATGATTTGCATTAGTAACCGTCCGAAGCATAATCTTATTTGCAATTCTCGCGTCAACGCACGAGCGCACAAGCTTTACCTTATTATCTACACAACACTCAAACATTTCAAGCTCTGTCATATTTTGTTCAAGCGAATGATTTCCGCGAGTTGTAAGTCCATTCCATCCGTCTTGTGTATCGCCCAAATCATCCAGCAAAAGCAAATCAAATGTTCCATATTGTCGATGCTCTTTTTCGATTGATCCGAATACCTTTTGCATGGATTCTCCGTAGACTTGTGCATTATATTCATACGCGAAAATTGAATCTATTGGCAACGGATCAAGCCCAACGTGCTCATCGCTTGTTACCGCAACGCAAGCCATTGGATCACTAATCTTTATCGGCTCAAATAAGATAGGATCATCTACTGGATATTTTCGAATGATCTTTTCAAATGCATCAAGGTAATCAATAGCGTTTGTTTTATCAAGCTTCGTATAGACGGACATCTCTTTTGATTTCGTCCAATAGCTTGATACCTCTGAAATGTTGATTCCTTTTTCTTTACAAAACGCCCTTAACACCTCATGATTAACTCCTTCAAGAACCTGATTGCTATTTTCAATTCGCTTTCCCTCTATAAATGCTTTCACCCACATTCTACAGGTCATTTCGCTTATATTGAATCTTTCTGAAATTTGCCTTCTACCTAATCCGCTTTCCATTGCGGCGTAAATCTCATCAGGTATTTCTACGGTTACTTGCATCGTTTTTGCTGTTTGTGTTGACGTTGAAAACCATACTCGCGATTTTCATATTCTTCTACCAAATTCATCAGGTATTCCCGATATTGCGCATCTTCACTTGTAGATTCGAACTCATCTAAGTCGTAAATGATCTCCAATGCAATAGCGCAATCGTGATCGTTTCTAATTCTAGTAATCATTTAATTTCAAAGTTTAACAAATGATATTCTTTTGTCAATAATATGAAACTAAAATGAATCTCAATGCAAGCTTTTTATTTTAAATCAGCGATATTCCCTTGTATTTTTCACAAGAATTATATCAAATCCAGCAAAAACATCAATATCATTTGTAGATGCTGTAGAAACATGAATCCATATGTCTGTTTTTTCAGGAATCCTAATCGGTATCATTCCGCCAGATGGAACGGAAATGAATTCCGCAATCTTATCATTTGAAATGCCTCTTACCGTTAAGGTTCTAACGCCTTCATTTGGTGAATGGATTTTCAGCTCGGATACGATTGCTATATTTAAAACCCGACCCGAATCACAATAAGCTCTAGTCACAAATCCGGTATAGCCATTAGGTATTGTGTATATTGCCTGTAGTGTTTGTCCATATCCGGCTAAAATCTGAGCACAAACCGCACCACCGCCAGCGACTCTTATGTTTATATTGCCCTGATTTATATCGGTAGATCCACATTGCGTATTGTATGCCCTATATATTCGGATATATGTTTTAGACAATGCAACAGCATTCGTCCCGTCCATCTCAATATCTTCTTGCGACAAATCCCAATTTGAATCCAATCCAAAGACCCTGATTTTTTGTGCTCCAGTTCCAACCAAATCATCTAATGCCGAGCTGGATACTACTTCCAAAGATTGAGCAGTATCGAAAAATCCAGTATAATTTCCGCCATTTGACCAAACATCCTCATTTCCAGAATTATCAATATCGAAATTTGCACCAAATTTCGAAACGTATTTTACATCATCTCCAAAGGCTCCTCCAGAAATAGCGATACCTAAATCTGAATTTATATCATATCCATTTTTGATATAGTTAGGATCTGCAAATAAATTCATAGAGAAAAATATGATCAATATACAGGAATTTTTCATAGCTTTAAGATTTCACGGTTATCCAAGATAGTTGACGATTAACAATGCGTTGAGCTGCGTCCCTCGCTTCTTTCTCGCGTTCCGGCATTGCACAATCAATCATCGTTCGCAAGTCATTATTGTTATCGGATATATCATCCATAGCTGATCCAATGTCAGCACCTATCCGAACGCGCAAATCCTCATTGCGCTGATTGATCAACTGAACCAGTATCATTTCCGTCTTGTGTTAAAGCTTGTTCGTCTCCAGAATAAGCTTTTTGGTTTTTATCAGCATTTTCAATAATTTGCTGTATTAATTCGTCGTCGAATCCCCAAATTATAGAATAATAATCCTCACGCGTCATTATTGATTCAAGGTTGCTCTGTGTATACAGTGCAAGTGCTTTTGTTTTCTTTTCAGCACTTTCCGCCAGTTCTTCGGGTGTGAGTTTATTAAGATCTGGAAACTCAACAGAGAACTTCTCAACGCGCGGCAATACACCATAATCCATCAATCTATTGATTACCGGACGAATAATTTTTGGAATAATGTATTTCGTTTGACGGCGCATCAATCGCTTGTTCCATGCTTTTTTATCTTCCGCACTCGCATATTTCGCTTCTTCGCTACCCAAGAAAATTCTCCACGGAACTTCTAACGCTATACATATTGCCTGTAATTGTATTGCAATGTGTGGAGTTGGATCGTTGATTGTTCCTGCTACCGTTTTAACGCTTCCGGTTCCGACCATGTATTTTTGCAATGATTCCGACAAACGTTCGAGTTGTTCCTTGATTGCTCCCTTCAGCGTTTCACTTGCGTTAATCTTTGCTGCCGCTTCCGGAGACATTTCGAAAATCAGCGATGGAAATGCATTCTTCCAATATCCTTCAGCCGATGCACCATAGATTTTTCTCAGATTATACACATTGTTATAAACAGGCTTTAACTCTGGAGTTCCTTTTGTGTCGCTATCCAAGCAATTATCCGCTAAATGATGGCAACGCGTCCAGTGAAACTTCATCGTCTTTGTTTCGAGTGGATTCGTTGTTGTAGCTTCAGATAAGTAATCTTTATATGTAACAGAATAAATGACAGGCTTTCCAAATCGTGGGCTATTCGTTCTTGTCTCCCATCGGTCAATCGTGATTGACGGTTCAGAATATGCACGGATATATAGCAATGAATGCGATAGATTCTCGTTCCACTTCTCAGATGCTTCATCATATCCTTCAACCGGTAAAGAAGTATCTATATTGTTTGCATCATTCAATCCGAAAACGATTATTCCATAATGTCCAATCTTCGACAGAATATCAGCACGAAGCATCATTTCATAAAGCGAATGCTCATCATTGAGTATTTCTATGCCTCTTTCAAATTCTGTTTGCTGGCTTACGTCTTCTGTTTCGTAAATCCATGGATCATCAGCCCAGCTTTCCTCCGGTAATAGCGATACAATTCGCGCTCCAATAGCCTCACGATCAAAAATTTCTTTATATTGTGATAGTGTTATTTGAGATGGATAATTACACTCGTTATTAATATCCTTTTTTCCATCAACTGAACCCGTAAAACGATCAAACAATGTTCGAATCGCATTAGATACAGAATGATAATGATTCATCGCAAACATTTCAACATTCGAAATAGCATTCGATACATGCGCTAAAACCGTTTTTTCTTCTGCTTTATTATCTCCCGACATGTTATTTTAAAGATTCCTGTTTAATTCGTTCGCGCTCAATGTCATTAATTTTACCATAAACCGAAGTCGCAATTTCATCTAGCGTTATAACATTTTCATCGATTAAAATGTTTTTTGATAGGTCTTCGATTCCGTTTAAATATGCGAACATTGCATATTCAGAAAAGCTTTTTTGAATATCTTCGAGTCTGTCCTTATCAACAACAAGTCGATACGTTCCAATTTGAGTATCGCTATCCAAATAGAGCACACCTGAATAGACAGGTGCACTCTTGTAAGAACAGGATGATAATAACAATAGACAGACTATGAAAAAAGCTTGTCGCATTACTCCTTGACTTTTGAAAACGCTTTCTGAATTTCTTCGAATGTTTCCTTCGCAGACGATTCGCCTTCTTTTAGTTTATTCAGCAATTCTGCGGTTGTTGGAGTTTCCATGTCGTCATCGTTTTTGATAACGTTGTAAATGGCTTTCCCAATTGAGAATAAATCGGGAACGTATTTTAAAATCGCAAGTGCTTTGACGGCGATTTGATAAATGAGTGTTAATGACATAATAGCTATTTGTTCAAAAAATAGCATAGTCAAAAACGAATTAAAAGCAAATATGAACAAACGTTTACATATTTTAATCAATAAAAAAGCCGTCGAAAGACGGCTAATCTAACACTGAGTTGGATTGCACCTCGTTACCCCGGCAATCAACATTCTTGTTGGCAAGAGTATTTTTCTTTAAGTCTGCGAAGTTGCTCGCGTTCATTCGCTTCAATTTGCTCCCGTTTTTTATGTTCAGACTCTAATCTAAACTGATATTCTTCATCTGTTTCAAGTCTATCATATTTTACCTCAATGGTTGCAGTCGCGCTATCATAGAACTCGTATGCATCAGTTCTGAAGATAGTATGCTCTATATGTTCCTCCGGAATGTATTCAACCAAGTCATTAATCCACTTTTGAAAGTCTAAAATGTTATTATTCCAATCGGAAATATCCAAATCAGACCAATCTTGATCGTTGTATATATATACTGTTTTAGTTCGTTTTTCCATTTTCGTAAGTTTATTTAATGATAACAAAGCAGTTCGATTAACTCGCTACCGCTCGCAATCGACTTTTGGGTTAGCAAAGTAATTGCTCTATTGCTATAAGCATACCAGAAGCTTCGAGCATTTGCCCGCCAATGACAGCTTTAAATGTCTTTGAGTTTTCTGGTGATCGTTCATACTCCTTTTCTAGCGTATCAATTCTGCCATTGATATAGCTAACAAGTCGTTCGAGGTCGGAATTGCGAACACGCCGCAATTCCGAAGTATCATTATTTGTTGTCATATCTTTTCGGTTTTAAAGTTTTAGTTACTCGCAATCCCTCAACTTATGGTTATGCATATGATATTGCTTCAATCAGTTCCTTATATTGTGGATTCTGTTTTATTGCGCGTTCTGCACCATCCCAATACAGATCATCCACAACCCTTTTTGGCATCATTGCCTTTGCGACTTCGATTTGTGATCTTAGTCTCGCTTTTGCCATTTTAATTTGGCGTATTTGTTCTTCAATTTCTGCATTCATGGCATAACAAGGCGTTTTAAAAAATTCCGCAATTCTCCATCTCTTTTAGTTCGATCATTCATCATGCGCTCCATTCTTAAACTTTTGGTTCGCTAAAATAAAATTTGCATACTCCAACGCCCTTGAGCTTCTGAATACTCCCCAAAACTCTGCCCAAGTTCCATCTCCACAATCTACGTTCCACGTTTCCACGCTTGTGTCGAATGTAACAAGCGGATGATTTGTTTTTCGTATCCAACTATCTTCGACTTCGTAATCTAATAGAATTAATTGCGAACAAAACGGTGGAAGCAATTCGCTACCGTTCATCTTCTGATTTTCATTAGTTTGTGTTTTATCGCTCATGCTTCGCCTTTGGGTTTCCAAAATATCGATCAACGTCTATATTCCATTGAATCAACTCATCGATCTTTCGCCTAACATCTGCTACAGTCTTGCACCCATCTGCCGTTCCAATACAAGCTACGATCATCATTTCATCCAGTGCCTTGTAGTATATGTTGCCCTCGGTGTCGGTTTCCGAGAATCCATCAGAACAATCCGCGTAAGAGGAACGCTCTATTGCACTAGTTTTGTTTTCGTTGCTCATGGGTTCGAGTCCCTCACATCTGCGTTAGAGAATACATAGTTAATTTAATCGTTTCGCTTTATATGCTGCATAAGCTTCATGTATACGCTCCATTAGCTCTTTATCGCAAAACTCTGATAGATTCATTAACGACGGTCCATTTGTTACATTTGCATCAATCTCGATTTGCTGTGTTGGCTTTCCGATCACATACTCAACAATTTCTTTTACTCTATTAAAGTCTCCTGAATTTGCAGCATTTAAACATGCCCTTGCAACAATCGTGACAATTATTGGTTTTGATCGATCAGATGCATATTCCTCTATTGTTTCGATTTTCTCAAAAACAAGCTCCTTAAATGCATTTCTCAAATCTATTGCAGAATACCCAAGTTCTTTAATCTGTGTATATATCTTAGGTTTTCCTCCAGATCTATTTATATTTTCAGGACGATCTTTGAAATTATTCTTCATCCAGTTTTTTTGTTTATGTATTGGAGTTGTTGGCATTTTAAAAATTAAGTATTTATATTTTTATTACTATCATACCCATATGATTGTAGATGTTTTTTTCCTTTAAAAAACTCAAGTATTTCTTTTATCCATTGATTGTGAAAATCATATAATTCTTTATCGTTGTCTATAATATATTGCTCGATTCTCGAATTAAAAGAAAGATTTCCAGAACCTTCTATTGTATAATAATTCCCATCATATGTTTCGATTGAAATTATTTTAGCATGGGATGATGCAAAAATCAACTCAACTCTATTGTTATTCATAAATAAATCCCTAGTCAACGCTTCTTTTTTAGAACATGCTTTATTTCGAAGGTTTGAAATCAAGATTGTTGCATCTTCTATAAGCCCTTCGTTTATCATATGAAACAAGATAATCTACGTCGTCTGTATGACGACTTGAACCAAGCGATCTCAATGCTTGTCCTCCGATTAATATCTTTTTACTTTCCATGATTAAAGTATCAAAAAAAATGATCACAATTTCAATAAAAAAGTGATCATTTTTATATTTTTTTAAAAAAATGTTTTTATTCGTCGCTAATATCAACATTTTTTGAATTTAGCACCGCCATAAACATAACAATAGTAATAGCGATTATTGGTGTTAATATAATTATAGTCTGAAATGTATTATTCATGCTTTTTAAATACTCCATTTTCGGTTGTTCCTGTTCGATTCTTAATTACGTTATATGCCGACTCAAGGCAATCAACGACATCAAGATCATTCTTCGATGCGATAACATTCAACCAGCAAATTGCCTTTGTCAATAACATTTTTGATGTATTTTCATAAATTGCGTAAATTGCTAGTAATAGATTAAACATCGCATCAGCTTCGGATTGATCCATGAACTGAAACGATCGTTCTTTCCCGAGTGCCATCACATCAACATCAACCGGAATACCAAAGATTTTTCCGAATAAAATTAATGTAACCAAAACATCCCCGATTGCATCTTTGATTTCCTCGTGATTATTTTTGCAAATCCCATCAGCGAGTTCACCGCATTCCGAAGCGCACTTAAGCAATTGCTTAATTTGATTGCCTTTTACGACAATTCCTTTTTCACGTCCCCATTCAACAACGAGATCATGCAATTCTGTGTATGTATATTCGCTCATAATTAAAATACTTCTGTTAGTGTTTCTTTGATTTTTCGGATTAAAAGTGTATTTAGAGTCTTAAAATCTACTTTTGGCATCTTATATTTTTTAACTATATTCCAAGATTCTTCAATAATGAATTCATTAAAACAGCGTGACAGTAATTCTGGTATATATTTCGAACTCCAACCATCGTGTAATTCTTTCACTTTTTCGAATTCTTTTTCGATAAATGCAGTTGTCGCCAAATCATTAATGATCTCTTCTTCAATCATCTTAGATCCTTTCGATTCTGGAGCACCCATTTCTTTTCGATGCTTTTCTTTGAATTCGCTCGTTACTATTTTTGCCCATGTTTTGCGACCATATTTATTTTCGTAATTATAGTTTTTGCAAACTACACCTTCTCCAGTTCCTTCACCATCCTTTATTAGATAGTTATTTTCGTCTAAACATTTTAGCAAATTCTCATATGTAGGATTATTAATAATGCGCAATGGTGGAATATATTGGATACCATATTCTTCCAAGATTTCGCTGTATTGTTCATAGGTTAAATAATCTCCGCATGAATCAATAACATCAAATACGTAGAAATTGCGCCATGCCGATTCTCTATATGTTTTTAATGAATGCGGAACGAGCCATTCTCCAGCTAAACGAAGTTTTGGAAATTCTTTGAAAAACTCTTCAAATTGTTTCTGAGTTACCGCCCAATTCATAAACCCAGCATTATCATTTTCAATACTTAATTGGCGATTGCGTGATCCAGCGCAAAGTTCACCATCTGAATCGAGCCAGAGCTGAGCATTTGTTCCGTCTATTTTCGGAAACACATAAACGCGACCGATAAGAATTCCGTCTGTTTCATCAGTTCCCAATCGTTCAACGTGCTGATATTTTTGATATTCACTCATTTTATATCCTTTGTTTCAAAATCATTAAGTATTGTAACCGCATCATTTGGCTTCGTTATGTCAGTGTTATCAAGCTTTTTCGGATAACCTGGACGTTCGATCCAAAATACATGGCAATCATATCGCTCGCGGATTAAATCAAGCTCACATTGACGGCGAATTCCATCAACAACGCTACAACCGCGATTGATAAGCTCACCAGCTAAACACGCCGGATCATCATCGCACATCCTGTTTCCATACCATACAAGCCACGGTCTCCACGCTTCTTTATTTGACTTGATTTTCTCGTATATGGCATACCACGAAGTAGCACCCATAAAACCACCGAATAAATGATAAAGCTCTTGAGCGAATGTCTCAATAATGATGTCACTCGTGGTTCCATGTTTCAATCCGTGAGATTCTGCAAATTGCTTGCCTAAAGTTGACTTTCCAACTTCCGGTCCAGATCCAAGAAAAAGATATACTACTTGTTTTTCCATAGTGCCTCAATGATAGGATCATTTAAATGTAGCGTTGCTTTATGTTGCATGAAAAATGAATCTTTTTGCATTTCTCGTAATTTTCTAATAACTTCTTTTGCTGATTCTCGCTCTCTTAATGCTATATATTTTTGATATTTGAACATTAAAGATCCAATTACGCAAAAAGAACGGTTAATTTCTTCACAGAATTCATTAACTCGCTTTCTTAAAGAATCAATGAATTCATCTGATATTACATTGTTGTTCATAATTCGTAAACCTCCAATCCTAATTCAATAGCCTTTGCAAGCTCGATATTCGCACCTTTTGAGTTGCGCCAATCTCCAAACAATAAAATCGCATCACACGCAACGAGTTCGCCCAAGTCGCGTTCAAGCAATTCATCATATGTTGTATTCGGCGGTTGTTTATTCCAATCCCATCCAAGCGGGAGTCTAAACGGATTAATACCATGTTCAGCGTCAATTCTTGCCGGATTCACGACGTCCCATCCTTCACACGTCATTTGTGTTTCTACCGCGTAAAATGCTGGAAAATTATAGAATTCCAATCCAGTCATGCGTGAGCTGATATACAGCTTGCGTTTTCGTCCTTCAACCTTCGAGTCAAATATCGTTGGTAAGTTATACTTCATCTTTGAATTGCTCGCTGATAATTTTGTTTATATACGCATTCTCTTCGATTGTGAATACAAGTTCATTTGGCTTGCATATCATTTGACTTACCATCATGATAATTAGCTTTTCGCATAGATCACGATAAAAGTTTCTGTCTAGTTCGTTCATTGTTCTAGCAATTCTGGATTATCATGAATGTTTCCAATTATTTCTATATTAAATGCCCTATGCAATAGCGAAGGTAGTTTATGTGGCTTCGTGCTTATGAATTTCCAATATCCACCATTATCAGACCATTCCACTTTTCCGTTTCCATTCATTTTTTCCATCCCAAAATCAGCTTTGACAATATCACCCTCATAAATATCTATCCAGTCATTGTCTTTGATTCCGACGCGTTGACCTAATGTTTTTGAATCAATTTCTAAGTTTACTATAGTTTCTGGTCTTTCATCGCATATGAAATAATTATCTTTACTTTTACAAAAACCTCCATAAATCCATTGCCCGTTGTCTTTTCGTTTTCCTCTAAACTTGATTTCTCGTTTCATATTCATTTCAGCTTTCTATTAACATTTTACGATATTGCTTCATTCTCAGCTTTGCATTATTCGCAGGCTCAACGCCATTGTCAAGCAAAATTTTACGCTGTTCCTTCGATGACAATCTACCAAAACGACGCACGATGATAGGCAATCCTTTTGGATGCATAATGTCTGTTTGTTTCGTTGACCATATAGCGCATCGTTTCAGGATTGTCTCAAGATCGAGTTCGTATCTCTGAACAAGCGCATTCATTCGCGTTTTCCATGCGTTTTCGATTTTACCTAGCAACACATTCGATTCACGATGCACGACTCCACGAACAAAACCGCTGCAATGGTCGTGATCTACAACTGCGCAATCATCATTAAGCGGAATATCAAGAATAGGGCATCTCTCTGGTTTGTTTGCAATGCGCCACTCTCGAAGTTCGTCTGTGTTACGTATGATTTTCACAATTCACCAAATAATTCTTGTTGGTCTTGTTTCCCTGAATTAACAGCTTCATCGCAGTTAAGAACAGCTTGCTTATAATATGTAGATTTTAACTCTGCTCCGATTGCTTTTCTTCCATTTATTAATGCCCCGTATGCTTCACTTCCAACACCCAAAAATGGAGTTAATACTACTTCATCTGGATTGCTTCTTAATACAATAGTCCTCTCAATGACATCCAGTTGCAAAGGATGCACATGGCGTTCATCGTCTGGATCTTTACATTCCTTATATGGCAACACACGATCAATTCGAATGTCATCCCAGAATGCGCTCGCATATTGTCGCCATATCCAATGAGAATAACGATTTTCAGTTTGCTTCCCTGTATGCCCTTTCCATTGTAACAATTCATGTGGAATCTGTCTTTCGCCAGCATATGAATGTAATCCGGTTGGATGAATAACAGGAACTTTATTTTCTCCTTTTTTTCTAAACAAAAGCAAATAGTCCGCGCTTGCAACGTCACATAAAATTGAATCATCAACAATCTGTTTGTGAGCTAAACCTTTTGCCATTGTTCTGTTTCTAACTCCAAGAGGTTCTTTCCAAATATGGTAACGCGCAATATATTTAAAACCAAGCCTTTCATGCATTCGGATAATATCACCAGGAAAGTCAATCAATGATCCACCAGTATTTGCTCCATGAGTTGGAATATCCATGCAATGAACAGCACTACAACGACCCGATTTTGTAGTTCGAACAATTTGGTTAACTAAGTATTCATAGTGCTTAAAAAACTCATCATATGATTTGCAATTACTCATATCACGTTCATCTGAACTGTAATTATATAGTCCGCAAAACGGAGGAGAATAAATAGACAAATCAACAGAATCATCTGGCAATGCGCTTACGACATCAACGCAATCTCCATTATAAAGAGCATATCTATCTGTTATTTTTTGTGCAATTACATCCATGTCGGTAAGTTTCCTTTTGATTTTTGTTTATTATTTTTTTGCAATTTCAATTCATTATTCATAAGCGAAACTAAATTGTCAAACATTTCCATTGCTGCAATTTCTTTTCGTTTTAAGTTTTGTAAAACGTCTGATTCTCCTTCTGTTGCAATAACATCAATTGTAACTGGATTCTTTTGACCGAAACGCCAAGACCGCCTAATACATTGATACCATTGTTCGAATGAATGAGATGGGAAAAATGTTTGATGATTGCAATGTTGCCAATTAAACCCAAATCCAGCTACTTGAGGTTTTGTAACTAATACTCTAAGTTGTTTTGACTGAAAAGCCTTAAATAATTCCTCTTTTCTTTCGTCTGAATCGCTTCCGCTAATTTGCTTTGCATCTGGTATTAACTTCTCAATCAAATCTCCCTCGCGGTTTAAATGACACCAAGAAACAACAGGATCTTTTGTTGAACATGCGATCATTGCAGCGTGTTCGCATCGCTCATCAACCGTTCTTGATCTTTCTTCCCGCTGTTCTTGTAATCCTCTCGCCGGAAGTGGTAATAAATAACCATCTTTTAACGATCTAGCTTTTACAATATGTTGATTTGTAATTAATTCAGGAAGTATGAAATTTCCATCGTCAAATCCCATATCTGAAGGTTTTCTTAATGCCCTTGCCCATGAGCAAACCCATCTCCAGAAATCTCGTTCAGCATGACCCCTAAAGCGAAACTTACCCCCAAAATCATGAGACCATCTTCTTGCTCCATTTCCGCTACCTCCTTGCGCATACGAATCATTGTTTGCCTTAAAAAACATTTTAAGCATATCAATATATCCAAGTTCTCCTAACGCTTCACTGGATGTTCCAAGCTCAATATAATCATTTGGCGCTGCCGTTGCAGTGCATAATAAACGATATGGCATTTTCTTCATGAATTCTGTCACCTGTAGCTTTGTAACACCATCGAAATTTTTCAAAATTGAGCTTTCATCGCATACACATCCTATAAAATCATTTCTATCAAAATAATGAAGTCTCTCATAATTTGTAACAACGATTTTTGATGAAAATTTACCATCAGTGCAACGTTCTGCATTAACTCCTATTTTTTCAGCTTCCTGAATCATCTGAAATCCGACAGCAATCGGAGTTATTACTAATACTGGTTTATTTGTATGTCTAACAACATTCTCTGCAAACGTTAAAAGCATCCTTGATTTGCCCATCCCGCAATCTGCGAATGTTGCCGATCTGCCCTTTCGAATGTTCCATGTAGATATTTCTGTTTGAAAATCAAAGTTATCATCTGGCATCCAAATTGGATCAAATCCATGCATTCCGCCTAAATGAGTTTTATTCTCAATAAATTTTTCGTAATCTGTCATTTCGTATCTTCAATTGCTTGTTCCTGTTTGTCAAAAATTCTCGCATATTGCAAGACTAAATTTACTTGCGTTTGCTTTCCGGTTCGCCCCGTTACGCTTAAGCGATAATTCGGCACGTTGCCGACATCCGCAATCGGTTCAACCCGCGTGATGCAACCAGCGTATCGATTTGTTATTCCGTTCACGTCCATTTCAAATGAGCACCATTTACCGATCCATGATTTCATGTAATAAGCGTCTCGCTCATTTCGCGGATTCGATACCGGCTGTGTTTTCGCTTGCAGAATATGCGTTTTTGCATCGTTGCGCTTTATTCGACTCGGATCAAACGAGCGTGTTGACGCACCATCTTGCAGGATTTCACGCTTAATCTGTTCTGGTGTTTTCTTCATTAATCAATCCATCCGATTCCCCAATTTTTTCCATTTCCACAACTTGAAATGCACAATCTTGGCTTCTCAGAACAATTTTGCATTCCAATTCTAATAAATCCAAATGGAATATGAATTTCTATATTTGGTTTAGATATGCAAATATGAAATCCAAGGCTAATGCAATCCCATCCGACAAACCAAAAGAATGCAATAAATCTCCGCTCAAGTTCATATGAATTACACGCTTGTTTTGATTTTTTTATTTTCATAATTAATCTCTCTCATTTGGTGGAGTCCACCCAAGTTCTATCAATGATTCTCATGTTAAACTAGCTCAACATTGCTGTTACCTGATAGCCAAGCGATATTGCTAGCAACCTGATTTTCGGGAATACCAATATCTCTCAATGTTTGCCTTCTCTTCATTTCTGCATCATGTAATGGCCCGCTTACTGTATCGTATCGAATCTGAAATTCGTTAAGCTTCTTTTTGTGAGAACGCTTCTGACGTGCGATATACACGTTTTCACTTTTTCCCGAGAAAATGAACTTTTGGTTAATTAATAAATCTCGTGCTTTCATGATGACAGTAGAACATGAATGAAAATGCGAGTCAATCACTTTTTTTTTAAAAAAAATTATTCACAACCGTTTTCTTTGAATGCCTTCAAAATTTCATCCAAGAAATACTCACGCGCAAAATGTAAATGCTTGCACCGTGTAGACGCATTAGATGCTCCATCGCGACGCTTAGGCCAGCAACGGCATTGGAACTGTTTGCAAGTGCAGACATCTTCGACTATATCAACGAGGTATTCGTCAATGTCTTTGTCCGATGATGACGTGATCCAGAATCGCGTTGGAGAATCAAAAGAGCGTATTTTCATATTTTACTCAACCATTCTGAATAGACACGATCTGCTATATTCGCCATCATCACTGGTGGAACGCTCATCCCGCACATATAATTAACATGACTTTTAGAATTAGAAATAAAATTATAATCAGACGGAAATGTCTGTATTTTTATTATTTCATCATTATTCAATTGTCTGCATATAGTTGGATGATAATTTTTATGACTTGCACATGTTGTAAAGCATACATCGTTCATTGATTGCTTTCTACGTGCATCATATTTTCCAACACTTTCACATTGTTTCGCGTTAACCCAATAAGATGTAGTTAATTCAGTTAGATCGCATGACAAATCATTATTGTCTGAAATTTCACTAAAGCATATTTCATCATAATCAAACTGCATATCAATGAATGATTCACTTTGAAAAATATCAATAAACTCATTTTTATATAAGTCTTTTCTAATTGCAAAAAAGAAAACACGTTCACGTTTCTGCGGAACACCCATATATCTAGAATTCAAAAGACTATACGTAACGAAGTAACCAGCATTATAAAATGCATCTAAGATTGCATATAGATATTTCCTTGCATTGCCAATTAATAATCCTTTTACATTTTCAGCTATAATTATTTTTGGTTGCAATCTTTTGCCAAGATCAATGAAATCAAAAAATAAGGTATCTAAAACCTGCTTCTTCTGTCCTTCTCTAAATTTCTTTTCAACACCCCACGCTGCTTCTCTTAGTCCAGTGGTAGAAAAACTTGAGCAAGGCGGTGAACCATCAAGAATATCAAGATTGAATAATTCATCCGGTAAATCTGTTCTATTTTTAAATTCTTGAATTGGCTCAATAAAGCAGTATTTTGGATTATGATTTACCTTATAACATTCTGCCATTCTTGGGTCAATTTCGTTGCAACCAAGAACATCAAACCCAGCAAGCTTATATCCCATAGTTGATCCACCGCCACAAGCAAAACATGAAAAAACATTTCCTTTATCTTTTGTAAACACCGCGTCTTTCAG
Source organism: Crocinitomicaceae bacterium (assembly GCA_003247185.1). GTDB lineage: Bacteria > Bacteroidota > Bacteroidia > Flavobacteriales_D > Crocinitomicaceae > UBA4466. Next base: position 53,411 of record QKAV01000050.1, read on the forward strand.
CGTCCAATCATAGTTATATTTTGATTTCATAGTCTAAAAATCGTTTTCAATTGCAATTACTGGTGTCCATCTTGGCGTGAAATCCGTGTGAAACGTTCCGCTAATTTTATCGAACCATAAGTTTTCATCAAATAAATCACCAGTTGCGCGCTGTTTGCTTATCCGCATAATACCATCTGGGCCTTCTAGTAATCGTTTTATCTTCGGTCCGGTTCTATCTCCAGAATCGTAATCATCTGGATGATTTTTTATATTATTTCGCCAAACCGTTACAATGTTATCAAATGCCTTTGCCGGTCCTCCACTTCCCTCTAAATCAGACATGTTCGGAATTAATTCTTCGCTCAATTTCCTTGAGTGTGCAACGATAGCTGTGTGAACGTCGTTATCTCTATCAAAGTTGCAAAATCTATCGCTGAATTCGTCTTGTTCTTCATATTGCTCTTTTCTAACCAAAAAATGCATAGAATCAACGATAAATCTGCTTATCCCATATCGCTTTGTTCCATACTCAAAATCCTTGATAACTTCTTTCCACCCTTTTTTGTCTGGCTTATTATAAAACCAAACTTTTTCTTGTGCCCACTCCGCGCATAAATACATTTCCTCTTTGTTTTTAGGGTATCGACCGAGCATAATCCTAGCAAGTTCAATCCTCATTTTTTTCATCGGAATTTCTAATGAAGCGATTAAAACGCGTTCACCCATTTTCATTTCGTGAACATGTGACTGATATAAAAATTGACTCTTACCATGACCTGGCGAGCCAACGATTGCCGTTGTTTCTCCATTTCTATATTCGAACTTTGCGCTTGGAAACACAAATTTTGAAGGCTTTTCTTTATTCCATTCTTCAATAAGAATTATAGACTCTTCAAGATTGCGTCCAAACTCTGTTATTTCCTCAAGATCAAACCTAGTTGCACTCTTATAAATATCATGCCATTCTAGTTCCTCCGGTTCACCATTAAGCAACAAATCGTTTGCATCTTTGTGTTTCGTCGTGATCGTGTAAACGCGATTCAATCCTAGCCGCTGTGCTACTTTTTTTGCTGCTATTTGACCGTGGTTTTGATCTTTGTCGGTATCATTATCAAACCATAATGTAATCCGTTCAAAATGTTGCAATGTTGTCCAATCTCTGTCAATCCAATCCATATTGGCAACACCCATCGGCAAACTAAGCACCGGCAATCTATCATCTCCGACAATCTGAGAACATGCCATCGCATCTTCTTGCCCCTCTGTTATCACAATTTCGCGCGTATCGTCATTTACAAGCCACCAACCAAAAAGCGTTGACCACATTGGATCATCGTTTTCGATCTTATGAACTCCAGTTTCTTGCTTACCATCTGGTAATCGCCTGATGCCCTTATATTTTAGTAATAGCTTTTCGCCATCTGGTGTTTCATGTTGATACGCAATAAAATGCTCATTGTATTCAGACTGTCTTCGATTGCACGCTGCAACCTTGTATTTTCGCTGTGTATCTGCGTTGATTCCACGATCTTCCAAATATTTTTGAACAGGAGACTTTTTTGAGCTTAGCAAATGTCTAAGATCAAACGGTGTGGGCTTACGAACCGGAAGCGGTCGCTGTATCTCTTCGACTATTCCGAGATATTGGTGGATTTGCGAAAGAGCCTCCTTGAATGAACATCCCTTGACTGCCATCCACATATCAAAAATATCATGACCACTTCGACTGCCCCCACTTGCATTAAATTCATATCCAAGTCCTTTGTTTCGGTTATCTTTTATGCAGATTCCAAATGAGTTTCCTGCTGATCCTTGAATATCTCCAATCCACCAATTGCCATTTCGTTCTTTTCCGTTCGGATACAGGTGAACGCATATTTGTTCAATCTTGTCAACGCATAGTTTTTTGAGTTCGGAAGAATCCATATTTACGCTGTTTTACGAGGATCATAGTTACGAAGGTATCTCCAAATATGCAACGCGCTTTCAAATAATCTCCATTCTGATTTTAATTCTTCCCAATCATACCAAAAGATTTTCACTTCTCCCGGTCTGTTTTTTCCGATATACAGATTAAAGCCACATGCACCATCTTTCTTCTTCGGAAAATCTCCATATTTCGCCTTGTAATATGCTGCAATTTGCGTAGGATGGAATTGATACGGTTTCGTTGGTAGATTTCCGCATGTCTTAAAATCGCCTATACCTTGTTTCGTGAAATCAGTGCTTTTGAACGCACAATCGCATCTCCCTGCATATCCTTCTTTTACATTTACTAGCGTAATTTCAGAATCAGTAACTTCGATTCCTTCCGAGCGTAATAGTTCAAGTGTTGGTTCTACAAACTCGGAAATCTTGAACGTTCCAGCGTCAACAGTGACATCAATGTCATTGTATGACCCGTGATTGAAATACGCCTCAATTGCATCGTGAATGCTCGAACCAACATCAAGCGCATCGCGTGACGGTTTAAACGCTTCTGAGATTACGTATGAGTGATAGTCATCGTAAGAAACCAATAATCGTTTATCATGTGCATTTACTGATAAATCTAGATATTCATACGCGGCTTTCGTAATTTGATTTTGCTTCCAAATGTTGATTGCTGGATTCTCGAATATATCAAGCACTCCAGTAACCGATGGAAGTAATTCGAGCTTCTTCATGTCTCGAATTGTCGTTGGTCTAGTTCCACCGCCAGACTTATTTTCTACTTCGTGCTGTGGTTTTCCGTCAAGTGTGTAAGCATGCATTATATTACCTGTTTGTGTGTGTTAAGTATTCCAAATCGATCTTTTAATACTCTAAAAATCGGACGTTTCAAAAACAAACTTTTACCGCACAAGATTACAATTCAATATTTATATATTTCATTAATATTTAGTATATTAATATCGTGTAATTTTATTTTCTT
>QKAV01000158.1 GCA_003247185.1 Crocinitomicaceae bacterium
AATTGTAAAGATTCCATCCTCTGTTTCCTGCTTTTTCAAAGTAAGATTCCCCTCTTCATCATAGTAAAACAGGGTTGCATAATTATCCACATTCATAGATGCTCTTAACCATAAACGATCCGGATCATATACATAACTCGTCATACCTCCTGTTTTCGGAGAGAATCTTACATCATCAACGTACAAAGGATTCGCTCCGGGATTAAACTGAATTCCTAACCTGTAATAGTCAGCAGAAGTATAAAACTCAATATCCACTTTTTGCCATCCTTCAATTACTTTACTGTAAGTGACCTGATCAACCGTAATATTCTGATTGGCATAAAAAACACCATTTGAATATTCTCCGAGGGCAATTAATGAAGATGTTTGTTCATACGTTCTTGATTTCTGATCTCTGGAAACCCACATAGAAAGCACATATTTCTTGTCTTTAACCAGTTTTAATTGTGGTTGATCAAACGCCTGAACATTAAGCACCTTCATGCTTTTCTTTCCGGTATGTGCTTTTCCTGAAACAAACTGAATCCGCGCATTTACATCCGAATAATTGACCGGAGGCCTAGGAACCAATGTTCTAACTTTACCAGTGTACCAACTCGTATTCAGTAATACCTGTTCACCTAAAACATTATAATACGGTTCGACATTAAACCGGGCATATACATTACCATCAATAGGATCAAGATATCCCGAAACACTGCTAAAATTAGCTTGCCCGTTCAGGTAAAAACCTAAATTACCTTCAACCGTACCGCTTTTGCTGGAAACCAATGTTAACCCGACAGTAGGATCATATACTGTCCCATCAAAATCAGCGTATAAAACATCCGTAACGACGGACAAATTTGTTCCATCATAAATCGCCTGACGGATATTTAAATTTTCAGACAGATAGAAACTACCGCTGTATATTCCATTTTTGTTATGGAAATTAAGATTGGTCTGAACCATGGAAGATCCATATTCTTCTACACTCAGAGTAGAGAATGTTTCAAAATCAACAACACCCATTTCATAATAAGAAGCATTTCCTCCTACTCCTATGGTTAATGAATTATCATAACCATATAGTGCAGATGAATAGATCCCTAATCGATTGATATTCTCAATTTCGTAAGAATCACCTGAGAAACGAGTAATCTCATTAACCCACTCCCAATTAGAGACATAATTCTCTAGATTTCCAATATCCCAGGTAAACATAGGAACGTAATCTTCAAACACACCATCATTATATAATTGTGGGTTTGCCGACGTATTTTCACTCATTGAGGCATTGGATTTTCTACTTCCAACGTATGTATAGGATTTGTAAGGTCTCCAGATTCCACTATTACCTGTTAAGTATGGGTTGGTGATATCAGGGCTCAAATTGTATCCTCCTTTGATATCCTTCGCCAAAAGATTATTGTTATTCCAATTATCTCTGAACAGTGTAGCTGTGGCACTTAGTACTGTATTCGCTTCAATATTCTTAGTTGTAATCTGATAACCATCTACAACAGCAACATCCGTTTCCGCATTGATACCTGTTGCCAGATCTATTTCATTTTTAGTCAGATAATTGGCCGCTACCGTACTGTAATGGTTTCTTCGTCCGCTTCTTATCACGCGAATGTTGTGCAATTCCGCTCCTGAAGTTGCGACAGGTTCCATCAAATGAATCTTGGCATAGGTTGTGGTTCCACTGTAAATCCAGCCAATAAAGTACCCTTTAATATATGGGTTGGTAGGACCATAGATCAATAACTCATCTCCTCTGACAAAGTTATCAATCATATCCGTTGTGGCAGGAACATTTACATAAGCCGATGTTCCATAACTTTCAGTTCCAATAGCTGAAGCCGGGATTTCAAATGTTGCCTGCGCCGTAAAATCAATATTTCTGTAAGCATGTCCCATTTGATCAAAATGGTAATATGCCGGAATATTGTAGCTATAGAAATCATCCCCAAACTCATTTTTAACTTTTGATAAAATCGGAACCCCGGACTTTTCATCATACGCCAATATTTCCGTTTCGTTGGAAGTCTGTAAATCTCTGCTTTTTGTCTTTTTCAAAATTCCGGATCGATGAACGACCTTATTCGTAACGTAAGTTCTGAACATCGTTTTGTGATTGCTATACGATGGCCAAAAAGACGGAGCAAATCCGAACAATACAACATCAATATTGAAATCAAGGCCTCCCTCATTCCAGAAATTTTTGTTTTCCCTCTGGTCAGTAAACAACTCAGATTCTACCCCCATTAACCTTGTTGGGGCTGAAGCTAAATTATGCGTTCCGTTATTTTCAATGATTTTCACCTCATTGTTCAGGCGATAAACAGATTCCCCCTGATATACAATCGGTTCAGTCTGATATTCATAGGTCGCTTCCGTAATTGGATTCGAATTCTGCTCATAGTTGTTCAATTCATAACTTCGAACAGCTTTCGGTTTACCATGCATATCATTGAGTTCTATTTTGAAGGCCTGAGAACCGTGATAATAATTTCGCTTAATCGATCCAATAAACGGAATCGGTATCGGAACATTGAAAACATCCCTTGTATTATTAAAGTCGCCGAGAACAGACCGTTCAATTATAGTCGGGAAGTCTTTTGCCGTATAGAATTCATGAACGGTAATTCCACCTGTTCTTCCTTTAGCCTGCGAGGGATTCAGATCCCTGGCTTTTTCCTGGGTCGAAGTATTCAGGGATCTCACCGTAACCATACGGTAACCCACACTTGCTCCCGGGAATAATGCCTCATTATATGGCGCTTCTATAAAAAGATTATTACTTGTAGAAGTAGCCTGCTTGCCAAAGAAACTGATCGGATATTTCAATGCATTCTCATCTCCACCCGCCTGAGGTTCATAGGCTGCAACACCAGACGAAATTGTTCTGCCGTTTTCATCGGTTGTTGTATAATCATACACTTGCCCGTAAGTTCTGGAGTTTTCTCCGGTTGCGGTATTCCATTCATCCGAAATGGAAATTTCTTTCACCCGGTGACCGCCACCGAATTTTTTTCTATCGGGGCTCGCCAAACGAATCCCTGATTCATCTGTATTTATTGTGGCCGCCAATCCCAGACTTTGACAGTAGAACCGAACCGCCTTCAAAGATGCTGCCGTAGAAGGAATAAATGAAATGAGATTCGTGATAAGATTAACAACATCTCCTACAGACTGGGTTGTACCATTTTGCGATGACGAAATATTCGCCGGATTTAGTAATTCCGGTGCGTTTGATTGAATATAATTCCATGCATGAAGAGCAATAGGATGATAGGATTCGAATTTTCCTCCACCCCTCTTTGGAGTAGATTCTATCGTAACAAAACCGATCGTGTACTTTTGAACTCCGTCTATCAAAGCACTCGACGTCTGATCAACCCCATACATCGAAGACGAATAATCTTCCAGACCAACATAACCGGAAATATACTCTTCCACATTGGACTTTAGATTTACCTTTGTCTTAAAATATAAGTTCCGTTTACCTTCCTCATCTTTAATCAAAGGTTCCACATAATCTTTATACACCTTGTTTGGAATATCACTCTGCGTTGTAGCAATAGGCTCCTCCAATTTAAAGTAGATTCTCCTGTATTCCGGATTGTTTTCAAAATTCACAACTGAACCTGGCTCATATAAAATGTTTTTTATAATCCCACCGTTAAATGCATCTCCCAAACGATCGATCTTAAACATCTGGTTCGCAATCTTATGCTGAACGTGACTGTAATCATCACTTTCATATTGAATATTTATTGACCCTCCGGAAGGCAATTTAATTTTCCTCAAACTCCAGGAAGATGCCAACAAGTCATTTGCCTGTTGAGTGATTTTTTTGTTATCCAACGATTCTTCACTATCGGGGTATGCCGACATCCAGGATTGTTCCCAGGAATGCATGAATTGAGCAACATAAGGAAAACGCGCATGTTTCTGATACTTTCCGGTATAAGGCCTGTAATTACCCCAAGCATCATACGAATTTCTCTTATACGCAGGATTAATCAGGTTTGAAACCAATGTAGCATTGTATCCGTTGGGAGCAGTATTGTAATCAAATTCATACGGGCTTAATGAGCCACGTGTAGAATTTAAACTCGTAAAATACACCTTTTTCAATGTGAGCTTTCCTCCACCCGTTGCTGCACTGTTTTCTGATGCAGGACACAAAGAATAATCATAATCAAAATGAACTGATTGAAGTGGTGCAATATTCGGATCTTCGTAAAAAGACGATTTTTCATAGATATCAATTCGATCTATTTTTAACGGAGAAGTATTATCACTTAATGTAACATCCGTTTCATTTACATATTCCGCTTCCGCTTCTTTCATATCCTCTCTGGGAGAAAGTCGGAAAATGGCAATATGCGTTTTCGTCTCCATTCTGGCCAAATACCACAATTCCTTTTCTCCGTAAGCGTAAGCAGCCTTATCATCCTCGCCTGTATGAGATGCCCCGGAATTAAAGTTTGCTCCGTAAAACGGTGCCCTCCACTTATAATCATCATCGTAAAGTTTATAATCAAACTTTACCCAGTAACCTAAATCATCATCAGTCGGACCATCATTCTTTAAATCAACATAATCCGCCCCCTGTACTGATGTTAAAAGGTAAGAATGCGCATAAGGAGAAGTTGTTGTCTTATCGATAAATTTATGCGTCAGGGATTGTTTATAGTCTACCTCCTTAACATCCGGCTGATTGTACCCCTGGCTTTGACCGGCTGTTACAACATCTATGATATCAATATCCTCCGGGTCTGCTTGCGAATCTGCTTTTACCGAATACAAGTTCTTCACTTCTCGTCGGTTATAAGCCGGTAAGCCATATACATAATAGCTTCCGTCTTCATTCAATACTTTGTATCCTGCATTATGCTTACCGATTGAAACCTGCTCCGTAACAAAACCTCCGCTTTCCAATTGTTTCAATTTCATATCCCGAGTC
>QKAV01000169.1 GCA_003247185.1 Crocinitomicaceae bacterium
GGAGAGTCGGTTCCGGTGATTAAATCTGAAACCTCCGAAAACACCGTGTTCAGTGGAACCCTGGTCGTTCAGGGATCAGGAATGCTAAAAGTCACTAAAACAGGTATCTCAACAGAATTCGGAAAGATCGGGGTTTCATTGCAAAACATTAAACAGGAGGGGACAAGGTTACAAAGTGAAATGAAAATTTTAATCCGCAATCTGTTGATCGGTGGAGTAATAATCAGTATCGGTGTCATCGCCGCATTTTATTTTACGCGCGGAAATATTCTGAATTCCCTGCTAAACGGACTTGCTGCTACAATGGCCCTTCTGCCGGAGGAATTTCCCGTTGTACTAACTATTTTTCTTGCTCTGGGAGCTTGGCGCTTATCAAAAAACAAAGTGCTGACACGTAAACCTTCTGCCATTGAAACACTTGGTTCGGCAACTGTTTTATGCAGTGACAAAACCGGGACAATAACGCAAAACAAAATGGAAGTTGTGGCTTTGTACTGCAACAATAAGGTGTATAACAAGACTGATTTCGGAAGTGATAATGAACATACCCAACAGTTGTTAAGCAATTTGTTCCATGCTTCAATGAATAACTCCATAGACCCGATGGAGAAGGCAATCATACACACGTACGAAAAAAGTGTATCGCAAGCGGATCATCTAAAACTGTTAAAGGACTATCCCCTGAGTAAAGAACTCTTTGCCATGACCCGGGTATATGAAAACGAAGCGGACAGAAGCAGAATTGCCTATTGCAAAGGGGCACCGGAAACCGTTCTTGAATTATGTGGGCTGTCTGAAGGCGAAATCGACGCTTACATTAAAGAAGTTCAACTATTAGCTGATAAAGGATATCGGGTGCTGGCATCAGCAAAATGTATTCTCGTGCATCAGGATTTACCTGAAGAACAGAAAGATTTTTCATTTGAATTTGCCGGATTGGTTGCATTTGAGGATCCTAGCCATTAAAGAGTGTAATAACGCCGGGATCAAAGTAATTATGATCACAGGTGATTATCCTGCAACAGCTATAAGCATAGCCTCTCAGATCGGGCTTGAATCGAATGAAAATGTAATTACCGGATTTGAACTCAGCACTATGAGTACCGAAGATCTGCGCAAAAAAATTAAAGACACCACTATTTTCGCAAGGATTGTACCCGAACAAAAATTGCAGATCATCAATGCGCTCAAGGCCAATGGTGAAATAGTTGCGATGACCGGCGATGGCGTAAATGATGCTCCGGCATTAAAAGCTGCCGATATAGGAATAGCGATGGGCTTAAAAGGTACCGATGTGGCACGTGAAGCATCTTCTCTTGTGCTGATGGATGACAATTTTGCATCCATAGTACATGCCATTCGTACAGGAAGAAGAATATTTGACAACTTACAGAAAGTAATGTCCTATATCATAGCAATCCACATCCCTATTATCGGATTAGTGATGCTCCCTGCGTTTTTCTCCTGGTTACCGATCTTACTGATGCCACTTCATATTGTCTTTATGGAATTAATCATTGATCCGATTAGTTCCATTGCTTTTGAATCGGAGCAAGAGGAAAAGGAGATTATGAATCGTCCGCCCAGAAAACCTGACGAGCGCTTTTTCGGGCCTGGAAAAATCCTGTTCGCAGTACTCAAGGGACTCATGTTACTGAGTACTGTAATTGCTATTTACTTTCTCGCCTTGTACGAAGGACATTCAGATGGTGAAGTAAGAGCCATTGCATTTTCTGCATTGATTACGGGAAATATATTTTTAATCCTTTCCTCCCTGTCTAATACCCGGAATTTCATTTTTGTAATCCTTGAAAAAAACATTGCTGTGTTACTCATTTCAATTACGGCCATTATTATTTTATTGATGACCATTTCTATTCCGGTGTTACAGCAGGTATTCAGCTTCGAGTTTCCGGGGTATCGGCATTTTATCCCGGCGTTGATCGGTTCATCCATAATGCTGTTCATATTGGAAACAATTAAAGCTGTGAAACGCAAAAGGCATAAAAAAGCATAACTCAGGTGCTGTTTCTCCTGCCTTGAAAAGTGAAACTCCGATCCCTATTACTTTCGTTCCACGTAGTACATCTGGAGCCTGCCTTTTCCTTTTGCCTCAATTTCACCACGCGACTCAAAGCTGATTTCAGGGTTGTCTTTAATCAACTCATACGTAGAATCCGATATATTAATCTTACCGACATCACCGGATGATTCCATTCGGCTGGCAATATTTACCGTGTCTCCCCAGATGTCATACTGAAACTTGTTTAAACCAACAATACCTGCAATTACAGGTCCTGTATGTATCCCTATCCGGATTTCAAAACAAGATTCTCCATTTCGTTTTTTCTCTTCCGCAAGTTCACGCATAAATGCCTGTATATCCAATGCTGCATGAATCACGTCCAGTGCATTTGTCTCATTCGGTACAGGTACACCTCCGGCTGCCATATAGGCATCACCGATTGTTTTGATCTTCTCAACATGATGCTTTTCCATGATTCTATCAAAAGCAGAAAAGCAGTTATTTATTTCATTTACGAGCTCCTTGGCAGACAATTGCTCCGAAAAAGCAGTAAACCCTTTAAAATCAGTAAAAAGAACTGTAACACTGTCAATCAGTTTTGCATCCGCCTCACCTTTTTCTTTAAGTTCCTCCGCTACCTCTTCCGGAAGAATATTCAGCAGCAACTTATCCGACTTTTTCTTTTCCTTGTCCAATTCATCATAGGCGATATCTACCCTCTCTTTCTGACTTTCAATAATGGCTTTTTGCCTTCGTGTAATTCGCAGGCGCTTGATTACAATCCCCGTAAAAATCAGGATCATTAATATTCCTCCCGCACCGGACCATATAATTAGATTTTTTCGCTGAGCGTCCTTTGCGGCTATGTCATCTTTTCGCTGTTGTTCTGCCCTGGCTAACGCTGATTTCTTTTCCTGATCTGCCCTTAAGGAATCGGCTCGTTTTTCGTAGTCATACTTAAACTGCTGACGAATAATTGCTTTCTGATTTTCTTTACTATTGATGCTATCGCGTAACTCAATGTTCAATTCGAGCATTTCGAGCGCCTTGCTCATATTTCCGGTCTTTTTGTATATCTGGTATAATTCGCCGGAAGCCTGTTTGGATACATTCACCACATCATTTTCATACGACAATTTCAAAGCCCTCTCGCTGTATTCCCTTGCTTTGGGCATGTTTCCAAGATCCAGATAAACCTTGCCTACATAACCAGCCGTTTCAGCCATCATTTTGTTGTCGTGTATTTCCTCCTGAATAGCGATCCCTTTCAGGTAATACTCCAAAGCATCCTTCAATTTATTTTCCGAGTGAAAAATGGATCCCAAATTAACGTAAGCCAGTGCAATGTAGCGCTTGTTTCCAGACTTTTCACTGATCCTGAAACACTTCATGGTATATTCCCGCGCCTTATCGTAATCCTTCAGTTCATTGTACAGGGTTCCGATATTCAGATAAGCAACTGCAATCGCTTCACTGTCGCCTTCCTTAAGTTTAATCGCCAGACTCTCTTTGTAATACTTCAGAGCAGACTCATATTCTCCCTGGTAACGGTAAATAATTGCAATGTTGTTCAAAGCCCCTGCAATTCCTTTTTGATCTCCCAATTTCTTATGGATGGCCAAAGCTTTCATGTAATATTCAATCGCTTTGGTGTAAACCCCTTGCTCGTGATAGATCGAACCAATATTGTTCAGTACCCTCGCAATGGATTTCTCATTACCCAGTCTTTCTTTGATCTTTAATGATTTTCCATAGTATTCCAGTGCCGTTGAATTCTCCCCTCTGGAGTTGTAGATGTAGCCTAAATTCCCTGTAGCAAACCCACTGGAATTTAAGAAGAAATCCTGTTCCTTCTCAGATAGCTTTTTGTTTAAATTTCTGGCAGAAATAGAATCGATTCTGAGGTTCAGTTTGAGATCCATTTCCGGATCCGAACTGTACACGATATCGTCCCACGCCTTTAGCGCATTTACAACAACAGTATCATTTTTTGCCTGTTTGATTACCTTCTTTAAAGAATCAATTTCAGAGCTTTGCCTGGGCGACAGCTGGCCATAGGATAAAAATGGCACAAGAATCAATATGAACAACAGAAATTTCATGAAAGCAGGACTCCGAAACTATAAATTAACGCATTTTATTGACGTAATCTTATATTCTCCGGTGTAAAAATTCTGTATTCACTCTGGCATTCATAGCATTGTTTCTCCGGGGATATGGTCAGGTCATTGTAAAGGATAGTATTACGGACAGCTCATATCTCTGTTAGCAACCGGAATTCCATTCGGACGTTTTCCATATATGAAATCTAAATTCTGTCGGATCATCCTGATTTTACTGTGTATTGCATCTGAAAGCAATTCCTTTGCACAAAATGCCCAGGATACCTGTAAATACTATTTTCCAAACACTTTAACTCCCGATAGTGAGCCGTTTGGTTCTGAAATACTGGAGATCGGATCAAATTGTACGTTCAAAAGCTTTGATTTTTCCCTCTTCGACAGATGGGGAGAGCTCATCTTCCACAGTACTGATCCTGAAATGAAATTCGACAGTACGGGGCTTAGGGACGGAACTTACGCGTGGAAACTTAAAGCTGAATTCTGTAACACACAAACTATAGATGATACGGATTACATCAATGTAATCCGGTAATCATTTACATTACTTTTCGCTTATACATGATCAAAATCAGAGTAGCACCAAAACAAAAACGCCCTCTATCGTTAGACAGAAGGCGTTTTGCAATCAATTTTATTGGATTAACGCAATACCAATTTAAAAATCCGTACGCCTGAAGCATGGTGAACATGCAACAAGTAAATCCCTTTGCTTTCCGTACTCAAGTCAATGTTGAATTGCTGTGAATTACTTAAGCCTTCATTTCGGATAATTCTACCACCAAGATCAGTCACCGAATAGTTCAGTGCATCAACCTGATCTTCAATCGCAACATGGAAAATTCCGGATGATGGATTCGGATAGATTGTAATAATACTCTTATCCAATTCACTGATACCAACATTAGACACGCTTTCACAAGACGAAGTTTCCGTACACCCTCCAACAGTTACCTGTACTGCATACAGTCCGTTAGCCGGAGCGGCATAACTCTGACTATTTGCTCCACTGATCGGGCTATTACCATTTGTACAATCAATCCACTGATAAGTAGCACCACTCTGATTCGCAGTTAATGTTGGTGCATTGTTTGTTACCGTGGCGTCAATAGCTGCATCGAAAGTCAGATTGATCGTAATTGTACTGTCACATCCGTTCGCCGTTGCATTGGGTAATACTTCTGTTCCCGAGGGGTTGTTCACGTCATAAGTCGTTCCGTTTACGACCATATTATCAGAGTAACACAAATGATCAGAAATAGTTGAAGTTGCAGCAGGAAGTACCGTTAAATTAATCGTAACCGTACTGTCGCAACCATTTGGCCCTACATTAGGAAATACTTCCGTTCCTGTCGGATTTGAAGCATCATAAGTTGTACCATTGACAACGATACTTTCACCATCACAAATCGCATCACTGATCGTAGAAGACAATCCTGCAGAGAAGTTAAGATTAATTGTAACCGTACTGTCACATCCGTGTACTCCTACATTCGTGAATACCTCTACTCCACTTGGATTTTCACGACCATACTTCCTCCGTAACAAAGCGTTGTATTAATTGTGCTTGCCAATTGTGGTAAAACCGTAATATTTACGGTTACTGTGCTGTCACATGCCGTCGTAGCACCTGGAATAACTTCCGTTCCGCTCGTATTGTTAGCATCGTATGTTGTTCCGTTTACGACTATGCTCTCACCATAACAAATGGTACTGTTCTCAACTCCCGAAGGTTGAGGTAGCGCTGGCATGTTGTAACCT
>QKAV01000035.1 GCA_003247185.1 Crocinitomicaceae bacterium
TGACCCAACTTTGTTGTTAAACATTGGGGAAAAGTCACCCTTCCTAACGAAAATGTAAATTATCAGGACTAGTAATATCACATCCTTGAAAAAAGACTGCCACGGCCTCAGAGGTATTGCATCGCCAAAACAACCGCAGTCTGTCACCTTATTAAATGCCGCAGAATAAAATGTGAGGAATGTGAAAAAGACGATCAGGAGCAACAGTACCCAGGACGTCAATTTCATCTTGTAGTTGATCAGAAGTGCTACGCCTAAAAGTATCTCCAGTATTACCACAAACAAACCAATAGGCATAGCCAGAGAGACCAGAAAATGAAACCCCGACCAGATATCTGTTGAAAAAACCTCAAAGTATTCCTCCATCTTTATGGCGGTCCCCATGGGGTCATTCAGCTTCACCAGACCAGAAAAAATAAACAACACCCCAACAAATACGCGTACGATGTTATTGACAACCTTCATCAATTAAGAATTTATTTTAATCAAACAAAAAACCGCATAATTCATCATATCCTGATAATTGGCTTTTACTCCCTCCGAAATAAGCGTAACACCTCCATTATCCTCGATCTGCTTCACCCTCATAATCTTCATCAGGATAATATCCGTCATAGAGCTAATCCGCATTTCTCTCCAGGCTTCGCCATAGTCATGATTTTTATCTTCGTGAAGAGCAATCGTATCTTCTACAATCTTATCATATAACGGTTCAATTTCCTCGAATTTCATTTCGAGTTTCGATTCATCAACCAATTCTGTCTGCATGATGGCCATTATGCAATAGTTGATGATACCAACAAATTCACCTGGGATACCATCTTCAATTTTCTGGATCCCTTTCTCCTGAATTGATCTGATGCGCTGGGCTTTGATCATAATCTGATCAGTAATTGAGGGAAGACGCAAAATCCTCCAGGCAGTTCCATAATCCCGGGTTTTCTTCTCGAATACTTCTTTGCAGGCCCTAATAACTTCTTTATATTCGCCTATCGTTTTGCTTGCCAAAATACTGCGCTTTTGTGAATGAAATTAATGTAGAAAAATAATTGGCCTCGAAAGATAAAGCATTTTATTCAAAAAAGACACTCAACATAAATGGAAATCTCCTCGATCTCTCCAGGCCCAAAATCATGGGTATTCTCAATGTAACTGATGATTCATTCTTTGATGGAGGACGGTTTCTGGATAACGACGCAATTTCAAAACAGGCAGAAAAACTCATAACCAACGGTGCTGACATCATCGATATCGGCGGATATTCATCAAGGCCAGGCGCCCGTGACATAGATGCCGACCTGGAGTTCGAACGACTAAAAACAGGGCTGGAAATAGTAAGATCAATTTCTGAGACTATACCCGTGTCAATAGACACGTTCCGCTCTGAAGTTGCGAAAAAATGTCTTGACCTTGGGGCAAATATGATCAATGATATCTCTGCTGGAGAACTAGATCCTGATATGTACAGCATCATTGCCAAATACCAAGTGCCCTATATTATCATGCATATGGCCGGCACACCTCAAAATATGATGGGAAACACGCGTTATGACGATATTCTGGTTGATTTGCTAAATTATTTTGCCAAAAAACTGGAACTATTAACACAAATTGGCATAAAAGATGTTATTATTGATGTAGGTTTTGGATTTTCAAAGACTACCTCTCAAAACCATCAAATATTACACTATTTGCAGCTTTTTGAGATGTTGAACGCGCCAATACTGGCCGGCATTTCAAGAAAATCCATGATTTACAAAGTGTTGAAAACATCACCAGCGGAGGCATTAAATGGAACTTCAGTTTTAAATACAATTGCTTTGTTAAATGGAGTGAGTGTTGTGCGCGTTCATGATGTAAAAGAAGCAAAGGAAGTAATAGAGCTCTTAAATTATAAAGACAATTGATCTTACTTTTTAATATCGGTTTTCTTGAAATCAGTTGGGTTGATATCCTTGACATTCTAGCAGTAACTATCCTGCTATATCAGTTGTATAAACTGATGAAAGGGAGCATCGCGTCAAAGGTTTTCCTTGGATTCCTGTTTCTATATCTCACCTACCTGATGGTAAATGCTGCCGAAATGGAATTGCTCTCGGCCATTCTGGGACAATTTATGGGAGTTGGTGTTTTGGCGTTAATAATATTGTTTAGCCCGGAAATACGAAAGTTCTTATTGATAATTGGAAAGTCAACCACATTTAACAAAGAGCATTTTCTCAAAAACTTGCCCTGGAAGAAAAATGAACTAATTGACAAATTCGATATAAACCCGATTATTGATGCAGCAAAGACGCTCGGCGGTACCAACACTGGTGCTTTGATAGTTTTTTCCAAGGAATCCGAACTAAAGTTTTACGTCGATTCCGGCGACCGTATTGACGGAATGATTTCAAAAAGACTTCTTCTTTCTATTTTCGAAAAGAATAGCCCCTTGCATGACGGAGCAGTTATCATTCACAACGGTAGAATATCAGCAGCCAGGTGCATACTGCCAGTCAGTGATCTGGACAACCTTCCGGCCCAATTTGGCCTTCGTCACCGCGCAGCAATCGGGATGAGCGAAACTACAGACACCTTAGTTTTAGTTGTTTCGGAGGAAACCGGGCAAATGTCAATTGTGCGCGCTGGGAAGATACATCATAATCTTTCTATTCAGGAAATGCGCAAAATGATCAATGAATATTTCTTTGAAGAGGAAGAAAAATCAAAAAAGGAACCTCCTAAAACCAAATTTGAGAAAATTTTGCAGGAAGGCATGGAAAGTGAATCGCTGGGGCCAGAAGACAGCAAAGCAACAGAGAATACGAGCCTCCTTTAAACTTACTATTCTACTGTTACGGACTTAGCTAAATTTCTTGGCTGATCTACGTTACATCCCCGAATATCCGCAATATAATACGACAAAAGCTGCAAAGGTATCACGGAAACCAAAGGCATCAACGCCTCATTGGTCACTGGTACTTCGATGACATAGTCGGCTATCTTTGGAATGAGCACATCGCCTTCTGTCACAATCGCAATCACCTTTCCCTTTCGGGCTTTTACCTCCTGAATGTTTGATACAATTTTATCGTAAGAGCTATCCCTGGTTGCAATAAATACTACCGGCATTTCTTCATCAATCAGCGCGATTGGACCATGTTTCATCTCGGCTGCCGGGTAGCCCTCGGCATGGATATATGAAATTTCCTTCAGTTTCAACGCCCCTTCTAAAGCAACCGGAAAATTGTACCCTCGCCCCAGATAAAGAAAATTAGTTGCGTCGCTAAACATCCGGGCAATCTTCTCTGACTCCTCAGATAATTCTAACGCCTTTTCAACCTTAGAAGGTATTGTCTCCAGCTCCGCGAGCAGTTCATGATATCTGGTCTGAGAGATGGTGCCTTTTTTGTAAGCAACGATCATCGCAATCATTGACAGCACTGTTACCTGAGAAGTAAAAGCCTTGGTGCTGGCAACACCAATCTCTGGGCCGGCATGGATATAAGCCCCTACGTGTGTTGCGCGTGCTATTGACGAACCCACAGCATTTACCACACCAAAAATGATCCCACCTTTCGCCTTCGCTAACTCAATAGCAGCTAGAGTATCAGCCGTTTCCCCTGATTGCGAGATTGCAATGATAACATCTCCTTCTCTGACAATTGGATTCCTGTACCTGAATTCTGAAGCGTATTCCACTTCCACTGGCACACGGCACCAGTCCTCAAAAAAATACTCTGCAACCAGGCCTGCATGCCAGGACGTCCCACAAGCAAGTATAATTATCCTATCTGCGCTGACAATTCTATTCACATAATCACGGATACCCCCTAAAGCCAAATCACCCTTGGCCGCATTAAGTCTTCCTCTTAGAGCGTCCTGGATGGATTTTGGCTGCTCAAAAATTTCCTTCAGCATGAAATGTTTGTAGCCCCCCTTCTCTATTGCATCCAACTCCAAATCAATGGTTTGGACGTAGGGATTCGTCTGAACATCTTCTATATTCTTGAGGATCATCCCACTCTTTCGAAGCACAGCTATCTCATAGTCATTTAGATAGACAACTTCATTGGTGTATTCAACAATAGGAGTAGCGTCTGAGGCCAAAAAATATTCACCTTTGCCAACTCCAATTACAAGCGGGCTCCCCTTTCGGGCTGCTATAAGAAGGTCAGGATCATGCTTGTCAGCGATGACGATGGCATAAGCTCCAACGATTTTTGTTAGCGCAATCCGAACAGCTTCATCCAAAGCACAATGATTATTCTTTTGAATATCTTCAATAAAGTGAATTGCTACTTCTGAATCAGTATCACTTTTGAAAACATGGCCTTTGTTGATAAGCTCCTGCTTAATGGAACTGTAATTTTCAATAATCCCGTTGTGGATTATGGCAAGAGAACCATCGGATGAGAGATGAGGGTGAGCATTATTATCAGTCGGCTCTCCGTGTGTCGCCCATCGGGTATGCCCGATTGCAGCACCTCCGGATAGATCCTTTCCCTCTATGAAGGATTCCAGATCTGACACATTTCCCTTCTTTTTGAATAACTTCAGTTGATCATCTGCAGAGATTGCTATACCGGCACTATCATACCCTCTATATTCGAGTCTTTTCAGCCCTTTCAGGACAACATGATAAGCATCTCTTTCGCCAAGATAAGCTACAATACCACACATTGTGTTGTTGGTTGTTAATTAAAATGAAAAAATTATTTTAACACAGAATAATATACTCTTAGAAGAATTTTATCTTTTTCTACTACAGTTTGATTGACGGACATTATGGATCTTTCCAGTCCCGACTGGCCTACCAACATGAGTACCTCTTCAGACTCTCCACTTGTCAGCGTCTGGATATAATCAGTAATATTCCCAATAATCTC
>QKAV01000183.1 GCA_003247185.1 Crocinitomicaceae bacterium
GTAAGGTTAGAATATGCAAACATTCCGTTAACCCCAACAGATGTTTTTTCTGATGTTCTGAATGCATAAGCTCCCACTAACTGAAACTCGCTAGGCTTATCATCCCGGATAATATCCCCCTGATCGCTTGTAAATGTGATATTCCCAAGACTAAAATATCTCAATGAACCTCCTATTGCGTGTCTGTCATTTAACTTATAATACCCGGACAGATACGATAAATGAATGTCATTCGTCAACGCTCTTAACCAAGGAGTATAAGACAATGAAATTTCAGACTTGGCTTTCGCGAAATTCAACATAGAAGTATTCCAATATACTGAATTGGCATCAGCACTAAGAGCTGTTCCGGCATCTCCCATTCCTCCGGCACGTGAATCCGGCGTAATTGCCAGAAATGGCATTGCCGTAGTGATCGTATTTAACTGGAGATCGTTACTTGTTGCACCCGATGGCTGAGCCAGAGCCGGTAAACTGATTGCTGTAAAAAGCGAACAACTTAATAAATATAAAACTCTTTGCATTCTTAAAAGTTCTTATTGGAACTGACAAATATACGCAAACAATGAACCTTTATTGTATGTCGTACAAATTTATAATCATTTTAATAGCACTAATTTTTCGATGGCCTCAGCCTTTGTTCCGTCAGGAGTACTCGCCAATATTCTGTAAACGTACACTCCTTTTGCCAACTGATCACCGAAATCATCCTTCCCATTCCACGGAATCCCCTGCGATCTGAACCCTTCTGTGTGCACGTATTGATTAATGGTCCGAACTAATCTTCCCGATACGGTAAAGACCTGAATCTGAACCTCCATCGCTTCACACGCCTGGTTATGTTCAAAATAAAATTCCGTGTAATCCGTAAAAGGATTCGGATAATTAAGTACGTGCTCCAGTTGCATGTCCGTCTTCTCCTGAACAACAAAAGAAAGTTCCGCCTCTGATGAATTATTGTTAACATCCCAAACTTTCACCTTCAGTGTATGGGTTCCGGGAGTCAAATCTACAAATGAATACCTGATCTCTCCCGATTGATACGAGTCCAGATCAGACGTATAATAATCATTCAGTACAATCGGATTACTTGTTTCCCCATCCAATATTCCTACAAGATCATGTCCGATTCCGTTACCAGCCGTATTAATTCCGTTGTCATCGAACAATTTTGCGATCAGTATCGGCGCTTCATTCGTAAGTCCTCCGTCAACAAATGAATCATCATTCATATACAGGTCTATTTCCGGCCCTACATTATCATCAAGTCCGTTCGGATTTACTCCCCCGATGTAGAACAAGGTATCAAAACCAATGGCATCGGTTGAAGAATTAGCACCATAATAGCTGATCTTCCCAAAGCCAATGCTGTAATCAATATCTTTTGGAATGATA
This sequence comes from Crocinitomicaceae bacterium, assembly GCA_003247185.1. Classification (GTDB taxonomy): domain Bacteria; phylum Bacteroidota; class Bacteroidia; order Flavobacteriales_D; family Crocinitomicaceae; genus UBA4466. Next base: position 1,396 of record QKAV01000183.1, read on the forward strand.
CACGAAAATTCGAAGGCTCCGTTCGTAATGCTCGCTTTTCCCCGATATGCTTTAGCAGTTTGATTCATAAAACTCATCACGGGAGAAGCAATAGCGCCATCATTACTTAAAGTCATCTGCATTTTAGGTTTATCAAAAATGCTTGGATACAAAACACCGTTATATCCGGTAAGAGGGTTACCAAATTGATCTTCCAGGTGTCCCTTAACCGTAACTTTAGACAACGCATTCAGTGTATCCATTTGAATATCCGGGTCCAATCCATTAATACTGTCGGTTACAATCTTCATCCCTGGCAATGCAATTTTAAGAGCCGGATCACCGATTAATGTGAAAGATCTTTTATTATCACCCCCAACAGCGTTTTTAGTATCCGTTATTATTTCACCAAAAGTGCGCGGCTCCATTAGTGAATTTCTTTTGAATACATTTTTGTAAAATTCTCTTCCTATCTGTGTATTCGTACCGAAAAATACCGAACGGGTGGTTGTCATTAAGGCAATAGCTCCTCCGATCGGATTTAAGGCCACCCATTCCCCTGCTGAAACCCGGTCCGGATCATCGAACTTTGTAAACTCACAAGTTGCAGAAACAAAAAGCGGCATGTTGTTGATGTTATTCCACGCCTGAATCATTGGTACTGTAAGAATCCTTTCTGCCGCCAATCCTACTTCTCCTCCATGCCCTACGTAGTTAATCACCAATGCTCCCCTATCCATTTTGCGGTCTATTTCTTCATTTACATCAGGATAGCGTTCTCCTCCTGCCGTAGTTACCTGCTGATAAGCATCGCTGTATATTTTTTCACAGTTCATTTCCGGAAAAGAGTCGCGGACGTACTCATACTGAGGCTCAACATCAAATTTTAAAAAGTAATCATTCTCTTCATCATCAGCTATTTGCACATATCTTGTGCGCCAATCCCCGAAAGTTGAAGTAGACCCTGTTATAGCACAACTACCATTGGAAATATTATACAGGTTCGATCCATTTTTCATGTAATGTTCTATCTTGTCCACAAGCTCCCGCGCATTATCCTGACTGCTTGCCAATAATCTTCCTACTCCAATATCTACCTGATCGGAAGAATTCATTGCCTCCGAATCATCCAGAATTCCAAAAAAGTCGTCCGATGGCATAGCACTTATATGACTCTCCGAATTTAACATCTGGTAAGTCAATAAGAAATTATAATTGTTCGGTACCCGATTTTTAGGATCATACGTTCCGTCTCCAAACAACAGCAAATGTTTTGGTCTTGTTGATGGATCTGATGCTCCTCTGTCCCAAAACATTTTCATGAAAGTTCTGATAGCACCTGCATCAGTCATTCCTGAACTGAATTCATTAAATATCTGATCCGTCCGAACCACTTGAACGGTTAATCCTTCTGCGCGATGGAGATTCGCCAGACGTTCCGCATGAGTAGCAAAGTTCGGGTGTGTGGCAATGATATAATCCACTTGCTCCAGACCATGTAAATTCTGATGTTCAATAGGGCCGACCGGAGTAATAATCTGAGGTGCATAAAAATTTTGCCCGCTTGATGAGACAAACCATCTCAAAGTATCCGTTTCTCTTGTAAACGTATAATCCGCCCCTGAGAGCGTGCCATTCATCAACACCGGTTTATGTCTGTCCGTAACATCCCACACAAAACCTCCGTTGACAAAAGATGAAATTGTAAACGCACTGATATTTCCCGGAGAAACAGAATTTAAGTCCCGAAAACTAAACTGATCTCCCGTTTGTACCAGATTTCGTCTGCAATTGAGTGTGATTTTATCCAGATATGTCAGTACACTAGGTGAATTCCTTGTTATTGAAATTTTGAGCGGGATAAAACTGCCCGGATTTGAAAGCGTCATTGTACTTATTGACCTCCCCCACTCCGACGAGGCCGGTAGAGCTGCCGTATATATTTGTGTTCCCTGAACCGAATAGGTTTGAGCTGTACCAGAAGTTGTTGCGGCATTACTTGCTAAAGACACTTCGAAACTGGCAGGAACTGTATTATCTATGTCCGGCACTTGAAATGAAAAACTTCGTTGCAGGTCCGTATCAAACAATTCTCCGTACCACCTTTGTCCCCCGCTAACCAATGACAACAGGTCACTTTCGTGTACATCATAGAAATCATACGAGCTCACAAAAGTATTTGCAGCCCCCGGACTACTTTGAAAAGCAATTCGCTCCGGAGTTTCGGCTGAATTGATATTTAAAAAATAAACTGAAGTATAACTGTAAATATGTTTATCTTGATAGAATGTCCCACTACCTTCATACCACCTATCCGGTCCCCAACCATAAAACAGAATGTAATCTCCCGGATCAAAAGTCCCGTCTCCGTCACCTATAATATCAATCGCATTCTTAGCCAGATCATCCGTTCTGGGAGCACTATTCAATTCCGGCAGACGACCATCGCCGTTTCCAAAAATATTAATCCAATCCGGCTGAATCTCATCTACATTAACCCCTAAAGACACTAAAAAATCATAGTCCAATTTGTAAACGCCATCCTTATCTACACTGAATTTATACCAATCCCCGGTTCCGTCTCTCAAAACCGAATTTGCAGCGTAACTTTTTTGTTCGGATTTTTGAACAGCGATCGAAGTCGCTTTCTTTACCGAATATTGAATATTCCTGATTCTACTGATCTGTCCGTTTTCACTTTTATAAGGCAAACAATCTATGATCGCAAATCTTCCCTCCCGATTATTTGAATATCTGACCTCAGGAAAATCTCCGGAAATATTTGCCTGACGATAATTCAGGTAAGCAACTTCCTGCACCGGACACGATTCCGTTGCAATTTCTTCCAAAATCAGAATTTCATTCTCTTTTACCGGAATTTTGAAAAAAATATTTGGCAGGTAAGCATTGTATTCCTGTCCCTCTATAACAGGCAATAAGTACTTTTTATTACCCGCCTGATACTCTTTTGATACCCCCCACTTCACTTCCAGAACGGACTGAGCCTGAGCTTGAAAAGCAGCAGCTATACAACAAATTACAAGGATCGAATTAAAAACTTTCATAATGGTAGACAGCCTAAAAGGCAATTCTTTTCATTCTGTACAAATTTAGGTTTGTGTTTCGCGAATAACAACAAGAAGCACAAACATTGTAAAAAAACGGAACAACTCTTTGAATATTTTACGCTATTTGTAATATTTGTAACTTTATTGACTTTTACCCGTTAAGGAGAATTGATATAAAAAAATCTGAACTAAGATTTAGTTTGATGAGAATACTCAGAAATTCAATAGTTGCTGGATGCTTGATGTTAGCAGGAAATGCCCTTGCCCAGGATCCACAGTTTACGCAATTCTATGCGAATCCGATTTATTTGAATCCGGCATTCGCGGGGTCGTATGGTTGTCCGCGGTTTAATGTAAACTACAGAAACCAGTGGCCGAGCCTTTCAGGTAATTATGTAACCTATAGTATG
>QKAV01000039.1 GCA_003247185.1 Crocinitomicaceae bacterium
GTACGTTTCCTTCGCTGCTGTACTCCGGTTCTTTACGCTTCTTTTTCTTCTTCTTCCCGGTTTCCGGCAGATTATTGTGATCAACTTTTATCAATACGCGGTCACTGTTCTTGCTGCACTCAAATTCTTTCAGGTCCTTAAATTTGACCAGGGAATCCTGCGCCAAATAGTAGATTCCAAGGCTATCTTTCGGCCACTTCTTTTTATCCACTTTTTTAAGCTCCAACTGCCTTAACGTGTCTGCATACGGTTTAATATGAAATAAGAGAAATGCTCCTTTTCCGGAGAAAGATGCCTGATCCCCTCTCGGAACAGAATCCAGTTTGTCTCTTTGCACATCATATAGATACAAATACCCATCGCCTTTGTGCGGATCAATCTGGTAACAGATAAAATTCCCATCTGCCGAAATCCGGGCATTCTTCAGCGATTTCCAATTGTCGTACACCGTGTGATCCAACTCTTTTTTTTGCGCAAAAAGAACCGATGTAATCAATACAAATAAAAGAGACAGCTTGTTTTTCATAAAAGACCGATTTTAACAAAAATACCGAACTCTGCGTTATCAGACAATGAACAGCTCCGAAGCAATGTAATCCGCACGCAATTTTCCTTCAAATGTGAGCTGAATTTGATTTTCCGGATTCTCCGGTCCGATCCAGCCCAGCTGCGTAAATTTTTCCAGATTGCTATTGAAATCGCTTCCGGGACTGGCTATTTTGAATAGTTCATCCAGACTTACACCCTCAACACGTCTCAGGCCTGTCAATAAAAATTCATTGAAGCGTTCTTTGGCAGTGAGTTCCTCAAAGTCGAAATATTCCTCCTTATTTTCCAGTGCTTTAATGTACAATTGGTTGTTTGCTACATTCCAACGCCGCTGTTTACCATCAAACGAATGCGCAGACGGACCGATTCCCAGGTACATTTCTCCCGACCAATACGCACTGTTATGCCTGGAACGCCAACCACTTTTGGAAAAGTTCGAAATCTCATACTGCTCGTACCCGGCTTTCGACAATTTCTCCACAAGCAGTTTGAAATGTTCTGCCTGCATTTCTTCATTAGCCGGTGAAAGGATCCTGTCCTCCACCATTTTATTAAGGGCTGTTTTTTGTTCAACCGTCAGGCAATAGGCCGAAAGATGAGGGATTTCAAGCTCTAAAAACTGATCCAGTTGGTGCTCCCATTCATCAAGGTCCATATCAGGTAATCCATAGATGAGATCGACGGTAATATTCTCTATCCCCAGTGAACGTGCCAGATCCAGTGCCTGAAAACTCTCTTCCACACTGTGTGCACGGTTCATCCATTTCAGATCCTTTTCCCGGAATGACTGTATCCCAATGCTTAAGCGGTTAACTCCGGCTTCCTTCCACGATCTTACTTTTAATTCATCTGAGTAATCATCCGGGTTCGTCTCCAAAGTCAGCTCGATATTGTCATCTACCGCATAATTTTCCCGGATTGCACTTATTATCGCATTCAATTCGTCCGAATCCAGTAACCCGGGTGTCCCTCCTCCAAAATAAATCGTCCTTACCGGTTCTGAAATTTCATCTTTTCTCTCCCTGATTTCCTTTATTAGTGAGCGGATCATTCGTTCACGATACGAGTGATAAGTAGTCGAAAAGTGAAAATCACAATAACTGCACTTCTGCTTGCAAAAAGGGATATGGATATAGATTCCCGCCATTCGTACAAAAGTAGTGCATGCCGACTTAAAAGTTTTGTTAAAATCAGAATGCTTTTAGGCTCAATGTATTTTTTTTCATAATTTCCCCTTGATGGACTTCGAAAAACATAAGGAAAGACTACACGCGGAATTGGATCGTTTTGCATTGATGCTGGGCGAGGTGCTGCCACGTTATCTTGAATTAATGAAGAAAAAAGATCCAAATGAAGCAGAATTGCAGGAACTCGGTGAGTTAGAGCATACGCTAATAGAGGTAAATGCAAAAATTGCCGAGCTAAAATCCAAGTTAGACCACGATCTTTTCGGAGAAACGCTGGATGAATATTATAAGTTAAAGGAACAAGCCACAGAGGGTGATGTGGAAGCCAAACGCCGCTTTGATAAGCTCCGGGAAGTATTTATGGAATCCTTACAGGACGATACGTTCTTTAACTGGAATTAAAAAGGGAGCCCGTTTGAGCTCCCTTTTTTTATTTATCTGTTTCTATTACAAATCAAATTTGATTCCTTGTGCCAACGGAAGGCTGTCAGAGTAGTTGATCGTGTTTGTCTGACGGCGCATGTATACTTTCCATGCATCCGAACCAGACTCACGTCCACCTCCTGTTTCTTTTTCACCTCCAAAAGCACCACCGATTTCAGCACCTGAAGTTCCGATGTTTACGTTAGCGATACCACAATCCGAACCTGCACATGACAAGAACGCTTCAGAATCTTTCAGACTGTTCGTCATAATAGCTGAAGAAAGTCCCTGAGGAACTCCGTTCTGAATCCTGATCGCGTTTTCAACACCACCTGAATACTTCATAATGTAAAGAATCGGAGCAAAAGTTTCGTGCTGAACGATCTCAAACTCGTTTTTCGCTTCAACGATCGCCGGTTGAACATAGCAACCTGATTCGTATCCGGTACCTTCCAATACGTTTCCACCTGTGATTACATTTCCACCTTCAGCTTTCGCTTTCGCGATTGCATCCAGGTACATTTGAACCGCAGCTTTATCGATTAGTGGTCCCACGTGGTTATTTTCATCCAACGGATTACCAATTTTCAATTGCTTGTATGCATTTACAAGTGCATCGCGCACCGTATCATAAATATCTTCGTGGATAATCAAACGGCGTGTTGATGTACAACGTTGTCCTGAAGTTCCAACTGCTCCGAATACTGCTCCCGGAACAACCATTTTCAAATCAGCTGTAGGCGTAATAATGATTGCATTGTTTCCTCCTAACTCCAATAATGATTTACCAAGGCGAGCACCAACTGCAGCTCCTACAGATTTACCCATACGAGTAGAACCTGTTGCGGAAACCAATGGAACACGTTTATCTTCAGCCATCAGTTTACCGATTTCCGGTCCGCCGATAACCAAACCTGAAACTCCTTCCGGAACTCCGTTTGCTTCGAATACTTCGTGTGTTATTTGCTGACATGCAATTGCAGTCAAAGGTGTTTTTTCAGATGGTTTCCAAATCGCAACGTCTCCACATACCCATGCAAGTGCCGTATTCCAGCTCCATACTGCTACCGGAAAGTTAAACGCAGAAATGATTCCCACGATTCCAAGCGGGTGATATTGCTCATACATTCTATGTCCCGGACGCTCAGAATGCATTGTCAAACCATAAAGCTGACGGGAAAGACCTACTGCGAAATCACAGATGTCAATCATTTCCTGCACTTCACCAAGACCTTCCTGTAGTGATTTACCCATTTCATAAGACACTAAATGACCAAGATCATCTTTGTGTTCACGCAATTTCATTCCTAACTGGCGAATTACCTCACCTCTTTTTGGAGCAGGCCATAATCTCCATGCTTTGAACGCTTCCTCAGCCTTCAAAACCACCGCCTCATAATCTGCTTCCGACGCAGCATATACACTTGCGATCGGATTTGCATCTACAGGAGATATTGATTGAATCACTTCACCTCTTGTTCTGAACCATTTTCCTCCCGTTGAGGCACCATTGTTCTCCGTTTCGATATTGAACTTATCCAAAATACGTTGGATATCTGTTGCGTTTATAACTTCAGCCATTTCCACTAGATTGTGAGATTTTAAAATAATACTACAAAATTACGTTAATTTTTCCGGTAAATCATAGCTTTATTACCAGGACTTTAGCAATGAGAACGTTTCAACATGTTTTTCCTTGCATTCCTTTGCATCGTTTCTTTTTCTATTTTTGAATAAAGACATCCTATGAGTTACGTTTTGATTATGGCCCTTGCTGGGGTTATCATTCTCAGTTTCTTTTTCAATATCATTTCGCAGAAGACAAATGTGCCTTCGGTACTCCTGTTGATTGGCCTTGGAATGGGAATCAAGGGCGTCATGAATCGCTATGGGATTGAGGATTCCGATCTGGAATTAAATACGATACTGGAAGTCCTCGGAAATGTCGGGTTGGTTATGATTGTGCTGGAAGCCGCGCTCGACCTGAAGATAGAACGGGAAAAAACAGGACTGATCCTGCGTTCCCTTGCGATTGCAATTTTGGGAATGATGGGAACCATATTCGCGCTTGCAACTTTCTTTCTGTATATTTTTCCCAGTGCGGATTTTTACCAAACAGTACTCTATGCCATCCCGCTTAGTATTATGAGTAGTGCTATTATCATTCCGAGCGTCGGCAGATTGAGTGGTAGGAAGAAAGAGTTTATGGTCTATGAAAGTACTTTTTCGGATATCATCGGAATTATGGTGTTTTACTTCATGATTGGTGCAGACGGGGATGCATCGGGGGGAAATATTTTCATGGAGATCATTTTCAATGTAGTTGGAACCATTTTACTCTCCGTGATTGTATCCTACTTCCTTGTCTACCTGTTTCAGCATTTGCGCATGCAGGTAAAACTGTTCCTTGTCATTGCAGTCCTTTTACTGCTTTTCGCTGTTGGTAAGTTCTTCCACCTTTCTTCGTTGCTGATTATTCTCATTTTTGGAGTAATCCTGAGCAATACGGATGTATTCTTCAGGGGAAGACTGGCAAAGTACTTTGATCGCGAACGCGTAAAACCAATCTTGCATGATTTTCACAATCTGACATTGGAGTCAGCATTTTTGGTACGTACCTTCTTCTTTGTGATCTTCGGTATCAGTATTACCATCAGTTCACTTTATAACTGGGTTGTCGCTGTCAACAGTCTGGCAATCGTAGCCATATTCTACATTATCCGTTACGTGGTTTTGCGATTTATTGCAAGACAACACCTGTTTCCGGAGCTGTGGATTGCGCCACGCGGTTTGATTACCGTATTATTGTTCTTTGTCCTGTTAAAAGAGGAATCAATAAAAATCGCTGCATTCGATACCGGCTTACTTCTCTATCCTATTCTGATTACCAGTACAATCATGATGATTGCCCTGATCTCATACCGGGGAGAAAAAGTAACGGAAGTCATCTTCCGCAAAACAAATGGCACGGGGGGTCTTTCAGCCGAAGATTTTGAGAAACGCTCAGATGAAAATCTGAATACGGATTTCGACGGTTTTTAATTACCAGAGGATCACAATTTTTCCCATTGATTTGCCGCTTTCAAGCAATCGGTGTGCCGCACCAAGATCGGTGTGGTCATAAGTTGTTGCTTTGGGAATAGTGAGTTTTCCGGATTGGTACAATTCAATTACTCCCTGTAGACATGATTTTAATACCTCCGGTTTGTTATCGGCAATCTTAAGCATATTGACTCCGAGAATGTTTCTTGAATTCATCATCAATCCAACCGGAATTACTACCCCCATTTTACGAACAAAGTTCAATGCAGATAAGACTCCCCATTTACCATCTCCCAGTTCGGATCCTCCAAACAGAAACATTCGTCCTCCTGAATTCATTAATGAAGCATCTTTCTTGAAGGTGGAACCTCCTACAGGGTTGTAGGAAATATCGATTTTACCTATTTCCTTTCCAATCCATTTATCATACTCGTGTGTGCGGTAATTAACAGCATAAGCGGCTCCCAATTCCTTAGCCCGCTCTACTTTTTCCTTACTACTTACTTTCGCAATGGCTTCCCCTCCCTGCAGATTCACCATTTGAATAAGCAAGCTACCGACTCCTCCGGCTGCAGCATGAATTAATGCCTTATCTCCTTTTCGAACCGGGGAAAGGTACATTGCCATGTAGTAGGCAGTTACACCCTGCGTGCATAAAGCCAGAAGATCGCCAACGGGTTCATTACCAACAACCGCACAGGCATCCGATTGTGTAATTACATGTTTTGCATAACCTCCGAATCTCGTAAAAGCCAATACCCGCTTACCTTCAAGTGTTTTATCCGCATCCGGGCCAACTTCCATAACTTTCCCGACAACTTCATATCCAACGATACAGGGAAACGGTGGTGCTTCGCGATAGAGTCCTTTGCGCGCCATCACATCCGCGTAATTTAGTCCGAATGCTTCAACCTCTATCAGTACTTCCTGACCTTTCGGAGCGCTTAACTCCAGACTTCTCAATGCAAAAGCCTGTTCTGCCGCACCTTTCTTTACAATGTAATACCCTTCTGACTTCATGTTATAATTTTCCTTGAACGAGGATCACAATCTCACCTTTCGGCGGATGTGCTTCATAATATGATACTAATTCCTGTGAAGTACCCCGCTTGTACTCTTCGTGAAGTTTTGTGAGCTCCCTGGCAACGCAGATTTGTCTCTCTGCACCGAAAAACTCACCAAGCTGCGCAAGGCACTTTACCAGGCGATGAGGAGATTCATAAAGTACTACTGTTCTTTCTTCCTCTGCCAAAACCTGAAGTCTGGTTTGTCTGCCCTTTTTGTGAGGCAGGAACCCTTCGAAAACAAATTTGTCACAAGGAAATCCGCTTGCGACCAAGGCCGGAACAAATGCAGTTGGTCCCGGAAGACACTCTACCTCAATTCCATTTGCCAGGCACTCCCGTACCAACAAAAATCCCGGATCGGAAATGCCCGGAGTTCCCGCATCGGAAACAAGCACTGCCGTTTCAATGGACTTTATTCTGTCCATTGCACTTTGCAAGGTTTTATGCTCGTTGTGCGCATGAAAAGGGATCACTGTTTTCCTGATTTCCAGATGCTGTAAAAGGCGGTTGCACACTCTGGTATCTTCTGCAAAAATCAATTCTGTTTCCCTGAGCATCCGAATGGAACGCAAGGTAATATCTTCCAGATTACCGATCGGAGTCGGGACAATAATTAGTTTAGCCATGAATCATCTTGTCAATACTACATAATCCTGTAGTAAGGTTTGTAGAAACTGTAAGCGTTTTTCGGGTGTTTCCGTTAATCCGATTAAATGTGCAGATTTATCAGCTAGTTCTATAGCGAATCGCTTCGTTTCTTCATTCGGATTTGCTTTCACACGCTGGATTGTATTCTTGATCAGCAACATATCTTCATCCGTAAAACGCGTGGCATTCGGGTACACAGGTGTATAATTTTCAGATGTCTTTATGGCAAGAACATCTCTTAAGCCGTAGCGAACCGACGAACGATTTCTGATAATGAGAGTTCCGGCCATAGCATCTCCGATCCGTTGATTTCGCTGAGAGATACTGGCATAGAAAAAACCGATCAGACCAATGCTCAATTGAATCGCGCCTATCTGTACAACCTGAATCCCACCTAAAAAGCTCGCGAAACTAATCCCGATCCACATGAAGTAACCCTTGAACAACCAACGAATAAATACCTCTCTCAGACCCGGACGCTCTCCCGTGTAAGTTACTACTCTGATTCCAACCAGGTACTTCCCCAGCGTTTGACCCTGCGTTAAAAACTCTAGAATCGGATAGTAAAAAATCCATGGAATTTTAATCAAAATCAACTCTATAACCAGGTAATGTTCAATAGCCGAAGAACCGAATATCAACCCGATAAGGATCACATATAAAGCAATCAAAACCGCATCAATAATTGCAGCTGCAACCCGTTGGATCGGAGGAGCAAGTTCATATTCAATACGAACGTTCTGTGCAGATGTGAATAAGACGCTTTTCATTACTGACTTTAAAGATATCCTTTTCCTGAAATATAGCAACAAAAGGCACTATTGGCATTTTGTCTCTTTATTTAGATTCCTTCTAAATACGATTTTATGACAATCCTATGACAGTATTTTATTCTTTGAAATGCACCTTTGCATTCTGTATGCAGCAAAACGGGTTGAATTCCTTACATATTGTGGCTTTCACACACAGAAATTTGCCAGTTGGTGAGATCGGTGATCTTCACATAGAACCTGCCGACCAAAAAGAAAGACTTTCCGTTTTAAAAGATCAGCTACAAATACCTGAATTACAGTTTCTTTCAACGTGTAACCGTGTAGAATTCATGTTTACCACTCCTGAGTGCGTTGATCTGAAATACTTAGATCACTTCTTCAATATTCTCTACCCGAATCTGGTGGAAGAAAAACGTCATCGCTTTGCTGAAAATGCAGAAATTTTCAGAGGAATGAATGCTGTGGAACACATTCTTTCCGTTGCTTCGTCAGTAGATTCGATGGTAATTGGAGAACGGGAGATCATAACTCAGGTACGAAATGCTTATGATCTGTGCCATAAAAACGGGTTGACCGGAGACTTGATCCGGATTATTACTCGTCATACGATTGAGACGGCAAAACGCATCTATACGGAAACAAACATTGCACGAAAACCTGTTAGTGTTGTTTCATTGGCCTATCACAAATTACGTGATATGAATGTTCCGTTAGACTCGAGAATACTAATTGTAGGGGCGGGAGTCACCAATACAAATATGAGCAGATTCCTGAGGAAACACGGCTTCAAGAATTTTCATGTCTTCAACAGAACGCTCTCCAAAGCTGAGAAGTTAGCGGATGATCTTCATGGTAGTGCACATGATCTTAAGGAACTTCACAACTTTACAAACGGATTTGATGTTGTCATTACCTGTACGGGTGCAGACCATCACATTCTCACTCCGGATCTCTACCAATCACTTCTACAAGGTGAAACAGACAAGAAAGTAGTAATCGACCTTGCAATACCCCAGGATTTACACCCTGCTGCGGCGGCTGCGAACAAGGTTACCCACATATCCATCGAAGTACTTCAGCAAATCTCCAATGAGAATCTGAAAGAGCGTTCGAAGGAAATACAGCATGTTGAAGAAATTATTTCCGAAGCATTATTTGAGTTCCAACAAATCTATAAGATGAGAGAAGTAGAGTTGGCTATGCGCAAAGTTCCGGAGCAAGTAAAACAAATCAGGGCAAATGCCATGAATGAGGTTTTCAAAAATGAGTTGGAAACAATGGATTCCGAATCCCGAGAAATTCTGAATAAAGTACTCAGCTACATGGAGAAAAAGTATATGAGTATGCCTATGTTAATGGCTAAAGAAATTCTGCTAAAAAACAATATCAATGAGTAAGATACGTATTGGTTCAAGAGGTAGTGATCTTGCATTATGGCAAGCCAATCATGTCAGAAAACAACTTGAATCACTCGGTCATGAAGTAGAAATCATTGTCATCAAAACTCAGGGTGACAAAATTCAGCATCTCAGCTTCGACAAATTGGAAGGCAAAGGTTTTTTTACCAAAGAAATAGAAGAAGCTTTACTCAATAATACCGTGGATTTAGCAGTCCACTCGCATAAAGATCTGGAGACAACACCTCCCGAACATCTGGCAATTGCATGTGTATCAGAACGTGAAAATCCATCTGATCTATTGTTGATACGAAAAGAGTCGGTAGATGCCTCACAAAAATGGTCATTAAAAGCAAATGCGATAGTTGGAACCTCTTCAGCCCGCAGAAAATCTCAGGTTTTGCACCACAGGCCTGATAGTGAAATAAGGGATTTAAGAGGAAATGTTCCTACCCGGATAGACAAGCTTCGCGAAGGAAATTATGACGCTATTCTATTGGCCAAGGCGGGCGTTGATCGTCTGCAGATTGATCTGAGTGCGTTTGAGGTAGTCGTACTTGATCCGACTGAATTCGTTCCTGCTCCTGCTCAAGGCGTGCTGGGATTACAAATTCGTGAAGAAGACGAACGTATGCGTTCGATAATGTCACAGCTGAATCACGCTGATGTTGCCGAACGAATAGCAATTGAAAGAGGCGTACTCAATAAACTGGATGGCGGATGCCAGCTTCCACTTGGAGTTTACTGTGATGAGTCACAAACAATCCATGTTGCCTACGGATCAGAGAACGGCGTGATCTATCTTCATCATCATAAATCGGAATTGAACGACCCGGTATCAGATCTTGTTGCCGAACTCAGTCAGCATGCTTAAGCTTTTTATCAGTAAATCTGAGTCTGAAACGGAAGAACTCCTTCACTTTTGTGAAGAGAAAAACATCTCACTTACGGCGCAATCTCTCATTTACTTTGAACCCGTTGATTTTGAAGTAAAAGAACCTTTCGAGATCCTGTTTTTCAGCAGCCCCCGGTCAGTAATGTTTTATCTCCGACTGATAAGCATTTCCCCAAACACAATCATTGCATCTGTCGGATCGTCCACAGGAAATTTACTCCGTGAGTTAGGACACTCCCCATCCTTCGAAGGAGAAGGTAGTGACCCCGATTCCATAGCAGCCGAATTTGAACAGTTTGCAGCGGGAAAAAGAGTTTTGTTTCCTCTCGCGGAAAAATCGCTCCGCAGTATTTCCGGCAGGTTTTCTGAAGCTCAGATCGAAGAGGTAAAAGTGTATCGCACTTGTCCGAAAGAAACAGAGATCGCCTCTCAGGATATTTATGTGTTTACCAGTCCTTCCAATGTTGAAGCCTTTTTTAGCATAAATACTGTTCCGGAAGGAGCACAAATCATCAGCTGGGGGAAAAGTACCGCTACTGCAATTAAAAAGAAAGGGCTCATCAGCAAAATGCTTTCTGAGCCCGGTATTTCTTCATTAATAGAATTTCTCGATTCTATTATTTAATAATTCTCTTCACCTGCTGATCATTCCCTTCAACCTGAATCAGGTAACATCCACTACTGAACTGAGCAGTATCAACGTCAATTACATTCTTCCCTTCCTGGGCAAAAATACTGATTCTCTTCACCTCTCTCCCTTGCATGTCTCTGACCACAAAGTTAACAGGCGCATTTACTGCCGATGAAAATTCAATTGTGAATTGCGACTCAACCGGATTGGGATAAACCTTCCAATCTTCTTCTACAATTAGTGCGGAAAGTCCGAGCAACTCATCCGATGGTGATCCGGAATACAAATTGATATCATCCAGGAAGAAGTTATTTCCTCCATCACTCTCAAAAAGGAATTTATATCTGAAATCCTTCACAAAAAAACTTGAAGTCACATTGGTCATGTGGACCGTAACCCAATCACTTTCAGAAGCGGGGCTCCATGCCGTTGTTGCTGTCTGTGGTGCCAATTGATCTCCGAACAAGGTCTTTCGTTGTACCCATGTTTCTGCACAATCCGAGGAAAGAAATACCTTCAACCACTCTATGTCGGCCGGGTTTCTTTTACGATAGGCATAGCGAAAGCTCAGTGTAACATGGTCACTGGATGTAAATCCCGAAAGATCCACCGGAGAAGATATCAACTCATCCACTTCGCCTGCCGGCTGGCCGTAGTTAGCTAGTTTAGCAGACTGTACCCCCGTTCTTGCTACATTGGACACTACTTCAAACGTTTCATTATTTCCGGGGTTATTAACCAACCAGAAATTACTTGCATCCAACGTGTTAAAAGGTTCGAAACTCTCTAAAAACGGCACATTATTCAGATCCGACAGTACGCGAACGTAATCTGTTTTGGATTCCGAATCTGTTGTAACACCATCTCCGGCCTGAAGTGTAACAGAGAAAAGTCCTGACGTAAGAAACTTGATCAAAGGATTCTGACTGCCGGCACTTGTTCCTCCTGAGTAGGTAAAATCAACTCCTTCTGTACCGGGGCTAACTGTCCAGCTCCACTGTGTCGGGTTGCTGAAACTATAATCGTAAAACTGGATTTCTCCTTCCACACACGTGATTTGTTTGTATGCTGCAAATTCCGCTGTACAAAAGACCGCAGGCTGCAATACTCCGGTAGCCGTTAAATTAGAAGGAGATTTAAGGTTTGCTAAAAAGGCAATATCCGTGAAATTATTTGTCATGATGTTTACCTGATCCCCTGAGAACATGTTCTGGCAATAGTTGTAGCTCATATAGTTTTCTATCTGATCATACACATCAAATCCGTATGGATCGTTCACAGGGACAGCGTTACACGAATTGTATGTTTGATTACAACTCCAGTTTGCGGCAGTTTGAGGAGGTGTATCGCAGGAACGATCTCCTTCTGTATAACAATCTCCTGTGTGACAACCATCAACACCGCCTCCTTCGTCAAAAATATGCGGCAGACCGAGTGCGTGACCCATTTCATGCGTCAATACACGTCCGTCTTCACCTGTTGCGGTCCCCATGGTTCCCATGTAGCTATCATCCATTAAGATTCCATAACCATCATTTGAATCCGCACCGTAAGGATAATAGGCATAACCTGCTATCGTTCCGGAGCTTCCTTCACTATCGATACTGTTCACCACCCAGATATTCATGTACTGATCTTTCGGCCAGGCATCCGAACCTCCCAGGGAAGAATATTTACAATTTTCACCTGCATTGTAAGTTAACTGCGGTGCATTCACCCTTACGATACCATTGGTGCAATTTCCCCATGGATCAATGCGGGCCATAATAAACTCAATATCCATTCCTGCAGCAACGTGTTTGAACGGTGCATTGACCACATCCCTGGTTGCCGTTGTGTCTGCATTCAGCCGTTGGTAATCCGTATTCAAAACTTCTATTGCGCTGAATATTTGTGCATCAGAGATATTCCCAATGCCATTATCATGTATAACATGTACAACTACGGGAACAGTAATACTGGCAGATTTGCTCTCATTGCCCACACCTTTTCTCGCTGCATGGTCCAACGCTTCGTAAAAAGAGGTCATTCCCTTTGCAGAACCAGAAAACAATGCCTGAGTTTTCTGTGTCGTTAAACACCATGATCCTGTTTGTGCTTGCAGGCTTGCTGTAAACAGCAACATTCCCGCTATCAGTATTTTTCTCATATAAATAAAAAAGGGGCCTAAAAGGCCCCAATATCGTTAAAACCGATGATTATTTTACCATAAATCGTAAAGTAGAACGCTTATTTCCTGCACTGATATTCAACATGTAAACACCTTGTGCAAAGGTTTCAGTATTCAACAGTACCAAATTATTTCCGGCATTTGCCTTGATAAGATTTGACTGTACCAATTTACCTGTAAGATCAGTCACTTCAAGCACAACGTCCTGTGCAGCACCTAATCCGAATGATACATTTACTTCATCATCGGCAGGGTTCGGGTAAAGAGAAAGATCTGCAAATCCTGCAGTTTCATTCAACCCAAGTACCAAATTATCCGATGGATCTCCAGGATAGATATTAATATTATCCAAATAGAAGTTGTTTCCTCCGTCACTTTCAAAAGTGAATTTATAACGGAAGTTATTCACCCAGTAAGTGCTGGTTACATTCGTCATGTGAACTGTAGTCCAATCTGTCTGACTTGCTGGAGACCATGAAGAAGTTGATACAATAGAACTCAACTGATCACCAAAAATCGTTTTACGTTGTACCCATGAATCACCACAATCTTTCGTAATGAAAACTTTCAGATATTCATTATTTGCGGAATTGCGTTTTCTGTATGCATATCTGAAACTTAATGTTACACCAGTTGCTGACGTAACTCCTGATAAATCTACCGGAGCAGAAGTCAACTCATCCAAATTTCCAGCCGCCTGGCCAAAGTTCATCAGTCTCGCACATTTAGTACCAGTATGTCCAAAAGACGTTTCCAATTCAAATTTTGCGTTGTTTCCAGGATTATCAACACCCCACTCCAAAAGATTATCAAGAGTTGAATAACTTTCAAAATCTTCCAGGAAAGGAATAGTGGATGCAGAAGGTAATACACGGATATAACTTGTTTTGGTTTCCGTATCATTATTCGTCCCGTCCGTTGCCTGAAGAGTAACCTGATAAATTCCAGGTGTATTGTAGGTGATTACAGGATCCTGCGTGTTTGAAGTCGCAGGAGTACCTCCGTCAAAACTCCAGTTCCATCCTGAAACAGCGTTGAATGACATATCAGTGTATGTAATTTGTTCTCCGGCGCAAACAGTTGTTTTATCTGCAGAAAACTGTGCACTACAAAGGTAAAGATTCCCATCAGCACCTGTAGCCGCAAGATTTGAAGCAGACATTACATTACTTCTGTTCGCAACAGAAGAAGTAAGCGCATTTCTCATTCTTGTAACCTGTCCCGGACTGAACATTTTAGAACAGTAAGAATAATCCATGTAGTTCTCTACCTGATCAATTTGATCGAATCCCCAGTAAGCGTTGTCACCGGTACATGTATTTGCACTCAGGTTACATGAAGTTGAACCAATCGTTTGCGGTGTGTCATTTACGTTATCATTTCCACAAGAAACACCAGGGTTATTTGTACTTCCCCAAGGGTGAGAAAGGTTTAACCAGTGACCTACTTCATGTGTTAAAGTTCGGCTTGTATAAGGAGATGATGTTCCGATACTTCCCACGTAATCACTCAACACCCAAACACCATTGTTCATTCCGGTAAATCCGTTCATCGGATTGAATGTATACCCAGCAGCACCTCCGATATCTGCACAAATGAAGATATTCAGGTACTTATCTCCTGGCCATTCTCCCTGATAAACATCGTTACCTGCTTTAATGGCGTTTACCTGGTTGTTACCGTTACTTCCGTCCGAAGTAATTGCATTTACCGTGTGTGTAATTCCGGAAAAACAGGTTCCATTAGGAGCGATAGTCGCTAATCTGAATTGAATATCTACGTCTGTAGGTATTGAAGTTGCGGCTCCGTTACTTGCGTTAAACGCATTTACAACATTAGCTGCATCGGGGTTTAGAAGATCATAGTCTCTGTTCAGAATATTGAAAGCATCCAGAATCTGATCATCGGAAATGTTTTCCGGACCATTATTATGTAGCAAGTGGAATACAATCGGAATGTAATAGGTTGTTGCTTTAGGTTGCGGATTTCCTGCCAAAGCTTCCTGCGCCTGAATCTGTGCTGTCTCAGCAATGGCTTGTGCCCATGCAGGATCAGCTAATAATTCATTGTACTTTTTGTGGGTGATACAATATTCCACATTTTCACCTTCACGCGTATTCTGAAGATCTATCTGTCGTTGTTTAACCTGCTGCGCATTGAGCGCAAAAGTTAAGGAGAGCACTGATAATACAGTGAGTACAGTTTTATTCATGGTAATAACAGTTTTTACTATTGGACGGTTAAGATACAAACGCCCTTACTTAAATCCAAGAAAAATAATCTGAAGTGCTGTGAAATTACCGTAATGTGTAACGTACCTTGAGCAAACGGTTTACAGGTCTCTCAGGTCATAATGGGTTTTTCCACTGTATTCCAGACTCAACAAGCGGATTAGTTTCTCAGCCGTCTCCTGTGGAGTAAAGAGTTTATTATTCGATTTCAGTTCCTGAAATCTCTTTAGAGATGAAAAAGATTCCGGATCGACACTTCTGATTTGCTGTTGCATTGGAGTATCTATTACTCCAGGTGCAATACAATATACTTTCGGATGGTTTCCTAATTCCTCCTCTTCCTGAACAAAACAATCCGTCCACATGTTGAGTGCAGATTTTGAAGCGCAGTATCCGGACCAGGACGGTATCGCACTTTTAGCAGCACCGGAAGAGATATTTACCAGCGTGAAGTTGTCCTTTTTCGGGGTTCCTTGATAGAATTTCTGCGTCAGAATGAGCGGAGCAATCGTGTTCAGATTCAAGATCTTCTCGTATTCGATCTCATTATTTTGAGAGATCCGATCCACCGTTCCCAGCATTCCCGCATTGTTAATTAACACAACTTCTTCCGCGTGTATTGGAGCATGAAGCGCCCTTACCTGTTCCAAATCACTCAGGTCACAGGCATAAAAGGTATACCTCGAGTTCTCCGGAAAGGGGTTATTCCTTCCGATTCCGATAATTGTTTCCCCTCGTTGAAGCAGAGCCTCAACCAGTGCCTTACCGATACCGGAAGAAATTCCCGTAATTATGTAAATCTTTTGGATCAAATCAGCTCAATGCCTGTTCAAGGTCAGCGATCAGATCTTCTACATCCTCCACGCCAACACTCAAACGAATCAATGAATCAACAACACCTGATTTTTCGCGTTCCTCTTTCGGAATAGAAGCATGCGTCATCGTTGCCGGGTGACCAATCAGTGATTCTACTCCACCAAGAGATTCTGCCAATGCAAACAATTCAACTTTCTTCACGATCTCATGCGCATCCTCTATCTTATTTCCTTTTAGCGTAAATGATATCATTCCACCGAAACCACGCATTTGGTCTTTGGCTACATTGTGATTCGGATGATCTTCAAAACCAGGCCAATATACTTTATCCACTTTGGCATGTCCTTTTAAGAAGTGAGCGATCTTTTCGCCGTTTTCGCAATGACGTTGCATACGTAAGTGCAATGTTTTGATCCCTCTCAGAACCAGGAATGAATCCATAGGAGCAGTTACCGCACCTGACGAATTTTGAATGCGATACATTTCTGCTGCAATAGCATCATCTGAAGTAACCAATGCTCCCATAACCACATCAGAGTGACCTCCCAAATACTTTGTTACAGAGTGCATTACGATATCCGCTCCCAGATCAAGTGGATTTTGCAAGTACGGCGTCGCAAATGTATTATCCACGCATAACCAGGCACCACAAGATTTTGCAATTGCCGACATAGCTTTGATGTCGATAATATTCATCATCGGGTTTGTAGGAGTTTCTACCCAGATCAATTTTGTGTTTTCATTCACCAAATCACTTACAGCACTTGCATCCTGCATTGCAGTGAAATGAAACTTGATTCCGTATTTCTCAAAAATCGTTCTGAAAAGGCGATATGTTCCGCCATATAAGTCATTTGTAGAAATAACCTCATCTCCGGGATTCAACATTTTGATGATACAGTCAATTGCTGCCAATCCGGAACCAAAACAAGCTCCGTATTTCCCGTTTTCAATTGCTGCTATATTTTTTTCCAAAGCATGGCGAGTCGGATTCAATGTTCTCGAATACTCATACCCTTTATGATTCCCTACTCCATCCTGAACGTAAGTAGATGTCTGATAAATCGGGGTCATGATCGCTCCTGTACTTTCATCCGGATGCACTCCGGCATGTATCGCTTTGGTTCCAAATTTCATAATCGTCTAATTTTTTGCAAACAAAAATAAGGAATCCTTCGACTTTCAAAAGCATATCCAGGGCAGATGTAACATGCAACGGCGGATTTAATTAATTTAGACCCTTATGAACGATATCCGGGAATCTTTGCGTGCACTCTACAACGAAGGCAGATCCTTCGATGGCAGAGACCCGCTGGTTAATCTGGAGCGCAACGAGTCTCGTTTATTCAGGAGTGACTGCTTTTCCGAAGAGCTTGACCTGGCTATTTTTCCATCCAGGATCATTGCAGATGCAAGATCACTGATCAAAGAATCAGGCAGTAATCCACTTTGTTCCACGAACTTAGTTGTACGGATAAATGCTAATCAATCGTTTCCGCTCTTTCTTATTCCCGTATCCTTTTCAGTTCATACGATTAAGAAAAAGATCTCGTTTTCTGCGGAAGATGAAATAATGGTCAATCCCTATCTCAGTGTTTTTCTTGAAAAGGAGGGAATTTCAATACCTGATCAATTACAATCTTTCTTCTTCAGTACCCAAATCTCTGAAGAAGAACAAACTTTGTTGATCGGATTTCTGAAAACATCAGGTTTAGAAACAGAGTTCGTTGGTAGCATTCTCGGTAATTTTCATCCCCACCGCTATTCGTATCTGAAGGATATTGATCATCTCTTAAAACAGAAGCCTGGATCGAGTCTGAATGAATTGTTAACCGGGGAATCATTAGAAGACTTTACACTGGATTTAACGACAAAAAATCT
>QKAV01000246.1 GCA_003247185.1 Crocinitomicaceae bacterium
AAAGGCTTTCTGTTGATAGTGAGCACTGTTTCTGGAAGTGCGTTTCGGATGCTCGCGCCAGTGGAGTGTAGTTTCTTGCAGAGGAATGATCCTGAACTGTTTTTTGTACCATTTCAATGTAATATGGTAATCTTCAGGATAAACCAGCTCTTCAAAGATCTGCTGATCGGTTAAGTCCTGTTTTCTGGCAAGCCAATTAGGTGATGCAATTACGCATTCACGATAAATGTGACTGAAATGATCATTTAATTCAATCCGGCTATTGATCCATTCCTGGTAACGTTGGTAGCCATCACTGATCTCAGATTCGGAAAAATACTCAACCTTTCCTGTAACGATGGAGCATTCATGATCTGCCAGGATATTAACCATTTTCAATAATCGATCCCGCGGCATAACATCATCCGCATCCATCCGTGTGATGAGCTCACCTGTGGCAGTTTCAAGCGCCATCTGTAATGCCGGTATGATTCCGGCAGACCTGTTTCGGAGAATAGAGCACTGGTCTGGATGTAAATGCTGAAATGCCAGCAATTTATTTATAGAGTCATCTACCGAATGATCATCAACTGCAATGAGTTCCCAGTTTGAGTAGGATTGCCCGGCTATGGAGTCCAGCGTTTCCTGAATCCATTCGGAAGCATTTTTTACGGGCAATATGATCGTTACTTTTTTCATAAAAAAAACGCCGATGTAGATCGTTACACCGGCGTTTCCTGGATCAATTATAAATTATAAGTGGATCACTTCATCATACGCAGCAGCAGCAGCTTCCATAATTGCTTCTGACATGGTAGGGTGAGGGTGAACAGTTTTGATCAATTCTTCGCCTGTAGTTTCCAGTTTGCGAATAGCGACAATCTCCGCAATCATTTCTGTAACATTGGCACCGATCATGTGGCCACCAAGTAATTCTCCGTATTTTGCATCAAAGATCAATTTCACAAATCCGTCTTTCGCTCCTGCGGCACTTGCCTTACCGGAAGCAGAGAATGGGAATTTACCAACTTTGATTTCGTAACCTGCATCTTTAGCTGCTTTTTCAGTCATACCAACAGAAGCAACTTCAGGGGAACAATACGTACATCCCGGGATGTTGCCATAATTCAATGGCTCCGGATGATGTCCTGCAATTTTTTCAACACAGATAATTCCCTCTGCAGATGCCACGTGAGCAAGAGCAGCCGTAGGAATTACGTCACCAATTGCGTAATATCCCGGGATATTTGTTTGATAGTAATCGTTAACAAGGATACGTCCTTTGTCTGTCACGATACCAACGTCTTCCAGACCGATGTTTTCAATGTTCGCAGCAATTCCAACTGCGGAAAGAACTACATCACACTCAATTTTTTCTTCTCCTTTGTCCGTTTTAACGGTTACAACACAAGATTTACCTGAAGTATCAACAGACTCAACAGACGAACCGGTCATTACTTTAATTCCTGCTTTTTTGAAGGATTTTTCCAATTGTTTCGAAACTTCCACGTCTTCAATCGGAACAATGTTTGGCATGTATTCAACTACGGTAACGTCCGTACCTATGGCATTATAGAAATAAGCAAACTCAACACCAATAGCTCCTGAACCTACCACAACCATTTTCTTTGGTTGAGTTTTCAATGTAAGAGCTTCGCGGTAACCAATGATCTTTTCACCATCCTGCGGTAAATTCGGAAGCACACGTGAACGTGCTCCGGTTGCAATAATGATTCCTTTATCAGCTGAGTATTCGGTTGTTTTACCATCTTCACCTGTAACAGCCACTTTTTTACCAGCCTTGATGAGACCTGTACCTTTCAGTACATCGATTTTATTTTTCTTCATCAAAAACTGAATACCATTACTCATTCCGTTGGCAACACCGCGACTTCTTTCTACCATCGCGCCAAAGTCTGCCTGAGCATCCTTAACAGTGATTCCGTAATCAGATGCATGAGTTAAATATTCGAACACATTCGCACTCTTCAGAAGAGCTTTTGTAGGGATACATCCCCAGTTCAAACAGATACCACCAAGGTTTTCACGCTCAACAATAGCTGTTTTTAATCCAAGCTGCGACGCTCTGATCGCTGCTACATATCCTCCGGGACCACTTCCCACTACTATAATATCGTAACTCATACTATACAATTTTGTGTGTGCGAATTTAATTAATTCTATTCAACTTACAAGAATTGAAGTAGACGATACTATGAATTGATTTTGTTAAAAACTGTTGAATAAAGTCAAAATAAATACCCGTTTTAGGGCAGATAAATGCTATTTTTGCGCCATAGTTTTTTAATCTTATGGAAAGTACTTTGCAAAAAGAGGCTACGCTGGAACAAGCGACCGAATTGGGACTGTTAGCGGATGAGTTTGAAATGATCAAAGGTGTGATCGGAAGAACGCCAAATTTTACAGAAACTGCGGTTTATTCCGTAATGTGGTCTGAGCACTGTTCATATAAAAATTCCATTTTTTGGTTGAAGAAATTGCCGAAAGACGGACCGCACATGTTGGTGAAGGCAGGAGAAGAGAACGCCGGACTTGTTGATATCGGAGGTGGATTGGGATGTGCATTTAAAATTGAATCACACAACCACCCGAGTGCTTTGGAACCATATCAGGGAGCTGCAACCGGAGTTGGAGGAATCAATCGTGATATTTTCACAATGGGTGCCAGACCGATTGCACAGCTGAATTCATTGCGATTTGGGAATATCAAGGAAGACCGAACAAAATGGTTAGTGAAGGGAGTTGTGAAAGGGATTGGTGATTACGGAAACTCATTTGGTATTCCGATCGTTGGAGGAGAGGTCTTCTTCGATGATTCATTCAATACAAATCCACTTGTAAATGCATTTTCTGCAGGTATTCTGGATACTAAAAATGTTATTTCTGCAAAAGCAAAAGGTGTTGGTAATCCGGTATTCATAGTTGGATCCTCGACAGGGAAGGATGGGATTGCAGGTGCAGCTTTCGCATCTAAAGATATTACGGAAGAATCAGCGAACGATCTCCCTTCAGTTCAGGTAGGAGATCCATTTATGGAAAAACTATTGTTAGAGGCAACAATGGAATTGGCAGAAACTGATGCGATTGTTGGAATGCAGGATATGGGAGCGGCAGGAATTACATGTTCCAGCTGTGAAATGAGTGCTGCTGGAGGTGTAGGGATGGATATTCATTTGGATCGTGTGCCGACGCGTCAGGAAAACATGTTGCCATACGAAATCCTGTTATCCGAATCTCAGGAAAGAATGCTGGTGGTGGTTCATAAAGGAAAAGAAGATGTGGTGAAACGCATTTTTGATAAGTGGGATTTGAATGCGGAAGAGATAGGGGTAGTAACCGAAGGCGGACAGGTTCGCTATTTTATGAATGGAGAGCTTGTCGGAGATCTTCCGGCAGAATCTCTTGTACTTGGCGGAGGGGCTCCTGTCTATGAGAGAGAATACAGAGAGCCGGCCTACTATCAGGAGTACAAGAAATTTGATATTGAAACTGTCGAACAACCTGAGAATTTGAAAGAAGTTGCTTTCAGACTGTTGGAACACCCGAACATTGCGTCAAAAAAATGGGTGTATGAGCAATACGATTCAATGGTAGGAACGAAGACAATGACAACAAACCGTCCTTGCGATGCCGGTGTTGTGAATATAAAAGGAACGAACAAGGCGATCGCGATGACCGTAGATTGCAATTCACGTTACGTACATGCTGATCCTGAAGTAGGGACTATGATTGCAGTTTCTGAAGCCGCAAGAAATATTACCTGTGCCGGTGGAGAACCAAGTGCGATTACAAATTGCCTGAACTTTGGTAATCCATATAATCCGGAATCATACTGGCAGTTTGTTGGTGCGATCAAAGGGATGTCAGCAGCATGTATTAAATTCAGTACTCCGGTAACCGGTGGTAACGTATCGTTCTATAATCAAACGGTTAAGAATGGAGTTGAGATTCCAGTTTTCCCAACACCTACAATCGGGATGATTGGTATGCTGGAAGATAAGAGCAATTTAATGACGCTTGATTTTAAGCAGAAAGGAGATTTAATCTTCATAATTGGTCAATCGCATAATGATATCAGCTCTTCGGAATATTTGGCTTCCTATCATGGAATCAAGGCTTCTCCGGCTCCTTATTTTAATCTGGAAGAAGAATTTGCCGTTCAGCAAACAGTAAAGATGCTTATTCGTGAGAAATTGATAAATGCAGCGCATGATGTCTCAGACGGTGGTCTTTTCATTACGTTGGCAGAGATGGCAATGCCTGAAGAATTAGGATTTGATATCGTAACCGATTCTGAAATTCGTGAAGACGCATTTTTATTCGGAGAAGGGCAGGGAAGAGTAGTGGTAACTGTAACTGAAGACCAGGAAGATGAATTCCTGGAAGCTATGATGGAATCAGGAGTAAGCTTTACGTTACTGGGGCATGTAACCAAAGGAAAGATGATGGTTGATGACGAGCACTACGGATTTATTACAGAAGCCAAGAAAGTTTATAACGAGGCACTTGGTAAACAAATTGAAAATTAGTAGTTTGGAAGCGAATACAATAGCGCCAGAAATGCAATATAACACCTCACGTGGTAAATTACTTCTTCCGGAATACGGTAGGAATGTTCAGAATATGATTCGTCATGCGATGGAATTGGAAGATCGTAATGAACGAAACAGAGCGGCAATTGCAATTATCGAGGTAATGGGACAACTGAATCCACACTTGAGAGATGTGGATGATTTTAGACATAAACTGTGGACACACTTGTTTATTATGAGTGATTTCCAGTTGGATGTGGATTCACCTTATGAAATTCCAAAACGGGAAGTATTGGAAGAAAAGCCACAGCAAATGCCTTATCCGAAAAGCAAAATTCGCTATGGACATTATGGTCAGTATACCCAATTGATCCTGGAAGGAGCGAAAAACATGAGTGAGGATGAGAAGGAATTTCTCAAGGATAAGATGGGGAACTTCATGAAGAAGCAATTTCTTATTCATAACAACAATACAGTAGAGAACAATGTGATCGCTCAACAAATGAAGGAGCTGTCGCATGGTGTACTGGAAATTGACAATCCGGACGAGGACTTGACAAGTACAAATCAAATGCTTCGTACCCTGGGATTAAACAACAATAATCAGGGAAGGCGTCCGAATAATCGAAACAAAAAGAAAAATCAGAAGAAATACAAGAAATAAATGGCATCATTTGAGATCCATGGCGGAAAGCCATTAAAGGGAGAATTGATCCCGCAAGGAGCAAAAAATGAAGCATTACAAGTATTGTGTGCTCCTTTACTTACTCCTGAAAAAGTAACTATTTCGAATATCCCGGACATCGTTGATGTGAATAAACTGATCAGCCTTCTTCAGGCAATGGGGGTTAAGATTGAAAAAGTTGAGAAGGGTACCTATATTTTTCAGGCGAAGGAGATTGATCTGGATTATCTGAAGACGGAAGATTTTAAAAATCGTGCAAGTTCTTTACGTGGTTCGGTAATGATTGTAGGGCCGCTTCTGGCCAGATTCGGAGTTGGTTATTTGCCAAAACCCGGAGGAGATAAGATCGGAAGACGCAGATTGGACACGCATTTCGAAGGATTCAAAATGCTTGGAGCGAAGTTTAATTACGATGCCGGAGAGCATTTTTACTCTGTCGAAGCCAAGAAGTTGAAGGGAACTTACATCCATCTGGACGAGGCTTCTGTTACAGGTACAGCGAACGTTGTAATGGCAGCGGTACTGGCAGAAGGAGAAACAGTGATCTACAATGCTGCCTGTGAACCCTATTTACAGCAATTGTGCAAAATGCTCAATTCTATGGGGGCCAATATCTCGGGAATTGGTTCGAATTTGCTGACGATCAAAGGGGTGAAATCCCTGAAAGGATGTTACCATCGTATATTACCGGATATGATCGAAATCGGTTCGTTCATTGGACTTGCTGCAATGACGGGTTCGGAGATCACGATCAAGGATGTATCCTGGGAAAATTTAGGAATCATCCCGAATGTATTTAGAAAATTAGGAATCAAAATAGAGCGCCAGGGGGATGATATGTTCATTCCTGCACAAGATCATTATGAAATCGAATCATTTATTGATGGTTCAATCATGACGATCGCCGATGCTCCGTGGCCAGGGTTTACGCCGGATTTACTATCGATAATTCTTGTCGTGGCAACTCAGGCAAAAGGTTCCGTACTGATTCATCAAAAGATGTTTGAGTCGCGTTTGTTCTTTGTAGATAAACTGATTGATATGGGAGCGCAGATCATTTTATGTGATCCGCACAGAGCTACGGTGATCGGACTGGATAGAATGCAGCAACTGAGAGGAATTCAAATGACATCTCCGGATATTCGTGCAGGAGTATCTCTTTTGATAGCAGCACTTTCAGCGGAAGGAAAGAGTGTGATTCATAACATTGAGCAGATTGACAGAGGATATCAGGATATTGATATCCGATTGAATAATCTGGGAGCAGATATCAGAAGAATTGGCTAAGTTTTTTTTCATTTTACCTATTGCTTTACTGCTTATTGGGGCAACACCAAAACCGATAGGCAAAGGTGAATTGGCACCGGAAATTGAATTGATATCCCCGGGAGGGAAGAAGATCAAATTGTCTAAGCTAAAAGGCAAAATGGTACTGATCGATTTTTGGGCATCGTGGTGCGGACCATGCAGAAGGGAGAATCCCAATGTTGTTGAGGCGTATAATAAATACCATAAGCTAAAATTCAAAACAGGTAAAGGATTTGAAGTCTTCAGCGTTTCTTTGGACCGACAGGAAGACCCGTGGCTTGAAGCCATCAAAAAAGACGGGCTGATCTGGAAAAACCACGGCTGGGACAAAGATGGAAAAGTTTCAAAGGCCTACTCGGTATCTTCAATTCCCACAGCATTTTTAATCGATGGAGACGGAAAGATTATAGCCTATGGTCAGGAATTGAGGGGACTAGGCCTTCATTTGAAGCTGGACGAACAACTAAATTAGGCTTCATTCAGGCAACACTGCTTTGTTCCAGAAAGATTAAATCGTCTAAATCAATCCGATCATTATCCGAAATAAGTGCGGCGCGCTCAACCATTGACTTTAATTCTCTTACATTACCCGGCCACGAATAATTCATCATGGCTTGAATGGCATCTGCGGAAAGATATTTTTCACCTAAGCCCTGTTTTTTTGTAAAGGATTGAATGAAGTGCTTAGCAAGATGAATGATGTCGTTTTCCCTTTCCTTAAGAGATGGTATTTTAAGTATAAAACCTTGTAAACGGAAATACAAATCTTCTCTGAAATTGCCTTTTTGGACCTCTTCCCAGAGGTCTTTATTGGTTGCGGAAATAATTTTGATATTCAGAGGAATCTCCTTATTTCCTCCTAAGCGGGTTACCTTGTTTTCCTGAAGTACACGTAATAATTTTGCCTGGAGATTAAGAGGCATTTCTCCAATTTCATCCAAAAAGATTGTCCCGTTGTTCGCTTCTTCAAATTTTCCCTGTCTTCTTGAAGCTCCTGTAAAGGCTCCTTTTTCACTTCCGAATAATTCACTTTCAATTAAGTCTTCCGGTATAGCAGCTACATTGATGGCTACAAAGGGTTGTCTTTTACGATCGGAATTGTAGTGAAGTGCATTGGCTACCATTTCTTTCCCTGTGCCATTTTGCCCGGTTATTAGCACCGGAATATTGACATTTTCAACGCGTTGCATCAATCGAAACATCTGGTGCATTACCATGCTGTCTCCTATAATGCTTTCATATCTGTTCTGGCTTATTACTTTATTCTGGAGTTCAATTAACTGTGCTTTAAGTGCCTGATTCCGTTGAAAAAACAGAATATTTTGCTCCAATTCTATAAGTGCATTTTCATTTTTAATTATGTATCTGTCAGCTCCATTTTTGTACGCGTCAACGACAACCTGCAGTTCCTTTTGCCCGGATAGAAAAATGGTTGTTACGTAAGGATGTATTTCTTTAATCTTTTGAAGCAACTTGATTCCATTTGTACCCGGAAGATCATAATCTATTACCAAAATATCCGGCGCTTCCCCTAATGCCAATACAAAAGATTTGGACTCAAGAAAGAGCTGGACATCCAGATTTTGGTTTGCTTCCAGTTTGTTTTTTGTGAGATTTCCGAAAAACGGATCATCATCAATGATAAATACTTTGGTAATGTTGGTAATGTTCTGTGGATTATACATGATTTACAGGTTTTGGAGTTGTGTGATAATCTGATTATTTTCTTCTTCAATCATTTCTATCAGTGCTTTGATTTCGAGCTGATTATTTTCATCGGTGTTATGCTCAATAAATTCCAGTTTTTGAGCTACTTCTTTTGCTCCGATCGTTAAAAATGAACTCTTGAGCTTATGAGCTATTCTTTTTACTTGTTCCGTTTGTAATTCTAATATCTCACGCTTCAGATCATTGATCTGACCAGGAGTTTGATTGATGAACAAGTCAATCACCATTTTGATCATTTCAGGTGAGTTATCAAACGTAATTTGAAGATAGTTGAGGTCGATCATCGGTTTATTCATGATTTTAAGCTTAAGTGGTGTAATTCGGATTACGCTCTTTTCAATTTGGGCGAAACATGTTTATTGATTTTATTCAGTAATTCGGAGGGATTGAAAGGCTTTGAAATGTAGTCGTTCATCCCGGCCTTAAACGCTTTCTGACTTTCTCCTAACAATGCGGATGCTGTCATGGCAATTATGGGCAGATTGGCATTTCCATCCGTTACTTTTCGTCGGATCAGGCGTGTGGCATCATAACCGTCCATTTCAGGCATGCTAATATCCATAAGTACAATATCATAATCATTTGTTTTAGTCATTTCTACAGCTTCGATGCCATTTTCAGCCAGATCAACATTAAAATTCCAGTCTTTGAGAATCTTTAATGCAAGCATTTGATTGATAGGGTGATCTTCAACAAGAAGCACTTTAATTCCTTTAAGATCATTTAGTATTCGTATTGAGGATTGAAGCTCTTCTGTTTCGTGGTTCTCAGCTTCTTCCATATTATCAACATGCTGGAAACCAAGAACAAAAGAAAATGTACTTCCTTTCCCTACTTCAGATTCAATCCAAAGTTCTCCGCCCTGCAATTTGATAAGCTCCTTGGATATCGTTAATCCGAGTCCTGTTCCGCCGTGCGTTCGGGTCGTGCTGGAGCTGGCTTGCGTGAAACTTTCAAATATTTTGTCAATCTTATCTTCAGGGATTCCGATTCCGGTGTCTGAGATGCTAAATTTAATTTGGACGTGCTCATTTTCATTTTTTTCTTCGGACAAAATGACTGTAACACCGCCCCGATCGGTAAATTTAATTGCATTACCTATTAAGTTGATAAGAATCTGATTCAGACGTACGGGATCTCCCAATAGGTATTCTGGGATATTTTCTTTATCGATCGTTAGAAAAATTCCCTTTTCCCGAGCTTTTACAATAAGAATTTCATAGATAACATCAATTAATGTATGAACATTGAAACCTGTTTTTTCAATTATGATTTTTCCTGCTTCTATTTTTGAAAAGTCAAGGATCTCATTGATGATTACCATCAGGTTTTCTGACGATTTAATAATTGCATTCAGATAATAGCGTTGTTCCTCAGTCATGTCCATTCCACTTAGAATTCTGGAAATACCGATAATTCCGTTCATTGGTGTTCGGATTTCATGGCTCATGTTGGAAAGAAACTGACTTTGAAGGTCTTTTGATTTAATAGCCTCTTGTTTGGCTTTAATCAGTTCTTTTTTGTTTTTGTGCTGAATTGTAACGTCCCGAATAATGGCATTGTAAAAAACTTCTCCATCCGATTCAACTTCTGCAATAGTGAATTCAATCGGAAATTTATCGCCATTTTTTTTGAAACCATATATAGTGCCTGATTCATCATTTGATGTATCGGATTTCAGTTTTTCGATGTCTGGAATCAACATCTTAACGCTCGTTTGAAAGACATCCTCAAAGCTGTACTTAAACATCGTCTGCGCAGCAGGATTAAACATTTTGATATTATAGAATTGATCGAATGTAATAATGCCATCCATAGCTGTGTTAATCAACAGACGAGACTTCGCTTCGCTCTTTTTTAGTTTGGATCGGGCCTCCATTTCTTTTTGTACCAGTACATATCTCGTCTGTATGGAGATGATCATAAAAAGAGCCACAGTGGTTACCAATTCAGCACCATTGCCAAAATAATCATGAATGGATATCGGACTCCAGGTAATGAAGAATAAGAAGTTAATGAGCATTGCATAGGCGACAGAAATTACAGAGTATTTCCAGTGCCACAACAAAAACATTCCTGCCCCGATGAAAACAGCTGCATGGGTGTATGTCACGCTTCTGAAAGATTCCAGGTCTACCGTGTTGTAAGTGTATCCGACTGCAGTTAATGTTGCCAGCATTGGAACCAGACCAAGTGTGTCGGGACTGAACTTGAATTTATTCCTCACCAGTAAAGTAATGACTGTTAATAAGGATACCAGTACATGAGCCAAAACATACTCCCATTTTTCAGGTCCGAAATTGAAGTAATTGAATATTGCCCATACCAGGTTGATCAAGACTGCAACCTTACATCCCTGACAGTGTAATTTATATCTCCGGTTACCTAATTCGCTACATCTTAACATGACTTTCAGTATAGAGGGTTAGGATTAACGTTTCATGAGTTTGGTTGAAGCTCTGACTTCATCACCCTGTAAAACTGTCAGGAAGTAGACTCCCTGTGGTAGACTTTCGGAATCGAAATAGGTATAAGAATTATTTCCTTTACTGGAAGCTGCTTCATCCCGAAATATAGTCTGTCCCTCTGAATTTGATAGTTGAATTGTGACGAAATTGTCACTTTCAGAAGTGTATTTCAGTGTGAATTCCGTGCTGAATGGATTGGGATATACGGACTCAATTTTCAAGACATCAGTCGCTGAAATATTATTTACCGCAACAGGAAGAAATGCCTCATATTTTCCGTTATAATCAGTTTGTTTTAATCTGTAGTATGAAAGCCCTGTTAATGGGTGCGAATCTGTCAGGTGATAGGTAAGAAAATCCTCTGTTGTACCATCACCATTTACTTTTCCAACAATTTCGAAGTTTTTGCCATCCGTAGATCTTTCGATTGTGAAATAATCATTGTCTCTTTGACTGGCTACATCCCATGATAGAAGTACTTCTCCGTTATCGAGGTCAGCACGAAATGCAACTAATTCAATAGGTAATCCTGAGCCTTGTCCCAATGAATAAAAGGTTTCAGGATAAGCCTGATTGTTGAATTCAGTTGCAATCCATCCTGATGAACGTGGAGTATGCAACATTCTCACTTCATCCAGTTTTCCTTCATAATTGATGTTATTTCTGGTAGAATTATAAGATGAAGATTCGGACCCGTCACCCAGATAACCATAACGATTCATTCCGCTGCCAATATAATTGCCATTGTGAGGATCTGAAACGGTGTTTACCAGAACTCCATCTATGTACAAATACTTATTATTACCATCATACACCCCTGCAACAAAGTGCCAGTTCCCATCATTTACCTGTCCATTTTGTCCACCATAGAAATCATCTATTCCGGCGTTACTACCTCTTGTACAAAATGCAATTTTACCCTGACCGTGAACAAAGAAGTTGAAATTCTCAGATCGGTCGAAGTCAAGAATTGACCAGTTCGAATTCCATGCACTGTGATTGTAAGAAGTATTTACCCATGCGGATACTGTTAAAGATTGAATACCTCCGGCAGTATTGAAATGCTTGTTGCTGATTGCCATGTAGTCATTTGAACCGTCGAAGTCAACTGCTTTCCCGATTTTTCCATTGACTAAATCCTGAGAGTTCATATTTCCGTATGGATGAGCATCATTGCCTTGGGCGGCATCAGTTGTGATACTGTTTCCCGGATTGTTATTCATGTGATAGACCATATCATAATCAGATGACCAAACGTTATCTGTTGACATATCGCTTTGAACCTGATTGTTTCCTACTAGAATTTTAAATTCAGTATCCAGATCATGGTAAAGAACAGGAAGTTTTACCCAAACGATGAGTTCTCCCGAAGAACCACTGTAACTTTCAACCTGATGGTCAAGCTGTCTGTCATTTTCTCCAACAAATGCAATATCATAACCGTAATTGTTTTCTACATATCCACCGTGCTGGGTAGTTTTCAATTCAGGGAGTTGTAGCTTCAGTAAAATGGGGAAATCTACCAGGTTTATGCTATCCATTACTTTTGAATGATCTACAGTTATCACATTTGCCCAGCTGTATCCGCTTAATTGAGGTCCGCTTGAAGTCGTGTATTGAGCAGAAGAGTTGTTGACGAATGCAACTGTTGTTCCGGTTCCGATCACAAATTTCCAGATGATACCGGAAAGAATGATTACTCCTCCTGAGATCAGTAGAGCACGTTTTAATCTGATTGAAGTTTTGTTTCTGGGCTGAATGGTGTTTTTGTTTCTCATAGCTGGTTGTTAAGTGGATTGTTCTTCAAATCAATGAAATAACAAATGCCTGTAATGACCAGATTCTGTCGATTTTTCGCTTTTTAGTAAAAGCGTATACATTGTAGTAAGTAGAAATACGTATTACTGTGAAGAAGGCAATAGACTGACATTATTTCAAGTTGTTAGACTGCCATTCCGACAATCTGTCCGAATTTACAGATTGGCAATATCTTTGACATAAGACAGAAAAATTTGTGATATGGCAAAGGACAAGGATAGAAATGAAGAATTGAATGCAGATGAGCAGGTAAATGCGAATGATTCTCAGGTTAATGAGGATCAGGATGTAAAGGTAGAAATGGATCCTTTGGCGGAAGCTGAGAATAAGTACAATGAATTAAATGATAGATACGTTCGTTTGCATGCTGAATTTGATAACTTCAGAAGAAGAACGAATAAAGAAAAGATTGATATTATCTCATCTGCAAATGCAGGTGTTTTAAAAGATTTGCTGCCGGTTCTGGACGATTTTGAAAGAGCAATTGCGAATAATGATAAAGTTGATGATTTGAACTCAATCAGAGAAGGGTTTCATTTGATTTACAATAAACTAAAATCAACATTGGAAGCGAAGGGCTTAAAGGCAGTGGATGCCATTGGTCAGACATTCGACAGTGAATTGCATGAGGCGATTGCCAATATGCCTGCGGCGGATAAGAAAGATAGCGGCAAAGTAATCGATGCCGTTGAGAAGGGATATATGTTGAATGACAAAGTGATCCGTTACGCTAAGGTTGTCGTAG
Organism: Crocinitomicaceae bacterium; assembly: GCA_003247185.1. Lineage (GTDB taxonomy): Bacteria > Bacteroidota > Bacteroidia > Flavobacteriales_D > Crocinitomicaceae > UBA4466. The sequence continues at coordinate 13,285 of QKAV01000246.1, forward strand.
CGCAATAACTTTAAGTTATGAGTGAAAAGAGAGATTATTACGAAGTACTGGGAGTCACCAGAAATGCGAGTGAGGCAGATATTAAAAAGGCATACCGCAAATTGGCTTTGAAATATCACCCGGACAAAAATCCGGATGATAAGGATGCGGAGGAAAAGTTCAAGGAGGCTGCTGAGGCTTATGAAGTGCTGAGCGATTCGGAAAAACGTTCCCGATATGATCAATTTGGTCATGCCGGAATGGGAGGTGCCGGAGGTTTCGGAGGCGGAGGTATGAATATGGATGATATCTTCTCTCAATTCGGTGATATTTTTGGTGGAGCGTTTGGCGGAGGATCATTTGGCGGAAGCCGTGGAGGACCGCGTGTCGTAAAGGGAACGAATCTTCGTGTTAAAATGAAATTGACCCTTCAGGAAATCGCTGAAGGCGTTCACAAAAAGATCAAGGTTAACAAATTGGTTAACGCCAAAGACGTGACCTATAAAACCTGTTCTGCTTGTAACGGTACGGGTAGAATAACCCGGGTTTCCCAAACGTTTCTTGGAGCCATGCAGACGCAAACAACTTGTAATGTTTGTCGTGGTGCAGGAAAAATGATCGATAAAAAACCTGCTGATGCGGACGCAAATGGTTTGGTACGTCAGGAAGAATTGATCGAGTTGGATATTCCGGCCGGAGTTATGGATGGAATGCAATTGAGTGTCACCGGAAAAGGAAATGCCGGACCATTTGATGGAATTCCCGGAGATTTGATTGTTGTAATTGAGGAAATCCCACACGAAGATTTACGGAGAGATGGTGATCACTTGCATTACGATGCGTATGTGAATTTTGTAGATGCTGTTCTGGGATCTTCTGTAGAAATTCCAACAGTATCCGGTAAGGCAAAGATAAAAGTTGAACCAGGAACTCAGAGTGGAAAGGTATTGAGACTGAAAGGAAAAGGACTTCCTGTGTTACAAGGTTATGGGACAGGGGATTTATTTGTTCACATCAATGTTTGGACACCTAAGAAAGTCAGTAAAGAAGAAAAGGAGATTCTCGAAAAGTTGAGAGAAAGTCCGAATTTTGAACCTACACCGGATCACAACGATAAAGGATTTTTCCAACGAATGAAGGATATGTTCCACTAAGATGAAGTCCTTTTATCGCCAATCTGAAGGGGAACGTGCAAATATAGGGACATATTTGCTCACGTTAAGTGTGGTATTATTCAGTTTAATTCCCGGACAATTCTTAGCCGAGTTACTAGCAAGAAATGTTTGGGGATTTTCTTTGATGTATATTCCGAAGAGTATAGATAGAAACGTGGTGTTACTTCTCGCTCTTATCCCATTCTTAGTGGCTTTTATAGCTCTGATACTCTCATTAAAATACATTCATAAAAGAGAAGTACGTACCATCTTTACTTCCCGGGCAAGATTCGATTGGAAGCGTTTTGGTCTCTCTGCCATACTTTGGTTGAGTGTGATGGTAGGACTACTGGCGGTCGCGATGAACACCGGAACTGAAATTGAATGGAATATTCACTCAGGGAAACTGTTGCCTTTGGTTTTGATCTGTATCCTTGTGCTGCCTTTCCAAACGGCTGCGGAAGATTTGCTCTTCAGAAGTTTTATATTTCAGGGACTGGGAAGGTTAAACATTAGCCCGTTATTGGCCGTTGCTGTTTGCGGGATTCTGTTCGGACTGGCTCATGCGGGCAATCCTGAAATCGATATTATGGGATATCAGGTCTTGTTTTACTTTATCATGACAGGATTTTTTCTGGGAATGATTACTCATTATGATAATGGAATGGAACTCGGGATGGGGTATCATTTTGCAAACAATTTGTTTGGAGTTCTTATTCTGACCAATGATTGGCAAGCCTTACAAACGGATGCCCTGCTTATAGACAAATCATTACCCGTATTCGGTTGGGACAGTATCTTAGTGATTGCAATCCTGCAGCCACTGCTTTTCTTCTTTTTTTCCAGAATCTATAAATGGAAAAAAAATGATAAAGTCTGAGAAATTCCCGAAGCAGATATTAATTTTAATAGATCAACTAAATCATATTGAATGGAAACGTATTACGACCCGAAAGACCTGAAAAAATTTGGAAAAATCACAGAGTTTCAAAAAGAACTGGGAGAAAAATATTTCGAATACTACGGGGCAGTTTTTGAAGAAGGAGCGCTTACGAAACGAGAAAAGGCACTTATTGCTCTTGCAGTTGCTCATACGGTTCAATGTCCATATTGTATCGATGCGTATACACAGGATTCCATGGAACAGGGTTGTGATGAAGAACAAATGATGGAAGCAGTTCATGTGGCAGCTGCTATAAGGGGAGGAGCCAGTTTGGTTCATGGGGTTCAGATGATGAACAAATACAAGGATCTTTCTATGTAATGAGTGAGATAAAAACACATATTTCGCTTAAAAGTCAGGGAAATGATTTCTCTGAACCGACCTATCAACTGCAATTATTACAATCCGCCGGACTGACAACTTTTCAGGATAGTCTCGATCGTTCGGGGCTGTTTCCGTTCAAACCGACGAAACTGGAAATATTACAGATCAACCTCGGGAAAATGTGTAATCAGGTGTGTAAACACTGTCACGTGGATGCCGGACCTGATCGCAAGGAGATCATGACGAGAGAGACGATGCTTGAATGTTTGGAAGCAGCGAAGAATTCCGATTGTCATACGATCGATCTTACGGGAGGTGCTCCTGAAATGAATCCGGATTTCAGATGGTTCGTAGAAGAGCTGTCATCTTTGGGTAAAAAAATCATTGTACGGTGTAATCTTACGATCATTGTAGCGAATCAGAAGTATCATGATCTTCCGGAGTTCTATAAAAAACACAATATCGAACTCGTTTCATCTTTACCCTATTATTCTGCCGGTAAGACCGATGCACAAAGGGGTGAAGGAGTTTTTGCAAAGAGCATAGAGGCGATGAAAATGCTGAATGCAGTCGGATATGGAGTGGAGGGCTCAGGTTTGATTATTAATTTGGTGTACAACCCATCAGGAGCCTTTTTACCGCCCGATCAGACTGCGTTGGAACGAGACTTTAAATCAAGGTTATCCCGTCAGTATGGCTTACTGTTTAATAACCTGTTTGCGATTACCAATCTGCCCGTATCACGTTTTTTAAATTATTTGGTAGCGAGTGACAACTATCACGATTATATGGAGAAACTGGTAAATGCCTATAATCCGGTTGCAGCAGCAAATGCGATGTGTAGGAATACGCTTTCTGTCGGATGGGATGGATTCTTGTACGATTGCGATTTCAACCAAATGCTTGAGTTGAAACTGGCTTCTGATCGGCAACATATTCGTAATTTTAACGAAGAGGCGATCTCCAATAGAAATATTGTCATTTCACAACACTGTTACGGATGTACGGCAGGATCCGGGTCTAGTTGTGGTGGCACAACCGTATAAAAACATGAAATCATATTTAGATACTACCGTTAATGTATACAAGGAAGCAGCCTTAAAGCCTGATGTGGGATTGTGTTGCACTACGACGCCTGTCTGGCAGTTGCCGGATTTGAATATGCCGTCGATTATGCTGGAAATGAATTACGGTTGTGGGAGTACGGTAAATCCGAGAGATCTGGTCAACGATCCTACGGTACTGTATGTTGGTGTTGGAGGAGGAATGGAGGTGTTTCAGTTTGCTTACTTCAGCAGAAGGGCAGGAGGGGTTATCGGTATTGATGTTGTAGATGAGATGATTGAAAGCTGCAGGAATAACCTGTTAGAAGCGGAGAAACAGAATCCATGGTTTAAGAAAGAGTTTGTTGATCTGCGAAAGGGCGATGCACTGCATTTGCCGATAGAAGACGCTACTATTGATATCGCAGCTCAGAATTGCCTGTTCAATATATTTGATGCGGAAGATTTGAAAAAAGCTTTAGCCGAAATGTACCGGGTTCTTAAACCACACGGACGCCTTGTACTTTCTGATCCGGTTACTGAGGATCCTATGCCGGAAAATTTAAGAAATGATGAGCGACTTCGCGCTCTTTGCCTCAGTGGTTCCTTGAGTTTGAAAGATTATGTACGGATGATTGCTGATGCAGGATTTGGAACAATTGAAATCCGGGCAAAACGCCCATATCGCGTTTTGGATCCGAAGCATTATGATACGGATGAACTGATTTATTTGGAGAGTGTGGAAGTGTGTGCAATCAAGGACCCTATGCCGGCTGACGGCCCTTGTGTATTCACAGGTAAGACCGCTATTTACTTCGGAGAAGAAGACTTCTTTGATGATGGAGAAGGACACATGATGCTCAATAATCAACCACTGGCGGTGTGCGATAAAACTGCCGGAAATCTTAAAAAATTAAATAGAAAC
>QKAV01000030.1 GCA_003247185.1 Crocinitomicaceae bacterium
GGGGGATGTAGTCGATATCTTTGTTGCCTACGCCGATTATGCCATTCGTATCGCTTTCTGGGGAGACGAAATTGAGGCCATTGAAAGTATTGACCCGAAAACAGGAAATCGGATTGAAATTTTCGAAAATATCAGTATTTACCCCGCAAACATCTTCGTCAGCAATCCCGAAACAACGAAACTGGCAATTGAGGAGATTCAGGAAGACATGGTGGTGCAGGTAGAGGCATTCCGAAAGGCAGGAAAAATTGAAGAGAGCAAGCGCCTGCAGGAACGTGTCTCCTATGACCTTGAGATGATTCGCGAATTGGGATATTGCAGCGGAATCGAAAATTACTCGCGTTATTTTGACAGAAGAGAACCCGGACAGCGTCCATTCTGTCTGTTAGATTATTTTCCGGATGACTTTCTGATGGTAATTGATGAAAGCCACGAGCTATGTATGGCGGCGACCGTTCCAGAAAAGTAAACCTGGTAGATTATGGTTTCCGTTTGCAATCTGCAGTTGATAACCGTCCGTTAAAATTTGAAGAATTTGAAGGATTACTCCATCAGGCTATCTATGTCTCTGCTACTCCTGCCGATTATGAATTGGAACTTTCGGAAGGCGTTGTTGTGGAGCAGTTGATTCGTCCTACGGGACTACTCGACCCACTGATTGATGTTCGTCCGAGCAAAAATCAAATCGATGATCTGATCGAAGAAATACAGGTTCGCAGAGAAAGAGATGAACGCGTTTTGGTAACGACGCTTACGAAGCGGATGGCTGAAGAGCTGCAGAAATACCTAGATAAAATAGGAATTCCATGCAGGTACATCCATTCAGATATTGACACTATTGAACGGGTTGAAATACTCCGACAGCTTCGTTTGGGAGACTTTGACGTTCTGATCGGAGTTAACCTGCTGAGAGAGGGACTTGATCTTCCTGAAGTTTCATTGGTCGCAATTCTGGACGCAGACAAAGAAGGTTTTTTGAGAAATGAACGCTCCCTTGTTCAGACAGTTGGTCGCGCTGCCCGAAACGTAAATGGAATGGTCATTATGTATGCGGATAAGATCACAGATTCCATGCAAAAAACGATCGATGAGACGAAGCGAAGGAGAGCCTATCAGGAAAAATACAACGAAGAACATGGCATTACTCCTACTCCGTTGAAAAAATCGAAAGAGCGTATTCTGGAGTCAACGAAGGTAGCAGACGGAGACAAACCAACAGATTACAAGATACTGGACGAGCCATCAATTGCTGCGGATCCTGTTGTTGCATATATGAGTAAAGAGCAGCTCATGAAATCAATTGAATATACGAAGAGTCAGATGCAGAAGGCTGCCAAAGACCTTGATTTTATTGAAGCTGCACGATTAAGAGATGAGTTATTTGCACTTGAAAAACAATTAAAAAATGAATAATTTAAAAACATTACGCTTGTTAGCGATACTGGAGGGAATATCCTATCTGTCTTTCGCCTTGACCATGCCACTCAAATACATGTACCAAATTCCGCAACCCAACTATTTTGTTGGGATGGCACATGGGGTTTTATTTATAGCATACATTATTTATGTGTTTCTGGTAAGTAAGGAACAGAAATGGAAAACGGGAACGCTCGGATTCGGATTAATTGCGTCACTTCTCCCCTTTGCAACCTTTGTGTTTGATAGTAAGGTAGTTAATCCGGAAATAAAACGCCTTGGCAGTCAACAATAAAAACATAGTTTTAAATTTACGGCATGAATGATACTAGAAAACATGTAGAAGTTTGCTTTACTCCGGGCGAATATGAATATTTCAAAGGTGAATATGACATCGTTGTTGTAATCGATGTACTACGAGCAACTTCTGCAATCTGTGCAGCATTTGATAATGGTGTAAAATCTATTATTCCGGTATCTACGATTGAAGAAGCATTGGAATACCAAAAAAAGGGATACCTCGTCGGTGCTGAGCGTAAAGGTGAAATTGTTGAAGGATTTGACTTTGGAAATTCGCCTTATTCCTACATGAAAGAAGAGGTAAAAGACAAGGAAATCGTGTTAACTACGACTAATGGGACTAAAGCACTAAATATCGCTTCTAATGCACCAACTGTTATTGTGGGATCTCTTTTAAACCTGGATGCAGTGTGCGCTTATTTGGAAGAACAGGAAAAATCAACGTTGTGTTTGTGTTCAGGCTGGCAGGATAAATTCAACCTGGAAGATACGGTATGCGCAGGAGCAATTTGCGAGTACCTGTTGAATACAGGTAAATTCAAATCGGATGAAGACTCCAGTATTGCAGCAAAATACCTCTATCTTTCGGCATGGGTGAATCCGATAGGATATTTAAAGTCAAGTTCGCATCGTAGAAGATTAAAAAACCTTAACTTGAACGAAGACATTAAGTACTGCTTAACACCGAATCAAACGGATGTTGTTCCGATAATGAGAGATGGCAAATTGGTTAAAATATAAGCTCTGGGGACTGATTCTTCTCCCTCTGTTACTTGCTCTGAATACAAAAAGTGAGTCTGTAAAACGTTGGGGGTTCTTTGGTCATCAGCGCATCAACCGGATTGCTATTTTTACTTTACCACCGGAAATGTTCGGTTTTTACAAGGATCATATTGAATTTATAACAGAACATGCGGTTGATCCTGATAAACGGCGATATGCTGTTGATGGTGAAGCACAGAGACATTACATTGATATCGATCATTATGTACATGAGGGAGAAAATCCCTTCGATGTTGTTCCCAGGAAGTGGAAGGATGCCGTGGATAAATTTTCAGAAGACACACTTCAGGCTTACGGAATTGTTCCCTGGCACATTGTTGTAATGAAATACAAATTGCAACGCGCCTTTGAGGAAGGTAATGTTGATCTCATCCTAAAGTACTCAGCTGATATCGGACATTACATCGGAGATGCACATGTTCCTTTGCATACAACCGAAAATTACAATGGCCAGTTAACAAATCAAAAAGGAATTCACGGCCTGTGGGAAAGCCGTTTGGTTGAAATCAATGCGGAAAGTTATGACTACTTCATTGGTAAAGCCGAAAAAATACCACATCTCCAGGATTACATTTGGGAAGCGGTGAAGGGTTCTAACAGCTGTGTCGATTCTGTATTTAGTTTGGAATTAGCGGTAACAAAAGATCTTCCGAGTGACAAAAAATATAGTTTTGAGCGACGTGGAAATGTGACCATTCAGGTGTATTCAAAAGAGTTTTCCGATGAATATCACCACAGAATGAATGGCATGGTTGAAAGAAGATTACGTGCTGCGATTCTGGCTGTCGGATCCATCTGGTACACTGCCTGGCTGGATGCAGGGCAACCGGATCTCACTAAGCTGCAACATACTCCTCCTTCCGCTGAATTGATAGAGGAAATGAAATCCATTGATGCCGAATATGCCAAGGGAGTTCACAAAGGGCGCGTTTGCGAATAATCATCCCTTATTTCAACCACTTATCCTCATTCTTCTTCATAATCTGTCTTGTTCATTATCTTGTAACAAAATAAAAGGCTATGATCGAAGTAACTGATCTTCGTAAGGAATTTGTTCTTACCGCCAAACAGCGCAAGGAACTCAACACGAAGGAGCATATCGCAACTGCTGTCGACGGAATTACATTCTCATGCGAACCCGGAAGGGTTTTCTCCCTGCTTGGACCTAACGGCGCGGGTAAGACAACTACTCTTCGCATGATCTCAACTATTTTCAAACCTACGAGCGGTTCTATCAAAATTTGTGGTATTGATGCTGTTCAGCATCCCAAGGAAGCAAGAGGAAAAATTGGCTTTCTAACAGGATCAACAGGGCTTTATGCGCGATTAACTCCTGTTGAAATGATCAATTATTTTGCTGATTTGTATGGCGTTGAAAAACAAGTTCGCGAGGAAAGAAAAGAGCGCCTTTTTGAACTACTCGATATGAAGGATTTTCTTCATAAACGAATAGGAAAACTATCAACCGGGATGAAGCAAAAAGTGTCTATCTGCCGAACTATGATCCATGATCCTGAAGTGGTCATCTTTGATGAACCGACAAGCGGACTGGATGTCATTACTGCCGAGAACATTATCCAGCTCATCCGGGATTGTAAAAATGAAGGAAAAACAGTCATCTTCTCCAGTCATATCATGAGTGAAGTAGATCTTTTGTGTGACGATATTGCCATTGTACACAAGGGAAAACTACTGATGCAATCTACTATGGATGAATTCAGGACACAAATGACTTCTGATAGTCTCACCCAGGAATTTATAAACATTGTTCATCAATCAAATACAGCGTTATGATATTCAAGATCTTTAAAAAAGAACTGATCGATACACTCCGGGACCGAAGAACATTGGTAATGATGCTGGTGATTCCTATTTTGATTTTCCCGATTATCCTGAACATATTCGTAGGTGTTTCAGAGTCGTTTAGCAAAGAAGCAGCCAATAAAACTGTGCATGTCGGCTACCTTGGAGAACCTAATTCATATTTGATTGAAAAACTGGAAGCATTGCCGGACGCACTCGGTAAAAAGGTGATCATTCCAATTAAAGACAGTACGGAAATGAAAGAATTGGTACGTACTGATTCTTTGCAATTTGCGCTGGCTACCGAACCTGGTTTCAATTGGAAAATGGAAGAACGAAAACAGGTCAATGTCAGGGTTTACTATAATGCAGCCGAAGTTGGTATGCAGGATCGTGCGGAAAAGTACCTGAGCGCAATTCAGGCTATCGCACGTCAGGAACGCTACCTTGATTTAAAATTGAATCCAACGGAACTGGAACCGATTACAACAAATTATGAAAATGTTGCCAGTAGTAAAGAAGTAATCGGGAAACTGGCCGGAGGTATTTTACCTTACATTTTTATCGCATTCGGCTTTATCGGATGTATGTATCCCGCAATTGATCTTTTCACAGGAGAGAAAGAACGGGGAACCCTGGAAACTCTCCTTACAACTCCTGTATTGCGATGGCAAATTCTGTTTGGTAAGATGGGAGTCGTGGTGCTATCCGGACTTTTGGCCGCATCCTGCGCGCTCTTAGGATTATTTCTATCAATCGAGGTACTGGATATTGTTGAAAATGAAGAATT
>QKAV01000141.1 GCA_003247185.1 Crocinitomicaceae bacterium
TTTTTCAATGTATTTTCTGCGAACCCTCCGATTTTGGTGTTCTCTCCTGCAAGAAGTGGCCGCACGGGTGCTACAAAGGATACGTACAACAACGTCCTGAAAGTACCGGAAGTAGTGATCAATGTCGTAAACTACGATATGGTGCATCAAATGAGCCTGGCTAGTTCCCCGTTCAGTCCTGATATCAGCGAATTTGAAAAATCAGGACTAACAGCCGTTGCTTCTGATCTGATCCAACCTAAACGTGTAAAGGAATCTCCTGTACAGTTTGAGTGTAAAGTAAATGAGATCAAATGCCTAGGTAATGGTGGCGGAGCTGGAAACCTGATTATATGTGAGGTTGTACGCATCCATATTTCCGAAGAGATTCTGAATGACAATCAGATGATCGACCAAAAGAAGATTGATCTTGTAGCCCGAATGGGAGGTAACTGGTATTGCAGAGCTGATGAACATTCAATGTTCGAAATCGCAAAACCTATTACTACGATCGGGATCGGATACGACGCTATTCCGGATGATATTCGAAAAAGTGAAGTGTTATCTGCTAACGATCTTGGTCAACTTGGAGGAATTGAAGCTCTGCCAGACGAAACAGATGTCAATGAGTACAAATTACTAGAATTGAGCGATCTGTTCATGGACCTGGAAGACAATGCGGTAGAACTGGAACTAGCTCTGCATAAAAAAGCGAAGGAATTATTAAAAGAAAACAAATTGGAGGAAGCATGGAAAACGCTGCTGGCCTTCAACAACTGATAAGAACAACAAACACTGAATTATGTTTAAATTACAAGGAACACTTAAGGTTATTAAAGACACACAACAGATCACTGATACATTCTCTAAACGTGAATTCGTAGTAACAGAATCTTCTTCCATGTATCCTCAAGACGTTTTGTTTCAGGCAACACAGGATAAGTGCAACATGCTTGACGGAATGAGCCAGGGAGATACGGTTGAGGTATCTTTTAATATCAGAGGTCGTGAATGGACCAGCCCTCAGGGAGAAGTGAAATACTTCAACTCATTGGATGCATGGAGAATCGAGCGTGTAAATCAGGGAATGCCTCAGGGCGGACCATCTGATATGGATTTCGGATCATCTGCACCTGAAATACCAAGTTCAGCTACGGAAACAGCGGATGACGATGATCTGCCATTCTAAGCAAGTCGATACATCAAAATGTACTTCAAACTTTGAAGTCCCACAGAATGATACAAAAAAACGCCCCGTATTACCGGGGCGTTTTTATTTGTGTCGATTACATCAATCGTTGATGACTAATTTTCGTGTATTTCCATTATCCAATTGAATAATATAGATTCCTTTTGAGAGCAAACTGACATCAATCGAATTTACATTGTTTGCCTGCATCAATACATTTCCGGACAAGCTCACCAAAGTCAGGTTCACATTTTCTGTAAACATCACAAATGGTTTCCCTTTCGTCGGATTAGGATACATCACAATCGGATTGTTCTCAGGATTAACTAATCCTGAAGTTGAAACAATGTTCGATGCATCAGGTGTTGGAACGTTAAAGAAGATCCAGTTTAAGTCACCGTCACCATCTCTACCCCATGAAACGTCTGAAGTTTGCGCTCCGAATGTCAGTGAATCCACATACGTTACTCCGTCAGGTGCAACCAATCCTGCTTGTTCACCTCCAGCACTTAAGGCAAAGGTTGTATGAAGATTTCCCTGTGCATCCTGATTATCTGCCCAGATCAACAACCATCCTCCTGCCGGAACAATCGCATTTGTAGCAGTGTCAGGAATATGGTACTTCATCGCGTTCGTAAAATCATCCGTTACGTAGTAACCTGCAATACTTACATCAGAAGTGCCCGGGTTGTAGATTTCAATCCAATCGTCGAATTCGCCATTTTCATCTGCAACCGTAGTTGAGTTGGAAGCCATGATTTCATTGATAAACAAAGTCGCAGGTGCCCCTATAAACTGAGGCGTAATAATCAGATCATCTATTGCCAGTCCCTGATCACTTCCGGAGATATTAATGTCCTGCCACTTGATCCAGATTCCATCGTTGTTATTTAAGTTAAGTCCTGAAATCTGAAAAGAAACCGCTGTTTGATTAGCCGGATCATTCCCATTTAAAGCTCCAGCCACACTCGCATTAATATTCGGTGCTGCGAAACTAAGGTCATTAAGTAAAATCCATGTTCCGTTATCCAAAGCCGTAGCATCAGTACTGTAATAGAAACTTAAGGTATCTTCTCCGGCATCTGATCCTCTCCACTGCTCTCCTGTATAGGAAATAGTAAGCGCATTTACTACAGAACCGGTTGTATTTACCAATTGTGCTCCGATTTGAGCCGTATCCAATGAACCGGTAGTAATTGAACCAAAAGCTCTTTCAGTAGATGATGTCAAACCGTAGCTGTAAACATCTCCTGTAGTAGAAGTTCCATCATCAGCCCTGTAAGTCGCATCGGCATTGGATCCGATTTCATACGTGTAAAATCCTTTAGTAATATCGAATAGTCCAACTCCCGAATTTCCCAATTCATTAAAATCAATGGTAGGATTCGCCGTGTTCAACACCAGCATTTCAACTGCAGTATCATTGTCCGAAATGTCAACACTAACACTTGAGACAGATCCGATGCTAACCCCGGTTGTAACGCCTGAAATTGAAATATTTGCCGTTTCCGTTCCTTCATTCAAATTATCATCAACTATTGTGAAGGTTACAGATCCTGTTGTCGTTCCGTTAAGAATTGTGATATCCGTATTCGAGAAAGTATAGTCATTGGTATTGATGTTCGTTCCGCCGGCACTTAATGTCACTGTCTGGTCTCCTGTTACTGCTGTGGCTGCTGTAGCTGTAATGGTTACAACGGTCGTTCCTGCCTCGCTTCCTGCTGAAAGATCTGTAGATAGGTTTACCGCCGGACCAGGTGCTGCCAATGTTCCTGTAATTGCAACGTCATCGATATTCAATTGAGATGCCGCTCCGCTTCCTGTTGAGGAACGGGTTACATAAAACTTTACCAAAACGTCACTTTGATTATTCGCCGCAGTAGGTAAAACATAAGTATAGGTAGCAAATGACGGCTGGTCGATATTCGGGAAAGCACCGATAAACGTGCTTCCTACCCAGTTTACGCCTCCGTCAATGGAAGTTTCTATGGTTAATTCCGCATCTCGGCTACCGCCTCCGTTTGCCATGGATTTAGCATAAAAATCGAATTGAACGGATTGATAGTTTGTCAGATCCAGATGAACAATTACCTCTCCATTAAATGAACTCGTAGGAATAATTGCCAGATCGGCATCACCCGAGTTAAATGTAGTGGTGTTTTGATAAATCCGGTTAGTGGTAGCCACCTCATTTCCATCCCAATTGGGAATAAATGTAGCTGGTGTTCCTGTCGTGAAAGCTGTGGAGGTATTAAAACTTTCACTGGCAGGCAGTGTGCTTATCTGACCAAACGCATAAGAGAGTCCGACCAGACCAATAACAGATAGTAACATGGTTTTCATTGATGTTAATTTTTAGATTGTTTTATTATTTAAATGCATATTGAAATCCAACTCTGAACTGATCTGACCAACCCAATGGGTCTACATCCGTTTCTGCTTTTAGGTTGTGAAAGTATTGTGCCTTCACCATGGCATCAAATCCTTTAATCTGATAAGCAATTGCGCCACTTACACGTTGTAATTCTCCATCGGCAAGATCATTTATGTTAAAACTCTCATACCGAACTGAAAAAATGGTTTTCATTTTTTTATGGAAGTAATTGAGCTGTCCATAGTATCCGCCGGAACGTACATATCCCTTATTAAAATCCTTATCCGTTCCACGAAACAAAACACTCGCTTCATTATCCGGTCTCATAATAAACTGTTGGATCTCAAATTGTGCAGAGAACCCCATATACTGACAACTAAAATCAATTCCATAACCTGTTTTTTGTCCGGAAATGACTTTCATGAGGTAAGGACCTTGTGATCCTGTAGGAAAATACTCTCCTGCAGGTAAAACCTTGTTGGTATATCGTCCGTTTGCTCCTATCACAAACATCGGTATCGGAGTAATTCTGGTATCGATGTCCTGAAACCTGTAGCGGGACGGGTATGCGAACTGAGCCCTTCCTATAAATTCGGGTGTACCACTGGCATCATTTTTACCCCCGAGCGAAATTTCGCCAAGCCCGTTATACATTCCGGCGATAAGATCTATACGTTGCTTCCAGAAGGAGGACATAAGCGTAACTCCAATATCCCTTCTTGAAAAAAGATCTCCTCGACACATTTCAGGTCGTTGCCAATAAGGGGAATACATAAAAGGTACATTTGAAGTACGGGAATACGGATTTTTACCATATCCTGCTTTAATGCTCAGAAAAGGGATTCCCTTGTAGACCACATACGCATCCATCAGTCCCGGATTTTCAGCATCAAATCCACCACCGGTTGCACCTGCAATCAAATCGGCAAAATCAATCTGAAATTCATATTCAAACGTGTTCTTGTAGCGCCCTTCCAGTTGAATCTGAGCATCGCGAAGCTTAAAGCGATTACTACTTTTATCATAGTATCCGCTATCCAGTACTCTGTAATTATAATAAGAGGAAATCAGACCGGAGATCTCCAGATTGTGATCACCGTTAGTAATGGAAAGTTGTGCCAGCGAAGAATTTGCTGAAACCAATACCAAAACGACAACAAGTTTCTTTAACATCCCTTATAATGATTGGTGATTAAAAATATACAGGCGTTCCATGTCGTCTGAACAGACAAGCATATCCCCATTGCTGTTAAAAGTGATGCCTTCAGGATTTATCACAGAGGCAGTAAATATGCCTTTTCCGGCATATAAGTCGTTGGATTACATTTATAGACTGTTCGATCTTCATCACTGAGAATCCATAAATAACCATTGTGGTAAGTAAGTGCCGATACATCACTTAATTTAAAGGGAACCTGCAATTCCTTCGTAACATTAAAATCCTGATCGATCTCAAATATGGTAGCCGGATCCTTTTCGGTTATGCTTATAAAGCACTTTTTTTCCGGATGCCAGCATATACTTTCGAACCCTTTATTTCTCCCGCCATTGTATGTCAGACGCTTTTGCTCAATA
>QKAV01000210.1 GCA_003247185.1 Crocinitomicaceae bacterium
CGACTAATTTTTTTTCAATATCTTTGCCCATGTTGTAGTATTTTTTGTTTCGCAACTCAAATATACAACAGTAGGGCGATGACTTCGTGTTATTGCCCTATTTTTTTTTATTCTTGTCTAAATTGTTTGTCGGTCAGTAGTGTATTTTTAGTATGTTATATGATCGTATTTTTGTAAAATCGAAGTTTAAAATTTCGAAAAAAAATAACCGTAATATAAATTCTAATTCCATGAAGAGAAAACTTACTTTCCTCATTCTACTACTCTTTGTCGGGGTATGTCTGATTTCTGCTCAGCAGAATTCTTCTTATTCAGGAGTTGTTACCGATGCCGCTGATGGAAGTCCATTGATTGGAGCCTCAGTGCAAGTTAAAGGAACAACTACCGGAACCGTTACTGATATTAATGGTAAGTTCACCATTAATGCATCTCAGGGATCGACTCTTGTTTTTAGCTATATTGGCATGAAAGCGCAAGAGGTTGTGGCCAAATCAAAAATTATTAATGTAAAACTGGAAGCAGACTCCAAAATGCTTGACGAAGTCGTTGCTGTTGGATATGGAACTATGAAAAAAAGTGACTTGTCCGGAGCTTCTGTTTCTGTTGGTGAAGATAAACTGAAAGGTTCTATCATTACAAATATGGATCAGGCTTTACAGGGTCGTGTTGCGGGAGTTTCTGCCGTACAGACTTCTGGTGCGCCGGGTTCTTCTGTTTCTATTCGTGTTCGTGGACAGAGTACTATCAATGCAGATGCGGAACCGTTGTATGTGATTGATGGTGTTCCCGTGTCGGTGAATGGTCGTTCGGGTGCAGACTTTGGATTGGGTGATGCTCTTGGAAATGGATCAGTATCTACCGTTTCGCCTTTATCTACGATCAACCCTTCTGATATTGTTTCTATGGAAATTTTGAAAGACGCTTCTGCAACAGCTATTTATGGGTCTCGTGGTGCGAATGGAGTTGTTCTCATTACAACCAAAAGAGGTAAAGCCGGAGAAGCTAAATTTACTTATGAAGGAATGTTTGGAGTTCAGCATCAAGCTAAACGTTTGGATGTGATGAATCTTAGACAGTTTGCACAGTACAGCAACGATATGGCTTCTGAAACCGCAGGTCGTGATACCCGTCTGGAATTCAGAGATCCATCATTGCTTGGTGTTGGAACAAACTGGCAGGATGCAGTATTTCAAACTGCATTGATGAACACACATACCGTGAGTGCATCAGGAGGTACTGATATTGTTAAGTATTATCTGTCTGGTTCTTATATGGATCAGGATGGTACAGTGATTGGAACAAAATTCTCCCGTTTTTCATTCCGTAGCAATGTGGATGCACAATTGAAAAAATGGTTTAAAATAGGTGTGAATCTTTCATATAGCAATACGAACGAACGTTTAGGATTGGTTGATAGTGATGAAGGTATTTTGAATATTGCTCTCCTTTCTACGCCTGATATACCTATTTATGATATAGATGGAAATTACACGGGTATTACTCAGGAAGGTGTTGCAAGTCGGATCAACCCTATTGGAAAAGCATTGGATGAAGATAACTTGCTGAAAAGGAATAGTCTTGATGGTAATATATACGCAGACATTACCTTTATGAAAGGTTTGACTTCGCATTCTGAATTTGCCATAAGTAATGGTGGATCTCAGGCTGAACGTTTCCGTCCGACAGCTCAGTATGGAACATGGTCAAGATCTATCAATTCTGATGCTTGGCAATGGAACGATAATAAATTCTGGCAGTTAAAGAATTATTTGACTTATTCACATGATTTTGGATTGCATAAAGCCAGCGTAATGATTGGTCAGGAATGTTCGGAATATTCATATAAATATATGTCTATTTCATCAACAAATTTGCCTGACAATAATGTTCACAATCCTGTTTTGGGAAGTGATCCTCAAATTAATTCAGGATTTGGAAGTGGTTCTTTGGCTTCCTTCTTTGGTCGCGGTACCTACAACTATAATGACAAGTATTACGGAACTTATACCTATCGTATGGATGGTTCTTCAAACATTGGTCCTTTGAACCGTTGGGCTCCTTTTCATTCTTTTGCAGGATCATGGAGAATCTCCGGTGAAGAATTTATGGACGGAGTAAAAGATGTGATCAATAATGCTAAACTCAGAGTTGGCTGGGGACAAACAGGGAACCAGAATATCGGAGCTTACAAGTGGGGAGCTGCCGTTTCTACTATGGAAACAGGCTTGGGTGTAGGTTACAGACAAAGTAATATCGCCAATCCATATATAGGCTGGGAAACTCAGGAACAGTTCAATTTAGGTTTGGATGTGAGTTTGTTCAGAAGTAAAATTGATTTGACTATTGATGCATACCGCAAAGTGTCGAACGACATGTTGATGCAAATGGACTTGCCATCTTACATGGGAACAGATGGTAATGCTTCAAGTGCTTTAGCTGCTCCTTACGGAAACTTCGGTAAAATCGAAAACAGAGGTATTGAATTTTCTTTGAATACTCATAATGTCAATACAAAAGATTTTACCTGGGATACTGAACTTCAGATTACTTTCAATAAAAATAAATTGCTGGCTTTGACAGGAACTGGTTCAACTTCTATTGAAGGTTACGGACAGTGGTCGGATGTAGTTACACACACTGAAGTTGGACAACCGCTGTTCAATTTCTATGGTTATGTGGTTGAAGGAGTTTATAAAGATAAAGAAGATATTGAAAGCTCACCAACTCCAGATCATGCACCTTCGGATGGAGTTTCTTATAGCAGAACTAACACTGTTTATCCGGGTGACCTTAAGTTTAAAGATGTCGACGGAAATGGATATATTGATGAAAATGACCGTACAAATTTGGGTTCACCAATGCCTCTATTTACTTATGGTATGACTAATAGCTTTAAATACAAAAACTTTGATTTGAGTATTTTCTTCAGTGGTTCTTACGGTAACAAAGTATTGAATTACTCCGCTATTAATCTGACCAGTATGACTTCTTTGTGGAATAATCAGTTAGCGGTGGTTACACAGCGTGCCCGTTTATCTGAAATTGATCAGACTGTTTCTTACCCTCGAGTAAACTCTACTGGAAAAACAATATATAACTGGTATGATGATATTGATAATGTTCAGGTTGCTAATCCGAATACTAAAACTCCTAGAGCTATCCAGAACGACCCGAATGACAATGCCAGAATTTCGAGCAGATATATTGAAGATGGATCTTATTTAAGAATCAAGAATATAACATTGGGTTATAACTTTGATAAAAAGGTAGCTAACAAACTTCACATTGAATCATTGAGAGTGTATTCCAATATTCAGAATCTGGCTACGTTTACCAAGTATTCCGGATTCGATCCTGAAATTGGAACAAGTACCGCAAGTTCTTATGTAATGGGACTTGACAATGGTAGATATCCTTCACCTCAGGTGTATTCATTTGGTTTAAACGTGTCATTCTAAAAATATATGAAAGGAAATATTATGAATTATTTAAATATAAATATCTTGTTCTGGCTGTTGCTCTGTCTCTTGGAATGACATCCTGCGATGATTTCCTGAATCATCCAACGGAAGACAGCTATAATATTGATAACTTTTATCAGACGGATGCACAATGTTTTCAGGCTGTGAATCCTGTTTATAATTCTCCCTGGTACGATTTTCAGAGAGGATTTGTGAAGATTGGTGATGTGCTCTCAGGAAATGTGTATTATGGAACTGATAATGCTTATCAAACATTTGTTCTGAAATCAAGTGATTCAGATTTGAAAAATGCCTCTGCATCTTTGTGGTCTGTAAATGCCTATTGTAATACAATTATGGAAAACCTTGATCTGAAAGCAGGTTCTGGTGTTTCTAAAACAACATTAAATACATGTAAAGGCGAATTGCTGACTTGGAAAGGTATGGCTTACTTTTATTTAGTTCGTATCTGGGGCGCTGTGCCTATTATTCATAGCAACAGTCAAATGACCGCAGACGGAAATTCAAATACAGTTTATCGGAATAAGGTTGAAGATGTTTACAAATACATTGTGATGGATTTGACCAAGGCTGTAGAATTGCTACCCGAAACCAATGCTGATGGACGTATTGATAAATACAGCGCTTGCGGATTGCTGGCTAAAGTTTACCTGGCTAAAGCCGGAGTAGGACAGAGTGGTACTCGTAATCAGGCCGATCTTGATTCAGCTGCCTATTATGCTAAAAAAGTGATTGATGAAAGTGGTCGTGAACTATTGCCCGTTTATTCAGACAATTTCCGTTTGGCTAATAATTTTAATCAGGAAAGTTTAATTGCCTGGCATTGGACTATAGGATCTCACTGGACATCGCAAAATACATTTCAATCAGATCTTGGTCTGAATGGATTTAGTGAATTAGGTGATACTTGGGGTACATGGGTTGGTTTAACTACTGATCTGGAGGATGCTTTTGGTGAAGATGCTTCAAGTTTAACAAGAAAGAATACAGATGATCGAAGGAAAGCAACGATGATGATGCAGGGGGATCATTATGATTATTTCTGGACGGATAAAGGTGGATTTGATTATGATTGGAATAAAACGACGTCAAGTGATGGTGCTCTTACTGTTACCTATGGTAGTTCAACAGGATCTAATTGTGTAAAGAACCTTGTAGGAGATAACGCAGATCATATCAAAGGTGCCGGAGTCGGAATTGCCAGAATGGCTACTTCTTTGAGTACTCATCTTTTGAGATTGTCAGATGTATACCTGATTTATGCCGAAGCTGTCTTGGGTAATAGCTCAGCTACGAGCAATGCCGATGCAATAGATGCATTTTATAAAGTG
>QKAV01000155.1 GCA_003247185.1 Crocinitomicaceae bacterium
CCGTTCGAGAACATCCCGATTGAAGTAACAGAATCATTCAGGCAGACCAGTCCTATTGCGGGAGGCGCACCACCGTATCCAGGCTTACCGGCGTTGTCTTCGTCAAAGTCGTCTCCATTGTAGAAGTACAACAGTTGCCTTGTGGAATCCGATCCTGCATAATCGTCCCCAAAATAACCGACATCTCCATCAATAAAGAAGGTAGAGACATAATTGAATAGCATTTGTGTACCTCTGTTGATGACACGGGACTCGATGAAAGTAACATCTTCAAGACCGGGAATCGTACTATACTGGTAGATCATATAGTGTTGTTCAATTCCGATTGGATCTCCTCCTGTACCATGAATATCACCTTTGTCGTTGATAATCATGTATACCGCTTCATCTCCTTTTATACAAGGGTAATCACCATTTTGAGGTTCATAAGCATTGTTACCGTCCACATCGACATAAGGTGCAAGATTATATGCCTGCAACAGGTTGACATCTCCATGGGCGGGCCAGTTTTCAAGATCGGCAGGCATGCTGTATCCGGGAGACTGATAATGAAGAATATGATCATTTATTTGCGAACGACTAACTTTCCATAACGTTTGCCCCTGAAGACCGGAAGGAAGATTGGCAGTACCATCTGTTGTTAGCGCCCCTGGCCAAAAATCCTGATTGGGAGGACCATAGGTCTGAGCAGCCAGTTTTAACTGTCCGTTTATGTCTGTTCCTCCAAACCACATATTTGCGGCATAAACGGCATACGTTCCGGATCCGGCAGGGATTTCATATCCTGAATTTGTATTTTGGATATCATGAAATAAAAGCCCGATGTCAGTCAATTTCGCATCACAATTGTTTTGATTCAGGTTGGTATAACTAATCTGAGCTGTTACTGTAGGAGCGATGAAGGCTCCGATAAAAATGAATAACGTAATTTTCTTTTTCATAAGCGTAGATTTTATAGGGTTACGTTTTGAATAGCATCAAATAATGCATTCTTCATTGACGAATCTAGTGTTTGAAAACCTGTATAATAGGGACTGCTGAAGCCAATTTCAGATCAATTTTACACTTGCAGTATGTGTGTGTGATGCCATTGCTTTCACAAAACATACATTTTAATATCAGAATGGTACAGATTAATTATTGTCAGGGATCGCTCAAATATACAGGTCTAACTTTAACAGGAAGGAAGATATTAATTGGATTAATCGATACGGATTTTTTCAGCAGTATATCAGGGACTCAGATATTTGAACGGTGTATTGAATTTCATTCGGAAAGATTTTTGAAAAATTTTTAATTGTATATTGGCGCAATGAACTTTTTAAGATTCATACAACCGCCACGTACAAACTACACTTCGCTGATCGAAATTGGGAAGTTCAATATGGTATGGAATGTATCCATTGTGCTTTTTCCCATTTTTATTACGTTGCTGATTATCCATATAGCCCTGGGAGATATCAGTTGGATTACGTCCATACTGGCGCTATTGCTTGTAACAACTAATATTCTTCTTCTGGATAAAACAAGAAAGTACAATCTGGCAGGTTGGAATACTGTTATGTTTGGTGTTTTTATCTGTCAGTTTGCCATTTATGTTGTAGATGATTCCAGAATGTTAGCGGATGCTATGTGGTGTATTCTGGTGGCATTTTTCACATTTTTTCTATTCGGGAACAAGGCAGGAACCATTATTCTGCTGATTAATCTATCCGGTCTGATGTTCTATGAATTTGTAGCTACTCCGGATCAACTTGTTACAAAAGGGATTACTTCGGATATGGTTGATTACAAAATGGTGATTAACGTTTATTACGTTGCATTTGCACTGGCTTTTGTCATAGGTAGAATGCAATTGAACAACAAAGAAGTGAATGATAGGTACGAGGAACAGATACGTCACAATGAAGTGCTTTTTAAGGAAGTTCATCATCGGGTGAAAAACAATTTGCAGATAATGGCTTCGTTGCTTCGCTTGCAGGCCGCAGAAGCATCGGACGAGGGCATTGTGAGAAATTTGAATGAAGCAATCGGCAGGGTTCAGTCAATGGCTTTTATTCATGAAAAGATGTATCAGAAAGAGAATCTGGCTGAATTACATTTCCAGGAATACCTTAATAATTTTATTTATTCACTTCTCGACCAGATTGATCAGGATAAGGAAATTGATGTTAAGATATCATGCCCCGATTTGATCTTAAACCCTGATGCAGTGGTTAGTATTTCCTTATTAATAAATGAGTTGATTACGAATTCAATTAAGCATGCTTTTGTAGGGAATTCAGGTACTGTGAATATTGAAGTAACTGTGAAAGATGATCTTGTGAAATTTGTGTATCATGACGATGGATCATGGAAGGAACCGTCAGATAGAAATACTTTCGGACGTGAATTAATCGGCACATTAATAGAACATCTGGAAGGTGTAAGCAGATTGAAAACTACAGAATCAGGAACCTATTATTTCATTGATATACCTGCGGCAGTACTGCTCAAATTATAGTGGTTTTTCAGGTTACTTATTTTATAACCTGATCTATATCATTTTTCAAGTCCCTCCTCTTATGTACTTTAGGTTACATTCCTTCGTAACATTTGTCACGAAGTGAAAGTGATGACATAAATAATTTAGTGGTGTAACTGAAAACAAGTATTATTATGAAAGTAGAACAAATCTATACAGGGTGTCTTGCTCATGCAGCTTATTATATTGAAAGTAATGGTGAAGCAGCTATTTTTGATCCATTAAGAGAGGTTCAACCTTATTTGGACAGAGCAGAAAAGGATGGGGCTAAAGTGAAATACGTATTTGAAACGCATTTCCATGCGGATTTCGTTTCCGGACACCTGGATCTTAAAAAGAAAACAGGAGCGGAGATTATTTACGGTCCGACAGCAAAACCGGGTTTTGAAGCAACAACAGCTGAAGACGGACAGGTATTTGAGTTGGGTGCGTATAAGATTAAAGTTATACATACGCCTGGTCATACAATGGAAAGTACCTGTTACTTGTTGATTGATGAGAACGGGAAAGAGCATGGAATCATTACCGGAGATACATTGTTTATCGGTGATGTGGGACGTCCGGATTTGGCGCAACACGTTATTTCCGATCTTACGGAAGAGAAATTGGCAACACATTTATTCCATTCGCTGAGAGATAAGATTATGCCATTAAGCGATGATCTGATTGTATATCCGAATCATGGTGCTGGTTCAGCATGTGGTAAAAACATGAGTAAGGAAACAACAGATACGCTTGGACATCAGAAAGAAGTGAATTATGCATTGCGTGCAGATATGACTTTGGAAGAATTCAAAAAAGAATTGCTTACAGGATTGACTAAACCTCCGGTGTATTTCCCGCAAAACGTATTGATGAACATTAAAGGTTATGATAGTTTTGATGAGGTTAGGGATCGTGGTTTGAAAGGATTGAGTCCGGAAGCATTTGAGGCTGCAGCCAATGAAACGGAAGCTTTGATGCTGGATACAAGAGATGCCGGTGATTTTGCAAAAGGTTTTGTGCCAAACAGTATTAATATTGGTTTGGAAGGAAGTTTTGCAATGTGGGTTGGAGAAATGATCCCGGATGTGAAGCAGGAAATCCTTTTGATTACTTATCCTGGAAAAGAAGAAGAAGCGTTGACAAGATTGGCACGTGTTGGTTATGATTTCTCTATAGGATATCTGGAAGGAGGTTTTGAAAACTGGAAAAACTCAGGAAAAGAATACGATACTTTGGAGCGTATTTCTGCAGAACAACTGGAGGATGAAATGAAAAAAGGTGAAGTTACCTTAATCGATGTCCGAAAAAAATCAGAGTTCGATTCTGAACATGTTATCGGTGCTATTAATGTTCCTTTAAATGCTCTGAATGAGAACCTGGCAGTATTCCCGAAAGACAAACCATTTATTATCCATTGTGCGGGAGGTTACAGAAGTATGATTGCAGCCTCAATTCTAAAGGCACGCGGATGGGATGATTTTGTGGATGTGATCGGTGGTATGTCGGATATTAAAAAGACAGATATCAAAAAGTCAGAATACGTTTGTCCAACTACATTACTTTAAATATAACTGATTGATAATCAAAGAAAAGGGGAGTGGTCCCCTTTTCTTGTTTTTGTAACATACGTTACTAAAATTGTGGCAAAATAGTCGCACCTTGAGATAAAATTATGCTATATGAAACATATTGTGATCGTTGGAGGGGGAACAGGTGGGATTATGACTGCTTCCAGATTATTGAAAGAAAAGGATCTTAAGATAACAGTACTAGAACCTGCTGAATACCATTATTACCAACCTGCATGGACTCTTGTTGGAGCAAATGCATATGACTTTGAAAAAACAAAAAGAAAGATGTCGGATGTTATGCCGGCAGGAGTTGAATGGGTAAAGGAATATGCCGAAAAATTACATCCGGAAAGCAATTACCTGGAGACAAGATCGGGAAAGAAGATTGAATACGATTACCTGGTGCTTTCCCCCGGACTTGTGATGGATATGTCCCAGATTGAGGGATTGGCTGAAGCGATTGATAAAGGTGTTGTGTGCAGTAATTATACTGATCCGAAACATACCTGGGAAGTACTCCGAAATTTTAAAGGAGGGAATGCGGTATTTACACAACCGACAACTCCGATTAAATGTGGTGGAGCGCCACAAAAGATTGCTTATCTGGCAGCAGATTATTTCAGAAAAAAAGGAATTGCAGATAATACAAATGTGATTTACGCAACTCCGGGAGGTGTAATTTTCGGAGTAAAGGAGATTAAAGCAACTTTGGAGAAAGTGATAGCCCGCTACGGAATTCACTTTAAACCGCATTACGCTCCGATCAAGATCGATGCAGATAAAAAAATCGTTACGTTCAAATATGTGAATGCAAACGAGAACCAATGTGTGATCAACGAAGACAAGCTTGGTGAGAAAATGCAGGGAGACACAACGATTGAAGTTCCATTTGACATGCTGCATCTGGCACCGCCTCAGGTAGCACCTGATTTTATCAGAAACTCTGATTTGGTAAATGCAGCAGGATGGATGGATGTGGATATTCATACGCTTCAAAGCAAAAAATATCCGAATGTTTTCGGAATAGGTGATGTTGCGGCACTTCCAACTGCAAAGACGGGAGCTGCTATTCGTAAACAAGTACCTGTAGTGGTTGATAATCTTAAGAAGATGATCGCTTCCGGACATATCGGAGATAAACAATACAACGGATATTCTAGTTGTCCTTTGGTAACAGGTTATGGTAAGATGGTGTTGGCTGAGTTTGATTACGACAGTAATTTCACTCCTGACCCTAAACTAAAACAAATGCTGATCAAAGATTCATCTAAAGAACATCTGAGATTATGGTGGCTTAAAAAATACATTCTTCCCAGACTTTACTGGAATAAAATGTTAAAAGGGCAAGATGTATAAATATAGTGTTCGTTTAAAAAAGAGAAGCAACCTGAAAAGGTTGCTTTTTTTTGTGCGCATGAGAGGATTCGAACCTCCACACCTTACGGCACTGCCGCCTGAAGACAGCGTGTCTACCAATTTCACCACATGCGCGGTAAATAGAAAAGCCCGACAAATTTTGTCAGGCTTTTTAGTGGGAACTACTGGATTCGAACCAGTGACCCCCTGCTTGTAAGGCAGGTGCTCTAAACCAACTGAGCTAAGCTCCCTTTTCATTTCATGTCCGTCGTTCCGAACAGGTGTGCAAATATATATGTAAAATTTGTTTTAACAAGGGGTGAAGAGAAAAAAAACTAAAAAAAATCTTCAAGCAAAAAGAAGGATCCCAGAACGATTATTGTATCTCTCTGATTAGCAGTATTGAGTGCTTTTTTCATAGCAGATTGCGGGTCTTCAAAAAATGCGATACTTTTTAATTCTTTTTCTTCGAAAGCCGACTTTAGCTGGTGAATACTTGCAGATCTTTGGTGGTTGAAGGTCGTAAACAGGTAATTGGCATCAAGAGGTAGTATAGTGGCAATTGACTGCAGGTCTTTATCGCTACTGCTCCCGTAGACGATGAATAAATTTTCATCTTGTGTTAATTCTCTCAGGACGGCTTCAAGCGTTTTTTTGATTCCGTCAGGATTGTGGGAAACATCCAAATACACGTTCGGATGGCGTTGAATGAGTTGTAATCGGCCCCTGTATCCTGAATTCTGATAGAGGTTATTTAAAGCCAATGAAAGCACGCTTTCGTTGAAATGATACCCGATTGATTGCAGGTATGCTAAAATGGATTCTACGATACCTAAATTGGATCTTTGGAACTCAGGTAACAATTGATCCTGATTCTGGAGTACCGAAGGTTGAGCTATTATAACCGGCGATTGTCTGGATTCAGCAATATCCTGTATTACCTTCATGGCAGTTGAATCCATACTTTCCGGGATTACAACCGGGATTTCTTCCTTGATTATTCCTGCCTTTTCTTCAGCGATGGCTGCTATTGTGTTTCCCAGTATTTGAGTGTGCTCCAAACTTATGGATGTGATTGCGGAACAAAGAGGTGTAATGATGTTTGTAGCATCCAGCCTTCCTCCGAGCCCGGTCTCAATAATACACAAATCACAATTTTGTTTTTTGAAATGCAATAGCGCCAATACAAATGTGATCTCAAAGAAGGAAGGGGAGAAGTCCAGTTGTAGTTTTTTTACTTGTTCAACGAATGCGACAACCTGTTCTTCGGGGATTACAACGCCATTCACACGAATTCGTTCGCGAAAGTCTTTAATGTGCGGTGAAGTGAATAAGCCGGTTTTGTATCCTGCTTCCGTGCATGCACTGGATAGAACCGAACATACCGATCCTTTTCCGTTACTGCCTGCAACATGGATGAATTTCAGAGTCGCTTCAGGCCGGCCAAAGATTTCTGATAATTTCGAAACATTATCAAGTGTCGGTTTGTAAGCTTTGGAGCCAATTACCTGATAAGACGGAAACTGTTGAAACAACCAGGAAATAGCTGTTTCGTAAGATGAACTATTGGGCATTTATTCGTACAGTATAGTAAACTGTTGCTAAAGGAGCGTCTTTTTGCGCGTTGTACTTCACCTGTTTTTTCACCGCAGTTTTAACTTTATTGATCAGGATTTGATCTGTTGTTGTGGTTTTTCCTGCGATGTTCATTACTTGCACAATATTTCCCTGAGCGTCGATTACTAATTTCAAAGCAATCGTTTCATCCGTATTGTAGTGCAAGTCACTGATGTTTACCTCATTTAATCGGATTCGTCCTGCTCCGCTTCCCGAGCCGGTTCCGCTTCCTCCATTTCCTCCTGTTCCATTGTCCTTTCCAAAAGTATCTCCCTTTCCACCGTCATTTCCTGTCCCTTGTCCACCACTTGCGAATGGATTATTGGACTGTTGACTCGTTGTTCCTTCATTGTTGGAATTAGGTGAGTTCGTTGTAGATCCCTTACCGGAATTGATTTCCGTATCAGAATTCGTTTTGGTAATAACTTGTTCTGTCTGTGGTTTTGGCGGACTTACAGGATCTGTATTGGCTTCACCACCTCCCGAACCACCTGCAATGGTGAACTCTTCAATGATCGTTTCATCCAGAGGTTCCGCTACCTTTAAGGGAATATCCTGCGGTGGCGGATCAGCTTTTTCAAAAGAAGTAAGCATCAGGTAAATAAACAATATCAACATTAGCACCAAAGCTGCAA
This sequence comes from Crocinitomicaceae bacterium, assembly GCA_003247185.1. Classification (GTDB taxonomy): domain Bacteria; phylum Bacteroidota; class Bacteroidia; order Flavobacteriales_D; family Crocinitomicaceae; genus UBA4466. The sequence goes on from QKAV01000155.1 coordinate 7,689, forward strand.
TAATGCCCTTACGCTTATCAATCGTATCGACTATAGGAGGTAATGTTGCCATAATTGTTATTTTTTATAAGCAAGTACGGGATCCCATCCATTTTTCTGAGCCATGGCCATTACTTTGAATACGGCTCCGTAGCTTGCATTTTTATGTCCTTCTATCTTGAGTTTTGCCTGACCGTATTTTGCAACTGCGGCTTCGGCATCACCAATAATATCCTCGAATTCACGTGGATTACTCATGTCTCCTCCCGGAAAAACAACATAACCATCATCTTCTGTGATTACAACGGTTGCTGTTGTCGGATCCTGAATGGAAGGAAGCTCACTATCCTTTGGTACGTCAACTTTGGTATTTTGGTTACTCATCAAACTCATGATAATGAAGAAGATCAGCAAAAGGAATACCAAATCCGTCATGGAAGCCATTCCTCCTTCGATCTTAACTTTATTTCGAGTACCTAAATCCATTTTATTTACTTGGTTCGTTAAGCATATCCATAAATTCTAACGCGGCATTTTCCATTTGGTACACCACACGTCCGATTTTTGCTACGAGGTAGTTATATCCGACATAAGAGATGATACCAACAACCAATCCGGCTACTGTAGTAATCATTGCGGTCATGATCCCCGGAGCGATAATTCCCAACTCCAGAGCAGTCGCATTTTGCAGATCAATGAATACGATTACCATCCCCACTGTTGTCCCAAGGAATCCGATCATCGGAGCTGCACCTGCTGTAGTGGCAAGGAAACTGATGCGTTGTTCCAGTCTCGAGATTTCAAGTTTAGCCGTATTCTCTACCGATGCAGAGATACTTTCCAATGGTTTCCCTAATCTTGAAATACCTTTTTCGAGCATTCTTGCAGAAGGAGAATGTGAACGTGAACAATAATCCTTCGCCATATCGATTTTACCATCCATGATGTACTCACGAATCTTGGAAAGTAATCCGGCTTCTTCTTTACTCGCTTTGCGCAGTGCAAGGAATCGTTCAACGAATACGAAGATCGAGTAACCCAACATGAGTGCTAGTGTTACATTGATGATCAATCCGAATCCCTTACTTGATTCAGCGATAATATCCCAGATTGGAACTTTTACCACTCCGGTTTCTGCTGCTTCTGCAGCTTGTTCTACTTGTAATAAAAAAGGAAAACTCATTATTCTAAAACGTTTAATTTGCTACTTATATTATCTAATCAGTAAAATTAATCCAACTCCTGCAAGATAACCGATTACGGCCAACCAACTGATTTTTTTTACATACCAGAAGAAGGAAATTTTTTCCATACCCATTGCTACAACTCCAGCCGCAGAACCGATGATTAACATACTTCCTCCTGTTCCTGCTGCAAATGCAATAAAATGCCAGATGTGATCATCCATTCCATATTGGAACATTCCCATCGATGCCGCTACCAATGGAACGTTATCAATTACAGCTGATCCTGCACCTAGCAGTGTGATGAAAATATCAATATTCATTCCGGAATCGATAATGGATTTACCGAATAAGAAGATCATACCAAGTGATTCAAGCGCTGCTACCGTCATCAAAATTCCCAGGAAGAAGAGGATGGAAGGCATTTCAATCTTTCCAAGTGCTCTCAGTGTTGGCCCATGCGAGTGCCCGTGATCTTCGATCGTTGTAAGAGAGAATTCTCTGTTCGAAAGGAACTCCGCAACAAGTGATACAATACCCAGTGATAACATCATACCTACGTATGGAGGCAGGTGCGTAATCGTTTTGAACACAGGAACGAATACGATCATCGTTAACCCGAGGATGAGCATCAAGGAACTATTTTTACTTAGTTTTTCATCTTCCCCATCTGAATCAAATTTGCCTTTGAATACAGGCATGAACGTCGCAATAAAAGTTGGTAAAGCCATACAAACAAAAGATGGTAGTAATAAGTGCTCGATCAATGAAGCGGCACTCACTTTTTTACCCATCCATAACATGGTAGTTGTGACGTCACCAATTGGAGACCAGGCTCCACCTGCATTGGCAGCAATAATAATCATACCCGCATACCACATACGTAACTCATTGTCTTTGATGAGCTTGCGAAGAATGGTGATCAGAACGATAGTTGCCGTAAGGTTATCGATTATTGCAGAAAGAACAAATCCAAGGATGGAAACTACCCAAAGTAGTTTTGCCTTGCTGTTTGTTTTAATAATTCTCTTGAATGTCTGAAATCCATTGAAATGATCCACTATTTCCACAATAGTCATTGCACCTACAAGGAAGAACAGAATTTCAGCTGTTTTTCCAAAATGGTGTAGCAGGGTGTTTTCCAACCACTCATATTTTCCGAGTACATCATGTCCTTCTGCCTCATGACCATGAAGAGGTAAGTCTTTAAAACCTCCTACCAGGGTTGAGTGATGACTGTCAAACCATGTTGTGAAATTGTCCAGACCGAACGCAATACCCGCCCAGGCCAGCGCCATCATAATCAGAGCAGGGATTAACTTGTCAATTTTCAGATTGTGTTCCAGAGTAATCGCAAGATAACCCAGGATAAAAACGGATACGATGAAGATTTCCATAAGAAGTAAGTTATAAGAGTTGTTTTAGTGCATGTTCAAATGCTGTTTTAGCAATATGCGTTTTATTTGAATTTAGTTTATGTGCGTTTTCCAGGGCCTTTTTAATGGTCTCACTTGTGTCTTCAAAAATACCTTCATCAGATAACTTCGGTAGATCGTTACTCATCAGATAGGCGAATACACGTGCCATTCCACAATTGGATATGAAGTCAGGGATCACCGAAATTTTTTGATCTGCTTTTTCTGCGATTGGCCCAAAGAAAATTTCAGGATCTGCAAAAGGAACATTTGCTCCGGCAGAAATAACTTCCATACCTGCATTGATCATTCTGTTCAGCTGGTCTTCGGTAATTAATCGTGAAGCGGCGCAAGGGATAAAAACATCTGCCTTAACATCCCAGATTTTTGAATTTACCTCCTCAAAGCCAAGTACACTATGGTGATTTAGCTGATTTCCTTTCTTGTTAAGGAACAGTTCTTTAATCTCCTCGAAACTGAATCCTTCCTCATTGATAAGTCCTCCGTCCCTGTCAATAATACCAACGATTTTCGCTCCTTCCTGAGCAAGGTAATAGGCTCCTGCCGAACCAACATTTCCCCATCCCTGAACGATAACACGTTTACCTTTTAATTCTCCTCCGTAGATGTTGTAGAAATGCTTGATAGACTCAGCAACTCCATAACCTGTAATCATGTCAGCTACAACAAACTTCCGCTCTACGGAAGGGGTATAATCTTTATTTTCGATTACTTTGAGTACTCCCTGGCGCAATTGCCCGATTCGATGAATTTTTTGAGCATCTCTGGGTTGGAAATGCCCGTTGAAAACTCCTTCCTGTGGATGCCAGACACCACAATCTTCCGTGATTGGAATAACTTCATGGATTTCATCAACATTCAGGTCTCCTCCGGTACCGTAGTAATGTTTTAAAAGAGGCGTAACTGCTGCATACCATCTTCTGAGTACACCTTCTTTTCTCGGATCCTGAGGGTCGAAGTTAATACCGGATTTGGCTCCGCCGATCGGGGGACCTGCAACCGTAAATTTCACCTCCATTGTTTTTGCTAATGACTCCACTTCTCTTTTATCGAGACCTTTCCTCATTCGTGTACCACCACCTGCTGCACCGCCTCTTAGTGAGTTTATTACAACCCATCCTTCTGCCTCAGTTTCCGCATCTTTCCATTCAAATACGATTTCAGGACGTTTATTCTCAAATTTTTCGAGTAGTTCTTTCATTTTCTTTATTCTGTTCTATAATTATTGAAGGTAAGCAAAGTTAAAAAAGTATTTATTCCACGGTTTTTTTATTGAATAAAACTGTTCACGAGTCATGGTGAATAGTGCACTCCTCCTCGAACATCTGCGCGGGCTCCGGTTACAGAGGAAAGGCAATTGTTTTTATTTTCCAAATAAAGTGCAGCCAGAAAACCAAAAATGATGGCTTCTTTGAATTCGATTGTTATTTTCTCCGGTACGATTATTTCTGCCGTTGATAGTTGTTTGATGCGATGAACCAGATAGTCATTAAATGTTCCTCCGCCGGTTAGGTAGACCTGGTTTATGCTTTTTTCCTGTATTGTTTTGCTGATTTGTTGAGCAAGGTGTTCCACAACTGTGTTTAGCTCATCTTTGATCTCACCTTCGCCTAGCAAAGGGTATATCTTTTCTACCAACCATTCTGTGCCAAGAGATTTTGGACCGGTGGAATGATAGAAATCGATGTTGTTGAGCTTGTCGAGTAGGGCAGGAATCAATTTGCCTGAAGCGGCAATCTTACCGTGGGAATCATAAGGTACTCCTGTTTTTGATGCAAGAAAATTCAATGGAAGATTTCCGGGGCAAATATCAAAGGCCTCCACAGTCTCTCCCACAATAGAGATATTGGTAAATCCGCCGATGTTTATGAAGGCATCTGATTTACTTCCAAATAGCAATTGATCACCTATCGGGACTAATGGGGCGCCCTGACCGCCATGCTGCACATCTTTATTTCTGAAATCACAGATCACAGGAAGGAGCGTTTGGGTTGCCAATACCTGTCCGTCACCAATTTGAGTCGTAATCTGAAGTTCCGGTCTGTGGAAGATAGTTTGACCATGACTTGCGATTGCATGGACATCAGACTTTTGAATGTCATTTTCAGCAATGAACGCATTGATCATTGCTGACCACAGTTTGGCTAATTCATGATGAAGCAGGCAAAGTTCCCAGGCACTTGATTGCGATGCGGAATGAATACGGTCTTTTATTTCATTTGTGTAGGGGATGAATTTTGTAGCGAGTACACGATAAGTCCAATTTATTTCTTCGGATAAGGTGTAATTACAATAAGCAATATCGAGGCCGTCTGTGGACGTTCCTGACATCAGACCAATGATATTATAGGAAGACATGCGTTAAAAGTAAAAATTTAAATTAAAGCATTAAATTTGGGGCCATCACAAGATTTAAATTAAACTCGAAATACTATGATGTTTGAATTGACAGAAGAACACAAAGCGGTACAGGCTGCTGCTCGTGATTTTGCACAAAATGTATTAAAACCTGGTGTAATCCAGAGAGATACGGAGCAACGTTTTCCTGCTGAAGAAGTGAAGCAATTGGCAGAACTTGGTTTCATGGGGATGATGGTTGATCCGGAATACGGTGGATCCGGAATGGATACACTCTCTTATGTTCTGGCAATGGAAGAAATTTCCAAGGTAGATGCATCGACTTCTGTATGTATGTCTGTAAACAATTCACTTGTTTGTTGGGGACTTGAAAAATATGGTACGGAAGAACAAAAACGAAAATATTTGGTGCCTTTAGCTAAAGGGGAGAAGATCGGAGCTTTCTGCCTTTCAGAACCTGAAGCAGGATCAGATGCTACTTCTCAGCGTACTACAGCTATCGACAAAGGAGATCACTACTTATTGAATGGTACGAAAAACTGGATTACAAATGGTTCGAGTGCTTCAACTTATCTTGTGATTGCGCAAACAAATGTTGAAGCTGGTCACAAAGGAATCAACGCGTTCATCGTGGAAAGAGGAATGGAAGGATTTGTTGTTGGGGCGAAGGAAGATAAAATGGGAATCCGTGGGTCTGATACACATACGTTGATGTTCAACGATGTTAAAGTTCCGAAGGAAAACAGAATTGGTGAAGATGGTTTCGGATTTACATTTGCGATGAAAGTGCTTTCAGGCGGACGAATCGGAATTGCAGCTCAGGCTTTGGGAATTGCAGGTGGAGCATTAGAATTGGCGACAGCATACTCAAAGGAGCGTAAGGCATTTGGTAAAGAGATTTCAAAGCATCAGGCTATTGCTTTCAAATTGGCAGATATGGCAACTGAAGTGGAGGCTGCTAAATTGTTGGTTTACCGCGCTGCGCTAGACAAGGATAACGGAAGAAATTACGATCAGTCAAGTGCTATGGCGAAATTGTATGCTTCTAAAGTTGCAATGGAGCAAACGGTTGAGGCGGTACAAATCCATGGAGGATATGGTTACGTTAAGGAATATCATGTGGAGAGATTAATGCGTGATGCTAAGATTACACAGATCTACGAAGGAACTTCCGAAGTTCAGAAGATTGTTATTTCAAGAAACCTGTTAAAGGATTAATTCTAAAGAATACATAAAAAAAGGCACTGAGAAATCAGTGCCTTTTTTTATAATAGGGGTTCAAGTTTTTCCAGTCCGATACTCCTTGATCCTTTAAGGAGTATGAGTTTATTCTTGATTGGGTCAGAGGAAATCTCTTCCGCCAGGAGCTCTACATTGTCGTAATGAGGGAATTCATCATTTTTAAACTCATTCCCTACGGTAATGCATTTTAATCCTAACGACTTAGCGAGATCCAAAATACGTTCATGTTCTGCTTTTGTTTCAGCGCCCAGTTCCTTCATCGCACCGATAATTGCTATTTTTTCTTTCGAAATCGTATTCTTACTGAAGCTCTTTAGAGCAAGTTCCATACTGGACGGATTGGCATTGTAACAATCTAATATTAGGGTGTTTGTCTCGGTTTCTTTTACCTGGGAACGATTATTTGTCGGGGTATATTCTTCAAGCGCCTCAGATATCGAAGAATCGGGGACATCAAACACTTTTCCGAAAGTCGCAGCTGCAAGAAAATTGTAGAAGTTATATTCACCTACTAATTTGGTTATCAGCGGTCGTGATTCAAATGTTTTATACCCCCAGCACATTGTGATATAAGGTGTGAGTTCAATTAAATCTCCGTATACAAAGCGGTCCTTTTCTTTGCCATAAATGTAGCTTACCGTTGTGGGGAGACTATTCATCAATACCGGATCATCTCCGTTTACGACGATTGCTCCGTTTCTTGAAGCTACTGATCTGTAAAGTTCAGTTTTTGTATTTAAGACGCCTTCGAAATTGCCGAATCCTTCAAGGTGCGCCTTTCCGATGTTGGTTATGATTCCATAGGTAGGTTCTGCAATATCACATAGTTCCTGAATATCTCCGGGCTTATTAGCTCCCATTTCGATTACTGCGATTTGATGGCTGCTATTCAGACGGAGTAGGGTAAAGGGAACACCTAAATGATTGTTCAGGTTACCTGCAGTTGCCAGGACATTGTACTTTTTGCTTAATACGGCATGAATGAGTTCCTTGCTTGTAGTCTTACCATTGCTTCCCGTAATGCCAATTACAGGAATATTAAACTTCTTTCGATGGTGGTTGGCAAGATCCTGGATGAATTTCAGGCTGTTCGGAACCAGGCTCATTTTCTTGTTCGGATCGTAATAGGAGGGATCATCCACTACTACATGTCCGGCGCCTAGCTCAAGAGCCTTTGCGGCGAACTCATTTCCGTTGAAGTTTTCTCCCTTCAGGCAGACAAACATCGAACCTGGTTCAATCTTACGGGTGTCTGTTGAAAGGGAACCCAGCGAATAATAGATGTCGAATAAATCTTCCATGAGGATAAAAATAGAAACGCCCGCTGAAAGATCAGCAGGCGTTTCAAGAACATTATAAACGTACTTATGTTGGTTTATTTTTTCTTTTGTTTCTTACGACCGTAGTTGAACCCTGTTGGTGATCCAACGCGATCCATCGCACATCTGAATCCGATCGCATCTGTAGCTTTATCTTCATCAAGGTAACGACGTGTACTAGCAGCCAACCAGTAAGCTCGGTCTTTCCACGAACCACCTTTGTATACTCTTGATTTATCAGAGATTAAAGTTGTTGGCCATGAAGTTCTGTCTTCCGGTTTGATTTTTACTCCATCCAAAGCAAATTGCTCATGTTGATCCTGGTACATTACAAGGTTCGGGTCACGAACAGCTTGATTGATATCTGTTTTTCTTTCTTCGTTGTCGAAGAAGATTGAACTTTCGATATCACCATCCAGGTGGTCAATATAATTTGCTTTACGGTAGTTCAAACGACCAATGTTTTCTTCTTCTGTTACTTCACGGTATTTCAATTTACCAGGAGTATCGATGATGAACTCACCAAAACCATCACGCAACATTGAAATGATTTCGAAAGCGTACTCCTCACCATCCGGACCTGTTCTGATTTCATCTGCGAAGATTCCGTCGAACAACTGATCCTGAATCAGAGCAGATGCTTCACTGTCATATTTATCATTCTTGTACTGAATAGCTAAGTCAAGTACTTCGTTGATTCGACGTAATAGTGTCAATTCGATAGAATCCTTTACTTTTCCGTGCGATACATAGAATGGATCCGGAGCGTAACCAATTCTTGATGGGTTTCTTGAAGCAACGTTTGCAGCAAGTCCAACCGGAATAATAGTATCATTCGGATCATGCTTGTCAGCTGAAATACGTTGGAATCTGATACGCTCGAACTCATTTAAGTATTCTTTCATTCCGTGAACATCGTAAGTAATTTGAGCACTCTTAAGGTCAATACTTCCTTCGTTGTTCAATAATTTTGTTTTGAATACATTTCCACGGAAAGGACGGAATTCATCATAATCTTCCGAAGTAAGCGGACGGTAAACATCCAATACCCACTCAGAAACGTTTCCAGCCATGTGGTAAAGACCATAATCATTTGGCCAGTAAGATTCTACAGGAGCAGTTACATCGGCACCATCATTCAGGTGACCTGCAACCCCCATGTAATCTCCACGTCCTCTTACAAAGTTTGCACGAATCTGACCTGTAAACTGAGCTTCATCCTGACGAACCCAGTGACCATCCCAAGGATAGATACGACGCTCGTTAATGTTTTCAGTTCCTTCCTGAAGATTCCCAATCAAACCAGTTGCTGCGAATTCCCATTCTGCTTCAGTTGGTAGGCGGTAGCGAGGTAGAAGAATACCATCTTCCATACGTACGATACGTGTCCCTAATTTTTTACCATTCACATGAGATGGGTCAAGATCCTGTACATTTCTAACCAAACCTTCTTCGTATTGTCCGGCGTAATAAGCGTCTGTGTTGAATGTGTTTTCATCACGTTGGTCAACGTTGAAGCTTAAGATACCTTCACGAATCAAAATATATTCGTTTACACGGTCTGTTCTCCATTTACAGTAGTCATTTGCCTGCAACCAGGATACTCCTACAACAGGATAATCACGGTAAGCAGGGTGTCTTAAGTAGTAATCAACATATTTTTCGTTGAATCCTAGCTTAGAACGCCATACTAAAGTATCCGGAAGTGCATTTTTATACACCATCGGATATGTTTCATTGTAGGCTCTGGAAATCCAGTACAGGTATTCCAACCAATGGAAGTTCGTAATCTCTGTCTGGTCCATATAGAATGAAGAGACAGTTACACGAGCCGGACGGTTATTCCAGTCGAACATTACGTCTTGCTCTGTACGTCCCATAGTAAAGGTACCACCTTCTACAAGCAACAGACCCGGACCAGTTTCCTGATCGATAAATGGGACTTTTTGAAATCCACCTTGCTTAGGATTGTTGTAATCCCATCCGGTTGTGTTCGACGCTTCGCGTGAACATGATACAACCACAAGGGAACCAATTAAAGCGACAGTCAAATAATTAAAGAATCGCATATGTTTAGTTTTGGTTTTCATTATTCAATTCAAAGTTAAAACGTTCTTCTTAATAATTGGTTACACTTTTTTAGAAAGAAGGACATGAAATTGTTCTGAAGGTCGGTGGCTTGTCTTTACAATTGAATAGTAAAGCCATCGAAACTTCGTGTGAACCACCTGATACACCGTTGTTTAGTTTGGAAACGGTTACATCATAACTGTATCCCAAACGGAACTTCCCGGTGTCAATTCCTATTGATAAA
>QKAV01000090.1 GCA_003247185.1 Crocinitomicaceae bacterium
GCACCTGTGTATGTATATGATTTCATTGATTTTGAATTAAATTGAATAATTGGATGTCAGACCAGACTTGTGGTCTTTGATAGAAAAGCTGATCGGAAAAGAATCAGCAACACATGCAACAACAGCACATGGAAACAGGCATCATGTGTGTCATTGTGTGATTCAATAAATTCAACTGAGGAATGTTTTGTCCTGAATTGCCGGCCTGAAATGTCTTTTTAACGTTTTCCATTTTCTGTTCATTTATATTCTTCCGACACTGAGTCAGAATCAGGAATTGGCACCGGTTTTCCAATTTCGGCTAACGCCTCCACTTATAGTTGGTTGCCAGAGGGTCAACGAGCCTGTCTCTCACCTCTTCTTTATAAATCACAGCCCGCTTTGGACTTTGACGCCACAAATCTTTTAATTTTGTTTTTGAAAATCCAAGAAAATTGAAAAGAAATTTAACTTTCCCTTTGTTTATCGCTGCTCTGGGAGTCATCCTGGCCTTAGGTTTTGCAGCATATCGCCTGTTTTTGAATCCGGTCTACACTCAAAACCTGGATCATGTGAAGATTGTGCACCTGAACGGGAAAGCACAAAAACTGCATTTCGAAAAGTTCACGAATCAGGAGGAAGTGTTCAGTCTGGAGATTGAAGTAAGCGGACACACCAATGAGAACTTTTCACTGACAATTGCCGACAAAAACGGCCCGCAATACAATGCCTCGATCAAGGGCGGTAAAAAAGTAAATTTCACTTACGTACAGGATTGGTACGAAGACGAAATGGAACTCACGGTCATCCCTAAACCATCCGATAAAGGGAAACTGGAAATCCGTTGTCGCTTTATTTCCTTTTAGAGCTTGAAGTGCTTCGCTGCTTCCTCTGTCACGTAACCACCGATTGCCAAAGAAGCGGTTGCTGCCGGTGACGGAGCATTCAAAACGTGAATGGCATTGCCGTGGTATTCAATTCTGAAATCATCCTTGGTATCGCCGTCTTCGCGCAACAAAAGCGCACGCACGCCCGAACGTCCAGGCTTGATATCTTCCATCGTTAAAGATGGGATCATGCGTTGCAAGGTTTTCAGGAAAAGACGTTTCGAAAAAGCTCTTCGGTATTCATTGATCCCGAACTTCATATTCTTAAAGAAGAGTTTCCATGTTCCGCAATAAGTCAATGCATCCCAGGTATCTCTCAGGGAGAAATCCAGTTTACCGTAACCTTCGCGTTTGAATGTAAATACCGCATTCGGTCCGCATTCAATCTCTCCGTCTGTCATACGTGTAAAGTGCACTCCAAGGAACGGAAAAGCAGGATTCGGAACCGGATAAATCAGGTTTTTCACCTTGTGTTTACCTTCCTCTGTCAATTCATAATAATCGCCACGGAAACCAACTACTTTCTCTTTCAGTTTCACTCCGTTCTTCTTCGCCATGCGATCCGCCTGAAGCCCGGCGCAGAACACTAAATAATTCGCTTCGTATTTCCCTTTCGGGGTGCGTAATACAGAGTAACCGTCCATTGTGTCAACGGCAGTTACTTCTTCTTTCAAAATCAGTTTACTTTCCGGATTTGTTGCCAGCGCCAGCTCCACCATTTTTGCAGTTGCTCCGCGAAAATCAATGATTCCCGTGCATGGAACGTGAATCCCTGCAATCGCTTCCACAAACGGCTCATATTGCTTCACTTCCTCGCCTGTGATCTTGCGGATTCCTTCGATCTCATTTTCCAAACCGGTATTGTAGATCTTTTCCAGAAAAGGCAATTCGCTCTCATCCGTAGCTACCACTACTTTCCCGCAAACATCATGGTCTATTCCGTGTTCCTTTGCAAACTCAACCAGCTCCAATCGACCGGATTTACAATTCTTTGCTTTCAGCGATCCCGGCGTGTAATACAATCCGGAGTGAATCACACCGGAGTTATGTCCCGTCTGATGATCGGCCAACATATCTTCTTTTTCGATCAGCACCATTTTCAGGTGTGGATATGCTTTTTGCATTTTATAGAAGGTTGCTGCTCCAACAATTCCTCCTCCAATGATCGCCACGTCGTATCTCATGCTGTTTGCTTAAAATTCGAGGCAAAGTTAATGATCTGCATTGAATATGATGCGAAAAGAAATACGAAGCTTTTTCCGACACCTCCTGCCATACCGACAACTTCACAAATGAGCAAAATCTTGCTATTGCTTTAACAGTGGCTTTGAGTACACCCCGTTATTTGTGGTGATCATCACATTGTAATATCCGCCTAGCAAATCATTTAAGTAGACATGCGACTCTGCATAATCTAATTTGGCATTCATTTTTTCCGTGTAGACCAATCTTCCGGTGAGATCATAAATAAACAATTGCGCCTGATGATCAATATTCCCCGTCATTTCTACCGTAAAGAATCCATTGTTCGGATTTGGATATATTATTATTTCCTCCTCAATATCTCCGATTTCATCAACTCCCAAATCAAACCCCACCGTAAAATTATAGCGGTTGTAATTTCCGAAATCTCTTTCAAAAACTTCCACATAGGTTCCTCCCACTAACTTAATGGAGAAATTTCCCGATGTTTCGCCTTCCACCTGGTTGGAATACCAGAATGAAATCCCATCATTGTCGCTGTCCTCCAAAATAATACTGTAGCATCCGGGAGCCAGATCAAAGGTATCGCGGTACTGCGTTAAATTCGAAAGACTGGTACGTTCAAAAATTATATTTTCATGCGAATCAACCAATCTCCACTGATTCTCGCTGGCTTTGTTATTCGTTTGAAAATAGACTAAAAACGGCCCATTAATACTTTCAGGAGCCTCATATGTCACCGTTTTACCGTTGTTCGGTTCATACTCATCCAGGTTCCATTGATTATTGATGTTGTTGATATAAGCCGTAAATGTTCCTGATGCAGCATAATCGTACCAAAACGAATAGTCATCAATTGGAATTTCAACAAGTTCCTTTTCGAGGAAATTCAGATTTCCGGTCCAGTTATACGCCACCTTATGGTTCCAGTCTACCCACACATTTATAATGCAAGCCGTCAACGGTTGTTCACCCGTATTTTGGATCACCACACGCGGATTCTGGCAGGATGGATTCCACTTTCTGTAATACTCCCAATCGTTTGGATTTAAGATATCAATTACAGCTGCATCGTACTGATGATTCGGAGGTCCGTACGAAATCAGGTCCATGGCTACGATGAAGTTCCCATTTCCCTGGTTCTGATCCCATGCCGGAATATCTGTGATATCGTAATCTATCAGGATAGTATCTCCCGGATTTACAAATGGCGTCAACTCGTGATCGTATTCCCGCACCAGATCTCCCGGACACCAGCCCTCACGTGCGTAAGGCCATGTTCCTCCCTGACTGACGTTCGGATTATCTCCACACGCTGTTTCTTCCCAGATTTCCCAACTGAAACGCTCCACTCCGTCAATTGATATAAAATGATCTTTGGAATCCCACTCACAACAACTGGTACTTCCCTGCTCTCCGTGTCCTGTTAGCCTTGTTTTAATTTTGAACATGGAAGAAGTGTCCGACAAAGGAAGATTCATCGCCGAAAGAACCGCATCATTGTCCATACTGGCATAACTGTAACTACTCCAGTCCTTCCAGATCGGTCTTCTTGAGTGTACGTCCCGCGGCGGAATTCCTTCAATAAATGCAAATTTCAAGTCTATCAGTTCCTGGGTATTGTGCGCAGCAAGATCAACAGCACCATGTAAATACATCTGGTAATCCGTAACATCATAAACCCATGTAAAACCACCCGGACCGAGATCAAACTGAATACCATAAGGCGTGATGTATCTTCCGATTTCAACATCGTAAACTACCTCATACGGCGACTCAAAATACGTGATCACTTCATTACTGATCATTTCACTTGTCGTGTAAGGGTCGGAATTAATCAGAGTACCCATGTTATCGTAGTGATTGCTCGCTCCCTCCGCGGTTGACAAAAATGCGTTTACAATTTCAAAATGTCTGTCCACAGGTTGAAATTCAAAAACCGACTGTGGTTCCTTGTCTTTTACGTAAGTCCAGTCAAAAGCCGAAGTGCTCGCGGCTGTTGTTCCCTGATAAAAAGTTAGCAATGGTCTGGAAACCTGTACCCCTTCAACAAGCGGGTACTGTTCAATCGCATCCGCAAGGTTGTTTTTACCGATCATTCCATAAGAAGATGGCATAATGAGGTAATCATTTGCGGAACGGTCAACAGCGTAATCTACCTGGTCAAAATCGTAGTATACCAACAAATTACTCCAAAAAGGATGGGAATTGTCTGCCTTTTTTCTATACCAGTTTGCGATTGTGGTCGCATCCAGTGCCGCATTGTAGATTTGAAACTCATCAATCTGCCCTTTCCAGTTACCTCCCAGTGATTTATTCGCTCCGAGAATCAGTCTGTGCAGCGTTCCGACTGCCCTGTTCAGATTGGTTCCGGAATGCCAGAGCGCACCATCACGATAAATGTACATGGCTCCGTTAGGCTGATCTTTCACAAATGTCCAATGATGCCATTGACCATCGATATCTGTTCCAATCATACTTTTATTGATTCGATCATAAGCACTTCCCGTTCCGCAATCCCAGTACATTACATTGTCGCTCCACGGCATGTGAACATTGATCAACCGATTTCCAAGCGTATCTGTTCCTTCAAGCATGTAGGTGTTTACCGTTGTGTTTCCGTTCCCTTTGGCCCAAAAGGAAATGGTGAGTTCATTCCCCAGATCCAGATCCGACAGTTCCAGCATAGCGTAATTGGTTCCGTCAAATTCC
>QKAV01000252.1 GCA_003247185.1 Crocinitomicaceae bacterium
GGGGATTTCTCTACATTGGCCTGTGTTCCTGAAAATGCTAAAGGTGAGGCCATTTTACTGGTAAAGGAAGATGGAGTGCTTGCAGGAGTGGAATTGGCGCAGATGATCTTTAATAGATTTGATCCGGAATTAACATTTGAAGTATTTGCAAAAGATGGGGATCAGGTGAAAGTCGGAGATATTGCGTTTAAGGTCAGTGGTCGTTCACGGTCAATTCTTACAACAGAGCGCCTGGTTTTGAATTTTATGCAACGCATGTCCGGAATTGCAACTCAGACGGCTAAGATTGTTGCGTTGATTTCAGGGACAGGAACGAAATTACTGGATACAAGAAAGACAACTCCCGGGATCAGATACATGGAAAAGTGGGCCGTTCGTATTGGCGGAGGATACAATCATCGCTTTGCATTATATGATATGGTAATGCTAAAGGACAATCATATAGATTATGCCGGAGGAATAAAGAATGCCATTCAAAATACGAATGCCTATCTCAGGAAAAATGAGTTGGATCTCAAAATCGAAGTGGAAGTCAGAGATATGGATGAGTTGGATCAGGTGTTGGAAGTCGGAAATGTCGATCGAATAATGCTGGATAATTTTACGCCTGAAGAAATCACTGTTGCATTGTCAAAAATTCCTGCTCAGTATGAAACCGAAGCATCAGGAGGAATAACAATTGATACTATTCGTGCCTATGCGGAAACCGGAGTACAATACATTTCGGTTGGAGCATTGACACATAGTGTGAAAAGCCTGGACCTTTCCCTTAAAGCGAAATTTGATTAAAGATTGTCTAAAAGATCATCGTCTTTCTGGTTTTCCAATCGGTCCAGTCCCGAAGGAAGTACAAAGGAGATTCCAAGGATACCCATTCCTGCGATTATTACGATCATAGAATAAGGAAGATGGAACTGGTGGAAGATCAAACCAACAAATGCAATGATTGAACCAGCCCAATAAAGGAAATTAAAAACAGGCCCGTTTTTGCCACTTTGGAATGAAAGAAGGTTGGCAAGTAAGGCAATCGCACCGAAGATTAAAAAAAGCAATCGGGCAGTTCTTACATCCATATATTCTCTTCCTACTCCAGCGAAAATATTGATTGCCAAAAGAAAAGAGATTCCAAAAGCTACGGAAGCTACGCGTTTCAATACCATCATAAATCTCGTGTTTTTGTGTATGAATGAATATCCAGTAAAAACTCGATCTCTTCTTCAATTTTATTTCCGATCACAACAATGTTTGCTCCTGCGTCATGCATCTGCTCAATCGTTTCGATGTCCCGAACACCACCTCCGATAATTACCGGAATATTCAACTGAGAAATTTCTTTGATTACACTTAAAGGTACATGCTGTTTTGCACCTGAACCCGCATCCAGATATAAGAGTTTCTTCCCTTGAAGAATTCCTGCTTTTGCCGTGTTGTTAATAATTGAAATCTTACTTGGGGGAATAGGCGTTGTTTGACTCACATAACTAACAGAGGTCGTTGTTCCACCATCTATAAGAATGTATGCAGTAGGAATAACTTCAATATTCATATCATATACCTCATGCGCTGATGCAACGTGATGCCCTATCAGAAAATCAGGGTTTCGGCCAGATATAAGACTCAAATAGAGTAGGGCGTCCGCCTTGTCAGATATCTGATGTGATGCTCCCGGAAAAATCACGACAGGAATTGTTGCTGTTTCAGCTATTATTCCAATACAATGCTCAAACTCATCCCGGGTAACAGTACTACCACCAATAAAAAAGAAGTTTACTCCTGCAAATTCAGCTTTTTTGACGAGTTCTTTCAAAGCCTCTTCTCCCGGAAATTTTTCAGGATCAATTAATACGGCAATCTGCCCCTTTTGCTGAAAGTGATTATATAGTTTAGTGTCAGACAATTTCTATTTCTTTCGAATTGATCGTAACGACCATTCCCTTATGCTCAAAGATATGCAATTTTACCAAGCGTTCATGATCGGGGTTGATTATCTTCCCCTGATATACATTATGATACTTGGATTCAAGTAGAAGTTCTTTTGCAAAAATGATCTTTTTTCTACCAGCCAGCTTGTACAATGCTTCTTTAGCAGACCAGATACGTGTGAGTTCAAGAGGGTCTGCCACATCAAAAATGCGCCTTTCATCATTACTCAAAAACTTGTGAGCAAGTGTGTTTATCTGTGGCCGTTGCATTTCAAGATCCAAACCGACCTGAAATTCTTTGTTCAAAGCAATGCCAACTGTGTTTTTACAATGGCTGACGGAAATAAATCCTTCTGACTCTATATAAGGTGCGCCGTGCTCATCATAATGGATGTGTTCAAAACCAAATAGTTGATGCCGAAGAATTCGGGTCGCTACAAATTCTCTTTTGCGCTTCGGGTGATTAAACGTGTGGTAACGTTCCAGTTCCTGATTGGTAAGTTTGTTTAAGTAATCGGTCGGATCGAAATCCCCGTAGTGGAGCAAATTAATTGTGCTCCTGTCAACCGTTATTTGCTCGAATATGAAATCCATGTTTCCTTAACAATACCAAAAGTAAAAATTTAGACGTGTATATTTTTATCGAAATTCGATTCGTATCAACTTTTTGAACCCAATTTATGCTGTAAGTTTGTTATAATGGTAGAAAGCATAAGCGTCGAAAATTTTTAACATATTTTTAAAGTCGCACTTATTTTTTCTATATTTACGCGCTTTACAAGCAACGTACTTAAACAAAATAAACTGTACTTATGTTAGGAAAACTAAACTTCTTATTAGTAAGTTTTTTACTTACAATGTCTTACAGTTTCGGGCAAACCGGCCTTGGTTCTATCAAGGGGACGGTTACCGACGAGGACACAAAAGAACCAATTCCATTTGCAAAGGTTATTCTAAAACAGAACGGTATCGTTAAAGGTGGTGCGAACACTGATTTCGATGGAAAGTTTCAGATTAACTCGATAGCGGCAGGTAGTTACGATGTGGAAGTTCGTAACGAAACCGAAGGTTACCAACCGTTATCTCTTGAAGGAGTTATTATAGCTTCTGAAAAAATTACATTCCTTGATGATCTTAAGATTGGTAAAGCCAAGGATGTACAAGAAATTCAGGAGGTGAAAGTAGTTGCTTATAAAGTGCCATTGATTGATAAAGATGGTGGTGCTTCCGGAGCAACAGTAACTCGCGAAGATATTGCTCGTCTTCCGGTGCGTTCAGCAGCCGGAGTAGCAAATACTGTAGGTGGGGTAACATCTAGCGAGGGTGATGGAGCCATTTCTGTACGTGGATCTCGTTCGGACGGTACATACTTCTATATAGATGGTATTAAAGTTAGGGGGTCTTCAAATCTTCCTAAATCAGCTATTGAAGAAGTAACGGTAATTACCGGAGGTCTTCCTGCTAACTATGGTGACGTTACGGGTGGTATTATCTCGGTTACAACGAGAGGTCCTTCAGCGAAATACTTTGGTTCGATGGAAGGTGTAACATCCGGATTCTATTTTAAAGGTAAAGATCCTGATGGATATGATGGAAAAGTGATAGGTCTGGATAAGTACGGATATAACCTGCTTGAAGGAATGTTGTCTGGTCCTCTTTTGATGAAAAAGGATTCTACCGGAGCAAAAACAAAACCATTGCTTGGTTTCCTGATGTCAGTTAACATGACAGATCAGTTGGATTCTCGTCCATTGGCAAATGGAGGTGCCTATAGAATTAAAAAGGATGTTCGCGATTCTTTATTGGCGAATCCTCTTCGTCCGACAGGAACAGGGTCAGGAACATATAATAATGCATTGTTCCTTCATAAGAGCGATTTTGAGCAAAATCCTTGGAGAATGAATGCTCGCGGAACAACAGTTTCTGCTCAGGCAAAGATCGATGTGGCAACTGGACCGAATGTGAACTTGACATTTGGTGGATCAATGAACTACTCTTGGGGGTCTAGTTACTCTTATTCAGGTTCATTGTTGAACTTCCAGAACTTTGGTGCATACAAATCGCTGGATTACCGTGTATTCGGACGTTTGACACAACGTTTTAATAACACGCAGGAAGGAAGTAGCTCTAAAATTAAAAGTGCTTACTACTCTTTAATGGTTGACTTCTCTAAGTCTAAGAATGATGCCTACGATCCAAATCATAAATACAATATCTTTAATTACGGTCAGGTAGGTACGTTTACAACTACTCGTCGTCCTTCTTATTCATTTGATCCTGCATTAAATGCTTACGTTCAGGATGGTTTCAAAGATGTACAGGTAGACTTTACGCCTTCTGAAACAAATGCGGCTCTTGCGTCAATTACTTCACAGTATTATAATATTTATGGTGGAGATCCTGTAGGACATTACGAAAACCTTTTCCAGATTCAGCAAGGTAACGCATTGCGTAATGGTGATGCTCCTCAGTCTGTATATAATATTTGGAGCAACATTGGAACACCTTATAATTACTTCGGAAAAACTGAAAACGATCAGTTCCGTGTTACAGGTTCAGGATCAGTGAACATCGGTGATCACTCTCTTTCATTAGGGTTCGAGTACGAGCAAAGATGGGATAGAGGTTGGACTTCAGGAACTTCAACTAACGGTAGCTCTAACGGACCAATGGGAATTTGGACAATTGCCCGTCAGTTGGCTAACTTCCATATTCGTGAATTGGATGTGAACAGCGGTACGGTTATCGATTCAAACGGATTTGAATATGTAAATTATGATCGTTTAAACTCAGGATATGCTTATACATCCGGAACAGGAGAGTATGG
>QKAV01000254.1 GCA_003247185.1 Crocinitomicaceae bacterium
ATGTTACGGCAACTGTAAAAATCAATCCGTCAGATCTTTCCAAGTCAGAAGTTAGCGGTAAAGCACCGGTTAAAACACTTGACACCAAGGATGGGATGCGAAATAAGCACTTGTTGTCCAAAGAGTATTTTAATGTTGCGGAATATGCATACATGACATTCAAATCAACATCCATTACTCAGGAAGAAGGTGTTTACAAGGTGAAAGGAAAGTTGAAAATTAAGGACGTAGAAAAGGATGCAACCTTTACGTTAAAAGAAGAAGATGGACACACGACTTTAACTGCATATATCTATGCGGAAGACTTTGGTATCGCGATAAAGAAAGGGCGAGACAAAAGTAAAGTCAAGGTTAAAGTGATTTTATAAAAAAAGAGCGGGTAAAACACCCGCTCTTTTTTTTAGTTCTTAATTAGTCTTTAATTAATCGATACCTGGTTTCATAACCATCGACATTAATTTTCAGAATGTACAGACCTTCTCTTTCGGAGATGTTTTCTTCAATTGTTTTCGTATTTAGGTAGGTGTTAGTTTTAATCACCTTACCTGTAACATCATATATACTTAAATCAATTTTCGCCGCAGTCTGAGGTAAACGGATTGTAAAATTACCTTGCGTCGGGTTCGGGTAAAGTTTAAGACCTGAAACAGGGTTCAATACCGGAACAGAAACATTTGCTACATTATAGCAAATACTCGTGTCAGTACATCCGTTGTAAGTAACTTCTACAGCATAATCACCATTAACTGTTGCGTCAAAAGTCTGACTTGTTTCTCCTGCAATTATTGCATTTGAATTGTTGCAATCCAACCATTGATAAGTTGCACCTGCCTGATTTGCAGTTAAGCTCGGGCTATTGTCTGTTACTGTTACATCTACAGTATTGATTGTTAGGTCGATTGTAATGATACTATCACAATTCGCTGCGTTCATAATCGTATCCATGTATGTTCCGCCTGAGGTCCATACATATCCGCTTGGAGAGGTATACGAACCACAACCTGTTGCAGAAATTGTTGCCGTAGTTGCTCCGGTAGGGAATGTTGCAATGATATATCCCATTCCTGCGTTTGCTCCGGCTGTTACAGTACTGTTCGTAACACCACCGATGTACGAGGAGCCACCTCCTCCGCCACCACCGGACCATGCGCCAGCGCCACCACCGGCACCACCGCCGCCGCCAGCACCACCATAGTAGCCACCGCCGCCGCCGCCGCCGCCGGAACCGGTATATCCGGCACAACCAATTTTTCCGTTTCCTCCATTACCGGCAATTCCCAAAGCGCCGTCACCACCTGTATCACCTGTATCAGAACAATTAGAGTTTCCTATCCCTCCGGTACCACCAGCTATTGAGGTACCACCAGTTCCTCCTGTACCACCGGCACTACATCCGGATCCTGTTGTCCCTGTTCCTCCACCGGTTACGTCATCGCCGCCATCTGCACCTGATCCTCCTGTACCAGAAGCACATGATCCTTGCGGACCCGCAGTACCGCCACCGCCACCTGCAGCAACCAATATTCTGTCAGCAAGAGATGTCCCGTTTAAACGCACATCCGAAGCATCACCGCCATTACCGGAATAATACATAGTGATACCATCATTGGATACAGCCGGTGCTCCGGCTATTCCTCCACCGTTCCATCCGGATTGTCCTCCCGGGAAGAAATAAAGAATGTCTCCGGATGAGACCGCTATCTCACCACTGGCATAAGCTCCGGCACCCCCGGTACCTCCAGGTGTACCTGCGGCATCACCATCTACACCCCTGGCGCCATAGGCCTCAAGTGTAACGGTTCCCGAACATTCAATGATAAGTGAGTCATACATTCCGGTATATCCGAAAGTTTGTGTGGTTTGTGAAAAACCGCAGGAAACACTAAGGGTAAAAAGTGTCCCAAGTAGAGTAGTAGTTTTTTTCATATAATTCTGAATTCATTAGGTACGTGAATATCAGAATAAAAAAGGAATCCAATGCTAATTAATGGACAAAGAAGAGCTGTCAGGAAATATTCAGGCGAAAAGAACTTTCAAAGAGGAGGATTTACCCCGCATAAACGCGTCGTCCCCATTGCTTACACTTGCGTTTTCTTTTCTTATTCATACGTTTTTGACGTTTTTTACCACCGTCAAATGTTTCAACTCTTGTCATGTTTTCAGATGACAGGTTGATTTCTGATGCATTAGAAAGAGTTGCTGCTGTTACAAATAGAAATGCAAGGAGAAACTTCATAACGTTCTTTGATTTTTCGATTAGTGTGCGGTGCGAAATTAGACCATTTACATTGAAAACGAAAATTTTTTTAGTCTATTGTACTAATTTTGAACTGTTTTTAATTGAATTGTGAATGGAAGAACTGCTTGAGAGCATTTATCAGGGAATTTTATTTACTCCGATTTTGGAGTGGGTTGCGGTGTTTGCAGGAGTGTTTTATGTAGTTCTGGCGGCACGTCAAAAAATGGCGTGTTGGTTCTTTGCTTTCGTTTCTTCAACGATATATGTTTGGCTTTGCTTTTCCAATCAGCTCTATATCGAATCGGCACTTCAGGTGTTTTATGTTGTGATGGCTGTTTACGGATGGAGAGAGTGGAACAAGCAAAACCATAATACACAGGAGAGGAGTCACGTCATTTTCTGGAAATGGAAAAACCATCTGATCTTTATTTTTGTGGGAGGACTGGCTACGCTTGGCTTAGGGTTTTTCTTTCAATCGTTTACAGATCAGCAAAATGCATATATTGATGCCTTCACGACAATTTATAGTTTAGGGGCAACATTTATGGCAACGCGGAGGATTCTGGAAAGCTGGATTTATTGGATTGTAATTGATGCAATTTCAATATACCTGTATTATATGCGTGGATTACAACTTACATCAGTACTGTTTATTTTCTTTACTATCCTTGCGATAATCGGATTGATTCAGTGGTTTAGAGACTACAAAAAGAAATCTGTCGCATGATGCACATCGTAATTACCGGACCCGAATCAAGTGGAAAAACCACGCTCAGCAAACAACTGTCCGAAAGGCTTGGAGGTACCTGGGTGGAAGAATTTTCAAGAACGTACGTAGCCAATATTGATCGTCCGTACACCCTGGATGATATTGCCGCGATCGCAGAAGGACAGAAAGCAAATATCAATGCGACAGAAAGTGAAATCATTGTGTCTGACACGGCATTTCTGGTATTAAAGATCTGGGCACATGTTCGTTTTGGATCGGTTCCGGAGTCGGTAAAGCGTTACCTACAATCCGTTCCGGTGGATCTTTATGTGCTTTGTCACCCGGAAATTCCATGGGAATATGATCCTTTACGTGAAAACCCAAATGACAGGGAACGACTTTTCAACCTGTATAAAGCAGATCTGGAAGAAATGCAGGTTCCGTTTATAGTTGTTCGGGGAACAGAACAGGAACGATTGGAAAAAGTACTTCAGTATCTGAGATAAAATAAGCTCGGACGGATTAATTGTACATACTTTTCAGAGATGCAACACTGAGTTGTTTGTAAAGAATCTTCTTGTCCTCTCCAAGTAAGTAAATTAAAGGAGGCGTTTTCACATTGTATTTCTTGACTAAAACAGCCTGATTCGCTTCATCCGGAATCAGAATTTCGCAAAAATCAAATCCCAGACGCTTGATTTTCTCCTGCTCAGCGTTACTGTCGGCATCTAATGCAATAGCCAGGGTCTGAATATTGTTTTTTGTCAGAATCTCTTTCATTTCCGCCAGTTCAGTCATTGATTTTTTAGAATTGGAATTGGAAACGGACCAGAAAATGATCAGTGTATTTGAAGCAGAGATGCTGTTCAGCTCAACGGGTTTACCATTAATGTTCTTCAATTTGAAGTTATAGGCAGGATCTCCGCACAAGGTTCCTCTTAATTTATCCGTACTCTCGCGGATTTTATCCAGTTGCGCCCTGGATTCTTCTGTTTCTGACATCCAATATGCCTGGCCGGATAAATAATATTTATCGGCCAAATGAACATATATGGCATCCAGGCAAACGGTTTCCGTGTTTGCATATTTGTTGAATAAATGAATTAATACATGTTTGAATATTTCTTTATTCCGTTGAGCCAGGCCAAGGATGTAATCACAAGCAAGAATTAATGAGTCCTTTTGGTTGGAGGTTAACTTTTCCAGATAAGTATCTATGGAGCCAAGAAAACCATTTGATCTTACGAGAGCTTCACAATTCCAGTCGGTGGCATCAAAATAATGGGTGCGGTAAAAGAGGAATTGTTCCGTCTTGTCAGTAACTGTTGCGGGAGGCATTGGGTGAGTACTTATTCCCAGGAGCTTTGAAAAGATAAGATCGGGGTTGTTTTTACGGATTTCTTCGTCCTTTGCAGATTTTTCAGACGACAATAAGCTTAGTTGTTGATTGGCGAAGTTTAAGGAGTCTTTATTGCCGTTTTTCTGGCTGCGCTGAATGATTCCATTATATGTTTCCGCTCTTTTTGAAAGATCTGCTATAAATTTGACGTAATCGAAAAGCACCTGATTCTCCTTCGAATTTTGGGCCCTGTTCTCCGAAGGATCCTTCACGTTCAAATGAAGTGAAAACACCTGTTCCGGTCCAACGATAAATTCACTATATTTCATGGTCTCACTTGGTAAGACAATCATATACAAGCCTTGATCCAGCTTTTCTGTGAGCGAAAACGTCCCTTTGTCATCTGTTTCAATCGTATCCT
Organism: Crocinitomicaceae bacterium; assembly: GCA_003247185.1. GTDB lineage: Bacteria > Bacteroidota > Bacteroidia > Flavobacteriales_D > Crocinitomicaceae > UBA4466. The sequence goes on from QKAV01000254.1 coordinate 4,709, forward strand.
TTACATACGTTTTATCATTGAGGTAATAGGTGAGGTAAAC
>QKAV01000209.1 GCA_003247185.1 Crocinitomicaceae bacterium
AATGCCTTCTGCACGGGTAGCCCCCACTACATACATCAATTCTTCGGGAGATCCCCACTCAGCAGATTTTTTCAATACTTTCTGAAATAATTTTTCCTGATCAGCAGATTCAAAAAACTGAAAATCATTTGCTCCCTGATTGGAAGTCAGTGCCAGAAGAATAACCCATTTGTTCTCAAAACCGAGGAAAGGCGTTACGCTATCTTCCCCCATATAAGGTGCTACCGTGATTGCATCTGCATTCAGCTGCTCAAAAAATGCTTTCGCATAGTATCTTGAAGTATTCCCAATATCACCTCGTTTCGCGTCAGCGATCGTCAAAATATCCTTCGGAATATATTCCAGCGTCTTTTGTAAGGATTCCCATCCTTTCGCTCCAAGTGCCTCGTAGAAAGCCGTGTTTGGTTTATAAGCCACACACAACTCCTTTGTAGCATCGATAATCGCTTTGTTAAATTCAAAAATCGGATCCTCCTCTTCCAGGAGGTGAGGAGGAATCTTAGTAAGATCCGTATCCAATCCTATACATAAAAACGAACGCTTCTGGCGTATTTGATCAATCAGTTCCTTTCTGTTCATTTCATTTAATTAATTTCTCTGCATTTTCCGCCATCTTTAAAGCATCTATCATTTCCTGAATATCTCCATTCATAAAAGCGTTCAGGTTATAGATTGTTTTATTGATGCGATGATCGGTAATTCTACCCTGCGGATAATTGTATGTTCTGATTTTTGCCGAACGGTCACCTGTCGACACCAATGATTTACGATGTTGCGCCCGCTCTGCCTGCGCCTTTTCCAACTCTATCTGATACAATCTGGAACGAAGCATGGATAATGCCTTGTCGTAGTTCTTATGTTGAGAACGTCCATCCTGACATTCCGCTACCACACCCGTAGGAATGTGTGTCAGACGAATTGCGGATTCCGTCTTATTGACGTGCTGACCTCCGGCTCCTGAAGCGCGATAAGTATCTCGTCTCACATCTGCCATATTCAAGTCAAAATCAACTTCTTCCGCTTCAGGAAGAACCGCAACGGTTATAGCTGAAGTATGCACTCTTCCTTGTGATTCCGTTTCAGGAACGCGCTGCACGCGGTGTACTCCGGACTCGAATTTCAGGACACCATACGCCCCCGGGCCTTCAACACTCATCACAATCTCTTTGTAGCCCTTTGTTCCTCCTTCATTGGAATTGATCACTTCATACGCCCAGCCCTTTTCCTTGAAGTACATGGTATACATCCGGAAGCAATCTTCAACGAAGATACATGCCTCATCTCCTCCTGTACCTGCACGTAATTCCATGATCACGTTTTTATCATCTTCCGGATCTTTCGGAATCAGCAAATACTTAATCTCTTCTTCTAATCCGGGGCGACGTGTTTCCAGCTCATCCAGTTCCATCTTGGCCATTTCGCGCATTTCCGGATCCTTTTCAACCTCCAACAACTCCTTTGTACTTTTTAAATTTCCGAGTACATTTTTATAATCCAGATATACCTTATCGATTTCTTCCAGGTCTTTATACTCCTTATTCAGCTTCACATAGCGTTTCATGTCGGCAATAATCGCAGGGTCGACAATAAGTTTGCCGACTTCGATAAAGCGGATATGGATCGCCTCCAGTTTTTGTAAAAGATCTGTCATCGATTAATACTTGAATTCACCAAATTCCGAACGGATCGTAAGCTCAGTTTTATCACTTTCTTCCACTCTACCCACAATCTTTGCGTCTACACCAAATGACTGACTGATCGCAATGATCTGTTCAGCGACATTCTCAGGAACGTACAATTCCATTCTATGCCCCATGTTGAACACTTTGTACATTTCTTTCCATTCCGTTCCGGATTGTTCCTGAATCATTCTGAACAATGGAGGAACCGGGAAAAGATCATCTTTTATGATGTGTACATTCTCTGCAAAATGAAGCACTTTTGTCTGTGCACCACCGGAACAATGTACCATCCCGTGGATTTCACTGCGATGCTCTGATAGAATCTTTTTTATAATCGGTGCATAGGTCCTTGTCGGAGAAAGCACTAGTTTCCCTGCATCCAATGGCGTTTCCGTCGCATCCGTCAGACTTTTTTCACCCGAGTACACCAGGTCTTCAGGTACCATAGGATCAAAACTCTCCGGATATTTTTTCATTAATTCTTTTCCAAATACATCATGACGCGCAGAGGTCAGTCCATTGCTCCCCATCCCTCCGTTGTATGCATCTTCGTATGTTGCCTGTCCGTAGGACTCCAATCCGACAATAACATCACCTTTTTGGATCTGGTGATTCGAAATCACATCACTGCGCTTCATTCGACATACTACAGTTGAATCCACAATAATTGTTCTCACCAAATCTCCTACGTCAGCCGTTTCTCCTCCTGTTGAGTGAATACCGATTCCCTGCGTTCTTAAATTCTCCAGTAATTCCTCTGTTCCGTTGATAATGGCGGAGATCACTTCTCCCGGAACAAGATTTTTATTTCTTCCGATCGTTGAAGACAAAAGAATATTTTCAGTTGCTCCTACACACAGCAGATCATCTATATTCATAATCAATGCATCCTGCGCAATTCCTTTCCAGACAGAAAGATCTCCTGTTTCTTTCCAGTACATGTACGCTAAAGACGACTTTGTTCCCGCACCGTCAGCATGCATGACAATACAGTAATTTTCATCTCCTGTCAGGTAATCAGGAACAATCTTACAGAAAGCCTTAGGAAACAATCCCTTATCCACATTTTTGATCGCATTGTGTACGTCTTCCTTTCCAGCTGAAACGCCTCTTAAATTGTATCGAGTATCCGCCATATTTAATTTAAAAATGCAAAGATAACAAACCCGAGGATATCGGTTAAGCAGATCAGGATTCGTGAACGACCTTATCTATTTTTTTGATCGAAAGCTCAAGCTTACTTTTCTCATGGTCGTTTAATCCTTGTAAACGGAGATAATCAATTCCCTCCTTTGTTATCCGGACCGGACGCCCATACGCAATCCCTTCCTCACCTTTAACTGATAATATTGTTTCCGTATCATCTTTCCTTAGCAAGGCATCCAACAAAAACAATGCAACGGCTCCAACTCCGTATTTTGTTGCATTTTCCGTATCTCTGATCTTTTTGGCCGTATGTTTTAACATCACTTCAAGCTCCTGTAATTCTTCTTCACCGTAGAGATCCATAATTCCAACGTTATCGAGGTAGGTGGCAGACCAGATAACGACCAAATCATCACCGTGCTCACCATAGACTGCAGTTTTCACTTTATCCTGAACTATACCCGCATGCTCTGATAAAATCAGTTTCAGCCTCCATGTATCCAATAATGTACCCGTACCAATTACATTTTTAGCCCCGAGATTCATATTTGTAATCCATGTCACCATTGCATCCACCGGATTACTGATGACAATTATTGTCGGATGATTTGAAAATTGTATTTCTTCAAAAACCGATTGTAAAAGAAGATGGTTTTTTGCTGCCATCGTCTCCCTTGGTTCTCCCGGAAGATTTCTTATTCCGGCACAAAAAAAGACATAATCACTGCCGCTGAACAACTTCCTGTCGTTAAGCGAAATACTGTTATTGTTTCCTACACCTGCATGAGAAAGATCCAATACTCTACCTTGAATATTCGAATTAACATCTATAACATTCAATTGATTATTGCGATAATGCGTTAATATCAACTGACTAATTGCAGTCCCTGTTTCCCCTAATCCAATAACGGTTAGTACCATACATTTGACAATTACCTGTTTGATTTGAGTTCTTCAAACCTGATTTCATAGTGTGTACCAGGCTCATCCTTTATCAGTCTATATTTTCCATTGAGCTGTTCAACTAAGCTAACGATTAATTGCAAACCAAGAGAATCGCTCTCAAAGTCACTTTCTTCTAATCCATTACCATTATCACCTATGTTCAATTGATACTGATCCCCGTAGGCCATTAGTTTCAGATATATTTTAGGCTGTTCATTTTCTGTTATTCCATGAATTAGCGCATTTGTAACAATTTCATTGATCATCAAGCCCAAAGGAATCGCCGTATTGATATGAAGTACAATATTGTGAATATCCATATCAATTTTCAGAGGAACATTTCCCTGTAAGGTTGACAACAAGGAATAAAGCAGCCTCTGCACGTAATCGTTGATATTGATGTGAGAGATGTCCTTTGATTTATACAATAGCTCATGTACAGTTGCCATGGAATGAATTCGACTCAATGTAATATCAAATGTTTCCTGTACAACCGGATCTTCTACCGTTCTTGCCTGTAAATTCAGCAGACTTGAAATGATCTGGAGATTGTTTTTTACCCGATGATGTACTTCTTTTAAAAGCACTTCCTTTTCCCTGATGTTATTCTGAAGCGAGACATTTTCTTCAATAATGCGTTTTGTGAGGTCAGTCGTAATCAAAAAAACTTTGCTGTAATTCTTTTCATGTCCTTTTACAACTTTCCACTTAAAACGAACATACCTGATGTTGCCTGCAAACGACTTCAATTCGGCATCAAACTCACATTCCAGATCTCCCCTGGCAATTGCTTCAAATTGGAGTATGGCATATTCGGCAGATTTCTTATCGATCAGGCGCCAGAAATTATCCATTAAATATTCCTTGGAGTCGGCTTCATTTAAATCAATTACAGCCTGATTCACATCATTGACGATCAGCTTCTCCGCTACCCTGCTTATTTCATCCGGATGAGACTCAAAATACTTACGTACGTTCGTAACGCCACTCCGCTTTAACTGATCGATTTCCAATTTGACCTGGGATAAATCTTCATCCCAGATCGGGACAGGTGTGTATTCAAAAAGAGAGAAATAATCCTCTCCACAGTTCATTTCCGATTTACGGCTACTTTTTAAAATAATCTGATCTTCTGACTTCAGAACATCAAAATCCATTTTATTTCCGCCTACTTCAATTTGCAATGATTCTATGTGCTTCGATGTACCGTCAGTCTCAAGCAGATTGTGAAATGATTCTATTGCTTCAATCTTTTCATTTTCACTCAAAATCCGTTGGAGAGAATCATTTATAAAGACTGTTGAAAAATTTCCATCCAACACCCAAATTTTCTGAGCAGAGTCCTGTGTCAGAAATTCAATTATTTCAGGTCGGTACAACATGAAGTATTCGGTCTTTCTGTAATTAGCCTATACACTAAGTTACGAAAAACTACAGCCCATTGTACTGATAATAAATATTTAACGCTATTATCTAGGCTTCTTCGAATTGAATATTGAAGGTTGCATCCAAAACCAAACGCCCATCTTTCTTCTCCTCCGTTCCTTCAAAAATGAACCCTTTTATTTTGCCTGTTTTTGACTTTGTACAGATATCAACAAGTTGTTTGTCCGTCAATTTTTTCCCAAGAATATTAAACGGAATTTTAAACCCACAATTCTGATAATCTGAGCACCCAACTGCGGTTTTTCCTTTGATCAGGTTTGCCTTCTTACACTTCGGACAAGTGAGTTCCGTCAGATTGGTTTCCACCTTTGGTTTTACAGTTCTTTTTTTCGGTTCCTGGATTACGAATGCCTGTGCCTGCGGCAATTTTGTATTAAAAATGACCTCATCGGTCAATTCGCGAACCATTTGATACAATTCGCGTTTGAAAACATCCAGTTCGTATTCTCCTTTCTCAATCAGGCGCAATTTCTTTTCCCAATCCCCTGTAAGTTCTGCACTTTTTAATAGCTCATTTTGAATGGTATCAATCAGAGCTATTCCGGTCTGGGTTGCAACAATATTCTTACGCTTCTTTTCTATGTATTTCCGTTTGAAGAGTGTTTCGATGATGTTCGCTCGTGTAGAAGGACGTCCGATCCCGTTATCTTTCAATAATTCCCGCATTTCTTCATCATCTACTTGTCTTCCGGCTGTTTCCATTGCACGGAGTAGTGTTGCTTCCGTATAAAATTTTGGTGGAGATGTCTTTCCCTGATGAATAAATGGTTCATGAGGTCCGGATTCACCCTCCACAAATTCGGGCATAATCGATTCCTCCCCCTCTTTCTTTTTACCATCGTCATAAATCACACGCCATCCCGGTTCCAAAATCTGCTTTCCGGTAGCCTTAAACTCCAAATCCCCAACTTTCCCCAAGACAGTTGTATTGGAAACCGTACAAACAGGATAAAACACTGCAATAAACCGCTTTGCAACCAAGTCATAAATTTGCTGCTCCTGATGTGTAATTCCGGAAGGGGCTACACCCGTAGGAATAATGGCATGGTGATCCGTTACCTTTTTATCATCAAAAACCGTTTTTAATTTGGGGATCGGCTGTTTTAAAAGTGGCTCGGTGAACCTGGAATAGTACTGCAATCTCCCCATAATTCCGGCAATTTTGGGATGAAGATCCTCTGAGAGGTAAGTTGTATCCACTCTCGGGTAGGTTACCAGTTTCTTTTCGTACAGACTTTGAATATGCTTTAATGTATCCTCTGCGGACGAACCGAACAATTTATTGGCATCGACCTGAAGCGAGGTCAGGTCATACAATCTCGGATTACCTTCTTTCCCTTCCTTCTGCTCAAAACTTGTAATCTCAAATTCCTTATCTTTCAGATATTCCAGACCTTGCTGTGCCCGTTCTTCCGTTTTTAAACGATCAATCTGACACAGGAACTCCTGTTCGCGGTAATTCGTTTTTAATTCCCAGTATTCCTGTACCACAAACGAATCAATTTCCTTTTGCCGCTGAACAATCATTGCCAGTGTTGGAGTTTGCACTCTTCCGATCGACAATGTGGATTTTCCCTGTCCAAATTTCTTGGTAAATAATCGGGTTCCGTTAATTCCGAGCATCCAGTCACCGATAGCGCGTGCCGAACCTGCGGCATACAAATTATCATACTTTTCTGCTCTGTGCAGGTTTTCAAATCCTTCTTTAATCGCCTCTTCTGTCAAAGAGGAAATCCAAAGCCGTTTTACCGGAACCTTACATTTCGCTTTAAGCAATACCCAGCGCTGAATCAATTCTCCTTCCTGCCCGGCATCCCCGCAATTGATCACTTCATCGCATTTCTCAACCAGCTTTTCAATGACATGGAACTGCTTCGCAACCCCTCTGTCCTCGATCAACTTAATCCCGAAATTAGGGGGCACGATCGGCAAATCCTCCAACCGCCAGAACTTCCAGTTTTCTTTATAATCATGCGGCTCCTTCAATGTACATAAATGCCCGAAAGTCCAGGACACCCAGTAACCATTACCCTCGTAATAGCCATCATGTCTTGACTTTGCTCCAAGAACTTCAGCAATATCCCTGGCAACACTCGGTTTTTCCGCAATGCATAACTTCATTTCTTTCTGCTATACTTATAGAATGTAAAGGCGTGCGCATGCTTTTCATCCTTTTCATGCGTATCCAGTACTTCTTCCTCCCACATAGAATGATCAAATTCAGGAAAAAAGGTATCGGCATCATATTCCGCATCTATTCTCGTGATCAGCATTTCATCCACTTTTCCGGTTTCCAATGCCTGTCTGTAAATCTCTCCTCCTCCAATTATATAAATGATCCGACCGGACTCCTGCTCATAGGCATTGAGGCAGTCCTCCATTGAATTATATACGATCGCTCCGTCAGCACTAAAATCCGAATTACGGGTTAAGATCACATTCTCGCGCTCCGAAAAGGGACGAAAACGCGGTGGAATTGAATCCCAGTTCTTTCTTCCCATAACGACAACATGCCCCAAAGTCTTTTGTTTAAAAAACTTCATATCATCCGGCAAATGCCACATGAGATCATTATTTTTCCCTATTCCGTAATTGCGATCCACCGCAACAATGATCACTACTTTCATCTCGCTACTTCTTCAACCCTTTCAGGAGTCACTTTTACAATTCGCAATGATTTTGACAACCCGCAATCTTCAATAAATTTTGCATTTCCCTCGGCCTGCTCAATCGTTTCACAAACTCCTGAAAGAATATACTCCTTCCCTGCATTATCCAAGGTACCGTGCAAGAATGCATTTGCGTTTTCGTTTTTCAGTAGTTCATCCGAGGCGTCTGTTAATTCAACTGAATAATAAGAAGTCAAATACTTTTTATAGAGCGACGTAATCTCAGGGAACTTCAATACTTTTTGTTCGATGACATCTATATTGTTCTCAGCGTAGAGCTTCCGCGAATCACTGAAGAATTCTTTCATCTTCTCCAAATCCGTTTCTCCGATAAATCCTGGTAAAACCCTGTTGTACTGATAGTCGGGCAGAATATAGTATTGCATTACAGGGCCTTCTTGTCTCTTATACACATAAACCAGCCAATCTTCAGCGCTTTTGATCTCAATCCCTTCCTCTCCCTTTTCGACGTGCGTACCCAACATTACACCACCACGGGTATAGCGGACAGACATATTTGAAACAAAATTCCCCAGCGACCAAACCGTCAGTTTATCTTTGCCATTTACCTCCTTTTTTTCAATTGGCTGGACTACGTGCGGATGGTTCCCTATCACCATATCCACTCCCAGATCATAGCAAAACTGCTCATATTTCTTTTGGTAATCATTAGGTAGGGGTTTGTATTCTATTCCCCAGTGCATATTACAAACAATGAGATCTGCCTTAAGTTCTTTTGCCCTGGCAACATCTTTCCTGATAACCGCCGAATCAATGTAATTGATTATTAACGGAGCACTAACGGACAGGCCATTTGTACCGTAGGTGTAATTCAGCATTGCGATCTTCATACCATTCTTTTCCAGCATCAAAGGATAATTTTTATCCCGTTCCGCTTGATTCCTGAACGTTCCTGTATGCTTTACTCCCAGCTCATCCAACACATCCAAGGTGCGCAAAACACCCTGAGACCCTCTGTCACACGAGTGATTATTTGCGGTAATAATCACATTAAAACCACTCTGAATTAACGTCTCTGCCAGTTGATCCGGCGCTGAAAACTGCGGATAACCTTTGTACGGTTTTCCTGCCAGCGTCACCTCCAGATTTGCAACTGCAAAATCGTACTTGTTAATGATCGGCTTTACAAACTTAAATCCGTCGCTATACTCATATTCCCCCGTGGTTTCATTGTAAGCGGCCTGAATCTGTCCGTCATGCTGCATCACATCTCCCACAAAAAGAAGCGAAACGTCTTTTTGCGCCTGAAGTGAAAAAGCAACAAGGAGACTAAACAGCCACTTCGCCTTTGATATGTGGATGCGGATCATAGTTGAGTAACTCAAAATCTTCATACTTGAATTCGAAAATATCTTTAACATCAGGATTGATCTTCATGGTTGGCAACGGACGAAAATCTCTTGTCAATTGTAATTTCACCTGATCAATATGATTACTGTAGATATGTGCATCACCAAACGTATGCACGAAATCTCCCGGCTGCAAATCACACACCTGCGCAATCATCATGGTAAGTAATGCATACGAAGCAATATTGAAAGGAACTCCGAGGAATGTATCTGCACTTCTTTGGTAAAGCTGGCAACTCAACTTTCCGTCTGCCACATAGAACTGAAAGAGCGTATGACAAGGAGGAAGTGCCATATTATCAACATCTGCGACATTCCAGGCAGAAACGATATGACGACGTGAATCGGGATTCCGTTTGATTGCCTTAACCAAATTGATAATCTGATCGATTGTACCTCCGTGACCATCGGGCCATGAGCGCCACTGATAACCATAGACAGGTCCAAGATTACCGTTTTCATCCGCCCATTCATCCCAGATTCTTACACCATTATCTTTCAGATATTTAATATTGGTATCTCCCTGGAGAAACCATAGGAGTTCATGAATGATTGATCTCAAATGAAGCTTTTTTGTTGTGACACAAGGAAACCCTTCAGACAGGTCAAAACGCATTTGATAACCAAAAACGGAAATTGTACCCGTACCGGTACGATCTTCCTTTTTAGTACCATTATCCAAAATATGCTGTAATAAATCGTGATATTGTTTCATCAGAAATTAATTGAACATTTAAAAATAGTGTAAATTGAATGAACGATAAAGCAATTGTGGGTAAGTGGGGCTTTTCGTTAATAAAAAGTAATTTATCCGTTGAATTGTTTACTTTTAAATCATGCAACGTTTTGTTTTTACACTGGTAATTATTTTGCTCACCGGCGTCTCTTTTTCACAGAAAGAAACCGTTTTAAAGCGCAAATATTATGGTAAGTACAAAGGAACTATCGCCCCATACACTTACAAGGAAGCAAATAAACTGATTGATGTGGCTGAGACTTCAATCTATGTCGATCTTTTCAAAGACGAAATCAAAATAAAAATCGGATCTCATGAAATGCATGGCACTTATACCGTGATGTTTGAGGCGGATCAGTATTACCTTGTTGACGCTCAGATGGAAGGCATTCTCCCGACCGAACGGATTATTGTGTACAAAAAAGGGAAGCATATTGGCAGGGACGGACTTTATCCGCAACCGGTAACGGAATTAGAGCGCTACGCAAAAAAATAACGTCATTTGAGTGGAAGTCGAACTGAAAACGTAGTTCCTTTTCCAGGGATACTTTTCAGTGAAATATTCCCCCCGTGTGCATCAACAATCAATTTCACGTAGTACAAGCCAAGACCAAATCCTTTTACATCATGCAGGTTACCGGTCGGAACCCTGTAAAATTTATCAAAAATCATCTTCTGATCATCGCGTTTGATTCCGATGCCGTTATCTTCCACGTCCAAGACAAAGAACCCTTTCTCATTTGAAGTCCTCACTCTTATCTCCGGATTTTGCGAACAGTATTTTACTGCATTGTCCAGCAGGTTAAATACCACATTTGAAATATGGACCGGATCGACATTAATCTCAAACTGCTCTGCATGAAGTTCGAGGTGAATAATCCCTCCTTTTTCAGTCTGGTTAAACTCAAAATTCTCTTTTACTTCTTCCAATAACTCATGCATATCAAACGGCTCCTTTTTCAAGGAAATTGCTTCTTTATCCAGTTTGGCTACATTCAACACGCGCTCCACCTGACTTTGCAATCGTTTGTTTTCCTTAAAGATAAGGCCCGCATATTGCTGAATGCGTTCCGGTTCTTTCTGCACATCTGCGCGCATGATCATTTCAGCTGACAACCCTATTGTGGAAATCGGAGTTTTCAACTCATGCGTCATGTTGTTAATGAAATCCGTCTTTACTTCCGAAAGTCGTTTTTGCTTCAATATCACGGAAACCGCGTAACTGAAAAACAGCATTACCAACACCACGATAATCGTCAGATAGACATACGGCGAATATGAGCCCCCTTTATTTACCCCGCTTTTAATCAGAACGTCCGGAAAATACACTGTAAAGTAATGCCCGTCCTTTTTCCATGACATATCAGGCGATGTGATCCCCATAACGGTATCCGAAGCAGGTTCATAAAGAGAGTTCTCCGTGTATTTGATCAGGTTTCCAAACACAATAGAATCCGTGAAACAGTCGTAAATTCCATATTGAAAGCTCTCCTGGACGTTCTGCTCATAGAACTCGCGTTTCAGCAAGGTTTCCAGGTAATACGGATGTAATTCTTCGTTGATATCAACCGTATAATAGTTCGGGCGCACCATCTTAACGGCACCATACAAGTCAGAGCTGTCTGCTCTGTGTGTAGAGATGGCCTCCAGCACATTGCGCAGAGAAATGTGCACCTGTTCTGTGAAATGAATTAAATTCAGGGAGTCCTCTTTTTGCTGAATAGCAATATTCTTTTCCTGCAGGGATGTAGTTTTCCTGATCCAGAATACCTGAACAATAAGGATGCTTGCTACAGAAAGCACTCCTAATAAGATAACAGCATTTACCGTACGGCGGCTCATGCATCAAATATACAAAATAGTAACCGTCAGGAATCTACTTAGAATCCCTGCACTCCATTAACAGTAGTATATTTCAATACATTTTTCTTTTCCGGATGGATTCTTGCAAAAGCAGATTGAACCGCAAGTGTTCCCTCATGGAAACCACACAGGATCAGTTTCAACTTACCCTCGTATGTATTCACATCACCAATGGCATAGATCCCAGGGATATTTGTTGAATAATCCGTCGTATCCACTTTGATTGCACTCTTATCTATTTCCAACCCCCAATCGGCAATAGGTCCCAGACTTGGTTTAAGCCCAAATAATGGAATAAAATGATCCGTTTCCTTCACCAATTCTCCATCCTTCTGATGATTAATCACAACGCTTTCCAATTTATTTCCACCGTTCAACCCTACAACTTCCGCCTCTGTAATCAGATTAATCTTTCCTTCATCAGCAAGATCGATTACTTTTTGTACGGAGTCCAGATGTCCGCGGAACGACGCACTTCTATGCACTAAAGACACTTCAGATGCGATATTATTTTCCACCAAATGAATCGCCCAGTCCAATGCAGAGTCACCTCCTCCGGCAATAACACATCTTTTTCCCCTGTACAATTCAGGGTCTTTGATGATGTATTCAACTCCTTTATCTTCAAAATCCGTGATGTTATCAATAGGCGGTTTTCTCGGTTCAAAAACGCCTAATCCACCTGCAATCATTACGATTGGAGCCTCGTGTTTTGTTCCCTTGTCCGTAGTAACAACAAAGGTGTTTTCGTCTATTTTATCAATAGATACAGCCGCTTCTCCCAATGTAAATCCGGGTTTAAATGGTGCAGCCTGCTCCATCAGGTTGTCAATCAGTTCACCCGCCAAAACGGATGGAAAACCAGGTATATCATAAATCGGCTTTTTAGGGTAGATTTCTGAACATTGTCCTCCCGGCTGTGCCAGCGAGTCAATCAAATGACAATGTAATTTTAAAAGTCCGGCTTCAAAAACCGTAAAAAGTCCAACTGGTCCTGCCCCAATGATGATGATATCCGTTTTGATCATTTCATTCAATTTTATCCGCAAAAGTAATAAACCTCTCAGGAAATAAACTATGATTTTGGTTAGGTATTGGATGTTGGTGGTTAGTGGTTAGATATTAGTTGTTAGATTTTAGTAGTTAGGTTTTAGCTGTTAGATATTAGCTGTTAGGTTTTAGTAGTTAGCAATTAGAGTTTGGAGTTTAGCTGTTAGAGTTTGGCACTTAGAAGTTAGTTGAAACAAATTATTAAAGGTTATTCAAGCCAATGTGTTTTTTAGATGATGAATTTGATTAACTTAAATAATAAACACTATTCATATGAGAGATTTCAGGCAGTTCGAGTTTTGGAAACGGAGTGTACAGTTAGCTGTTGATTTATACTCAGTAACACAGGATTTTCCAGATGATGAAAAATTTGGAATGACCAGTCAACTTAGAAGAGCGTCTGTGTCTGTTGCGTCGAACATCGCAGAAGGCGCATCACGTAGAACAAATAAAGATTTTGCAAGGTTTCTTGAAATCGCAATTGGGTCTGCTCATGAGATAGAAACTCAACTAGAAATCTCTTCATCAGTAGGATTGATTCCTATTTCGAAAGGAGAAGAGATGAGAAATGAAGTTGTGTCCATTATTCGATTAATTACCAAGTATAAAGTGAAGATGGAGGGTGGTAATAATTAGGTTTCGGTGTTTAGCAGTTAGATGTTGGCTGTTAGTTGCTGGCTATTAGCAGTTAGTTGTTAGCAATTAGAGTTTAGCTAGTTAGCAATTAGAGTTTAGCTATTAGTTGTTAGCAACATCATGTCAATTTATCTTAATTGCTAAGTCTAGTGGGAAAATCTTGCGATACTAATGGCTAAATGCTAAAATCTAATGAATAAATCTCTTCGCAAATTCCCACATAACGATTCCTGCGCAAACAGAAACATTCAAACTGTGCTTGGTTCCAAATTGTGGTATTTCAATTACGTGATCGGATAAATCTATGATATTCTGATCCACTCCATCGACCTCGTTTCCGAAAACAAGCGCATATTTTTCTCCGGGAAGATTATGGATATCCTGCAACAAAACAACTTCTTCGGCCTGCTCAATACTGCACAGTACATAGCCTTCCTTCTTCAGATTACCTGCTGTTTCGAGCAAGTCTTCCGCATGTTCCCACTGCACTGTTTCGGTTGCACCTAAAGCTGTCTTTTGAATTTCCCGGTGTGGAGGACATGGAGTAATTCCTCCAAGAATAATGCGTTCTATGTTAAAAGCATCTGCCGTTCTGAAAAAAGAACCGACATTATTTAAACTCCGAATATCATTGAGCAAGACAATTACAGGAAACTTCTTCTGCTCCTGAAAATCCCCAGGAGACAAGCGCTCTAACTCCCATAATTTCAGCTTTCTGTTCATATTGTGGAAAAGATGGTGAAGGAACCTTTGGCAAGCTAGAAGCTTCCTTCTATTTTTATCGTTTCAAACTGCAAAAATAGATCGAATTGGCGAATTCTCAGAAAAATAAGGAAACTCCGTTAATGAAGCAATACAATGAGATTAAGGCAAGGCACCCTAAAGCCTTGCTCCTTTTTCGTGTTGGCGACTTCTATGAAACATTTGGAGAAGATGCCATTATTACTGCCAAAATACTCGGAATCGTATTAACGAATAGAAATAATGGGGGGTCAAAGCTGGAATTAGCAGGATTTCCACACCACTCTCTGGACACCTATCTTCCAAAACTTGTCCGAGCCGGTCAGCGCGTCGCTATTTGTGATCAGTTGGAAGATCCAAAAATGACGAAGACCATTGTAAAGCGTGGCGTAACGGAACTTGTAACCCCGGGAGTTTCATTTAATGATCAGGTTCTAGATGCCAAGAAGAATAATTTTTTGTGCGCCGTTCATTTTAACAAGGATATTATCGGAATTTCATTTCTGGACGTATCTACAGGAGAGTTTCTGGTTACCGAAGGATCAAAAAATTATATCGAAAAACTCACGCAAAGTTTCGAACCTACGGAAATCATATACAACAAAAGAGATTCCGCAGCATTTGATCAGTTGTTCGGAAACAAACATTACTCATTCCGCCTGGAAGACTGGGTTTTTACTGATGATTTCGCGACAGAAAGTCTGAATAAGCAATTCGGGACAAAATCATTAAAAGGCTTCGGTATAACGGGATTAAACAATGGTATTATTGCTGCAGGTGCCGCACTTTATTACCTGAGCGAAAACCAGCATGATCGATTGGGACATATTACAGGTATCTCCCGAATTGAAGAGGATCGGTATGTATGGCTGGATCGTTTTACAATCCGGAATCTGGAACTTGTGAGTTCGCCACATGAAAACGCTACTACCCTGATCGACATTCTGGATCGCACCAAAACTCCTATGGGAGGGCGAATGCTGAAAAGATGGGTACTTCTTCCGTTAAAGGATGCGAAACCGATTGAAGAGCGCTTATCTGCAGTTGATGCCTTTCTGAAAAATGAAGAAGCTTCTTTTGAATTAGGTGAGCGACTGAAAGAAATTTATGATCTGGAACGACTCGTATCAAAAATAGCTGTTACCAAGATTAACCCAAAAGAGATTATCCAACTCAAAAGGACGCTTGACCAGCTTGACCCTATAAAGAACAACTTGCAAGGATATCACACTCCTGTTCTCAACAGAATTGCCGATCAGATTAATCCCTGCGAAGATTTACTGCGATCCATTGAAGCAACATTAGTGGAGGAACCTGCTATTGCAGTAGGAAAAGGGGAAATTATACGGACAGGGGTTAGCGAAGAGTTGGATGAACTGAGAAAAATCGCTTTCTCAGGTAAAGATCATCTGGATGCGATTGTAGAACGGGAAATTGAAGCTACGGGAATTTCCAGCCTCAAAATCAGTTTTAACAATGTTTTCGGATACTACATTGAGGTTAGAAACACGCATAAAGACAAAGTTCCTGAAACATGGATCCGCAAACAGACGCTGGTTAATGCAGAGCGATATATCACAGAGGAATTAAAGGAATACGAAAGCAAAATTCTTGGTGCAGAAGAAAAAATTCTTTCCATTGAAAGCAAATTGCTCAGTGATCTGATCTACGGAATGTGCGACTATATTGAATCCATAAAATTCAATGCCAATCTGATAGCTCAACTCGATTGTCTCGTAAGCTTTAGCGAAACAGCCGGAGCAAATGATTATGCACGCCCTGAAATCAACGAATCACTGGTTATTGATATCAAGGAAGGACGTCACCCGGTGATTGAAAAGCAGCTTCCGGATGGCGAACAATACATTTCAAACGATGTTTATCTGGATAATGAGAAGCAGCAGATTATGATGATTACCGGTCCGAATATGTCCGGTAAAAGTGCTTTATTGCGCCAAACTGCACTCATCTGTATTATGGCTCAGATGGGATCTTACGTCCCGGCAACTTCTGCTAACATCGGCCTGATTGACAAAGTCTTCACACGAGTTGGAGCTTCCGACAATATTTCTTCGGGTGAATCAACATTCATGGTTGAGATGAATGAGACTTCCAGTATTCTGAATAATTTATCTAACCGATCCTTAATCCTTCTGGATGAAATTGGACGGGGAACAAGTACTTACGATGGTATTTCCATTGCGTGGGCAATCGCTGAATTCATACACGAACACCCGAAATTCAGGGCAAAAACCCTTTTCGCTACACATTACCATGAGTTAAATGAGATGACGGCGAAATTCAAACGAATCCGGAATTTTAATGTCTCGGTAAAAGAAGTTGGAAAACAGATTCTTTTCCTCCGAAAACTCCAGGAAGGAGGAAGCGAGCATTCCTTTGGTATTCACGTAGCGAAATTAGCCGGAATGCCTGTACAGGTTCTGGATCGTGCCGAAGAGATGCTATTTCAACTGGAACAATCGCATGAATTTGTTCAGAAAAAAGGAACGAAGAAAAAAGCCAAAGCAGAAGAACCTGTTGGTGCAGATAACATGCAGTTAAGCTTTTTTCAGCTGAACGACCCGGTTCTGGAGCAGATTCGTGAAGAACTGGTAAGTATTGACATCAATACCCTTACACCTGTGGAAGCATTGATGAAACTGAACGAAATCAAAAAACTGACCGGAGGTTAATTTGGATTTAATTAACAGTTAATCTATTGGTTTACAACAATCAAGTCTCTACATTAGTCCTTAAAAGGACCCATTATGAAACTGTTTATTATTCCTCTATTAGCGTTGGCTTTATTTGCTTGCGATAAATCCAAACCGTTATCTGCAATTCAAATTGATAAATTATATGCATCTCCGGGAGAAAGCGTCAAATTAACTTTCCAGACATCTGACAACAAAAAACTGGATTTCACTTTGGTTGACGCCCGGCTTCACTCCAACAATAATGTTATTTCTGTCAATCGCATATACATCAGCAAAGAGAGACAAATTTCGTTGGTTGACTCCACGGAATACCTGATTCCTTATGTAAATTCTCTTGGCGATTCTCTGAAAGCAGGAGACTATATTGAATTCATGACTTATACGGAAGACAAAAAAAGCAATTGGAATCTGGCAACGTGTATCGTGAACATCCAATAGGCAATAAAATTTGCTCCCCTCTACCTAATTTTAAAAATCTTTATTACATTTGTCGCCCGTCCTAAACGAAGGATAGGTGAATTGAAACTCTTGCGAGAATAGCTCAGTTGGTAGAGCACAACCTTGCCAAGGTTGGGGTCGCGGGTTCGAATCCCGTTTCTCGCTCAAAAGAGGAGCATTCGTGCTCCTTTTTTATTCCTAAACAGGATGCTCGGATGGTGGAATTGGTAGACACGCCGGACTTAAAATCCTGTGCTCTTTTTG
>QKAV01000179.1 GCA_003247185.1 Crocinitomicaceae bacterium
ACTGACTACCGGATTACATGTTCTCAACATGCGTTATAAAGACGATCAGGGGAAATGGAGTTCCATAATTAGCAAATTCTTCCTGAAACTCGAAGACATCACACCTATTGTAGCGGAAATTGATGCGTATCGCTACTGGATTGATAATGATTTTGCCAATCAGACACAGACCTTACTGGCGACCCCAGTAAATCCATTATTACTGAATATGGATCTTGATTTCACGCAAATACCTCATGGGATTCATCAGATTCACTTCCAATTTAAGGATGTTAGTGGAAAATGGAGTTCTGTGGTTACAGATACGCTTGAGAAAATTTCACTCCCTATTGCTGATTTTGGGGCCCAAAACACGATGATTTGTATTGGAGATGAAGTGATATTTACCAATAGTAGTATCGATGGTGATGAATATACGTGGAATTTTGGCGATATGGGAACAAGCCCTGACTCTGCCGCAACGCACATTTACTCTACCCCTGGTGTATATGACGTCACATTGACAATTACCGACACTTTGACCTTGCAGGACAGTACCATCACATTGGCTAATTTTATCACCGTTGGTGACTATGCGACTGACGTTCTTACCCTGAACGGAAACAGTACATTCTGTGACGGAGATACGTTGTTGATTACGGCGCAAGGTGGGTTTGCTTATACCTGGAATACTACTGAATCTACTCAGAGTATCGAAGTAACCAATGCCGGAGATTACTATGCTACGATTTATGATCTTTTGAACCCGGCATGCTTCACAGAATCTGATACCATAACAGTTACTGTAAATCCAAACCCTACAGTGGATTTAGGCACCGATCAAAGTTCATGTGGAGTTGCTGTTATACTGGATGCCGGAAATCCGGGACTTACCTACTTATGGGAAGACGGAGACAATCAACAACAGCATACAGCTGCAAGTACAGGGGAATACACTGTTACGGTAACCGATGCCAATGGGTGTTCCGATTCGGACACGGCCTATATTACAATTCATGCATTACCTACCGTAGACCTCGGAGCAGACATCACACAATTAAATCCTCCGGTTCTACTGGATGCAGGAGCAGGATTCGTTTCTTACGACTGGAGTACCTCCGAATCAAGCCAAACAATTTCTGTCGGCACGAATGGAACTTACTGGGTTGAAGTAACCGATGCCAATGGATGTACCGCTTCTGATACAATCAATGTAACATTTACTGCCGGTATTTCAGAACTGCAAAATACAAATGTGAAACTCTATCCTAATCCGGTAGTTGATATTCTTACAATAGAATTAAGCGAACTATCCGATCCGTTCACATTAGAGATAAGAGACATGAATGGTCGAATTGTACTGCGTACCCCTCTTGAGCATCTCGTTCATAAAATCAATATGAGTGAACTACTTCCCGGAGAATATTTCATTCATCTGAGTTCAGAAAAAGGAAAAGCCTGGACAAGCTCAATTGTGAAACTATAACAAAAAGCCTCCTGAAAATGGAGGCTTTTTAATTAAAAACCCGCACGCCTTGTTAATTGAAGCCTCAATTAACACGTTTAGGTTTGCCGTAAAGTTCTGAATTCCTCCGTTCAATTAAGAAATCCGAAGATTGAGGCCTTTCATCCGGTTACAAAGACTCGCCTTAAGATTTAGTTCCTAAGCTTCAAATTGTTACGCACGGGTCCTTCTTTCGAAGTAGATAAAATAACCAATCATGTTGGCTTTATCATCTTATAAAGGTACTATTTATAATGTCAAACACATGAAGAATAGAGATTATTTGGAAGATAAACAGTAATTTCGGCTGCGATGAAAACCATCAAACGCATACTGTTCAAATTATTGCCTCAGCGATTATTTCTGAGAGCAATGCACCGGTCATTTTACCTGATGTATGACCTCGGATTCTTAAAGAAAAATAAGGAATATAAATACCATTACATGATCAGGTCTATTATCAAACCTGATTACAGCATTGTAGATATCGGAGCCAATCTTGGATATTTCTCCAAGAATTTTGCACGGCTGACACCAAACGGAAAAGTTCTTTCTATTGAGCCGATTCCGCCTTTTTATGATGTATTGAAGAAGTTTCTGACAAAATTCCCACAGGTAACGGTCATGAATTGTGCCCTCGGAAGTGAAAAGGGAACACTAACCATGGTTATGCCGGAAACAGATGGTGTAATGCGAACCGGACTTCCTCACGTTGCCCGAAGTGAAGAAGAAAAAAAGCTGCACAAGACGCAAGATGTTGATGTATTCGTTGGTTCGGAACTCCTGGGAGCTCTGGACAGAATCGACTACATCAAGTGTGATATTGAAGGCTATGAATGGGTCGTTTTTCAAGAGATAAAGTCTGTAATCGCGATTAAAAAACCGATTATTCAGATTGAGATTAGTCCGGAAAACGAGGAGAATATGTTCGCTTATTTCGCTGAGTTAGGCTACACACAATATGGAATCGCGGACTTCAGAATCGTGAAAGAATCAGGTAAGCAAAAAGAACAAGGTGACTTCCTTTTTGTACCGGACACTAAGGTTGCTGATTTCGAAGCTAAAATGAGAAAATCAGGTAATTACTGATCTTCCTGCTTTCCCAACAATTTATCAATTCCCTGAATATGAAGATCTCGTTGAGGGAAAGGAATGACCATACCTTCTTCTGCCAGCATTTTGTACACCTTCATTCGTAATTCAGATTTGGTATTCTCAATTCGAAAAGGATCTTTCGTCCAGAATATCATTTCAAAATCAATAGACGAATCCCCGAAATTTACCAATCGTACAAAGGGAGTAGGTTTTTTCGATATCATTTTGATCTCTCCCATCGCTTTGATCAAAATTTCCACCACTTTTTCCGCATCTGATCCATAGGCTACCCCAACCCCTACTTTAAACCGTACATCTTCCTGGTCGTGCGACCAATTCACCACCTTCTCCACAATAAATCTTGAATTAGGCATGATGATGGACATGTCATCCCGTGTAATTAACTCTGTACTTCTCAGGTTAATCTCTTTCACTCTTCCAACTACTCCGTCAACTTCCAGAATATCACCGATCTTAATCGTACCTTCAAAAAGCAGAAACAAGCCGGAAACGAGGTCTGTAAATATATTTTGTAGTCCTAATCCAAGTAAAGCAAGTAATGCTGTAGACCCAACCAGAAGTACCGTAAGTTTAACTCCGATCACATCCAGAAAGACAACGAGACTGATAATCCAGACGAAATACTTTAGAATCAGATAGATCGACATACGCCTTTTCGTATCGATCTTATCCATCATGAAACGAGGTTTTGTGATCGTTCGCTTCAGCAAGACAAGGATAAACCATGTCGCCACTAGTACGATAACTCCAAGAAGCAGTTTTCCAGTGAGTAATTTAAAGTTACCCAAACTGAATAACTCGTAGTTCATTATTTCATCCCAACCCATGGTGCAAAGATGCCAACTTTACCTGAATATTGAAAATGCCTAATTAGGATTAAATCCTTATCTTCGTCGCGCAACAAAAACGAGATTATGGCAACTACAGCTGATATTAAGAACGGAATATGTATTAAGCATAACGATAAACTTTTTCAGATTATCGAATTTCAACATGTAAAACCAGGAAAAGGACCAGCTTTCGTACGTACTAAAATGCGTCAGATTGAAAGCGGTAAAGTTTTGGATCATACCTTTTCTGCGGGACATAAAATCGAGATCGTACGAATCGAGAATCGTGAGTATCAATATCTATATCAGGAAGGTGATCAATATGTTTTCATGAACAATGAGACATTCGAGCAAGTAAACATCCCTGCTTCGATGATCGAAAAGCCTGAGTTCCTGCAAGAAGGAATGGTTTGTAGCATCTTGTTCCACGCGGAAGAAGAAGCACCATTGGTTCTTGAATTACCAATGCACATTATTTCTGAAGTTACCTATACGGAACCTGGAATTAAAGGTGATACTGCTACAAACACAATGAAGCCTGCAACAATTGCAACCGGAGCAGAAATTAAAGTTCCGTTATTCATTGATACAGGAGAAGTGATCAAAGTCGATACACGCACCGGTGTGTACGTCGAAAGAGTAAAATAATCAGGAAGGACGCTTAGGCGTCCTTTTTTATGCAACACAATGTCTACCGAATTAAATTACACCTGGGTAAATGATAAGCAGAAAAGTGAGACCGTAATTCTTTTTCTGCATGAAGCGTTAGGAAGTATCGGGCAATGGAAATCTTTTCCGGAGGAACTATGTCAGCAACTCCAGCTTCCCGGAATAATTTATGAAAGAACCGGACATGGCCAATCTCCTGCCTTACCCGGTGAGAGGAAAAGCGACTATCTCCATAATTACGCTCTAAAAGAACTTCCTGAGTTTATCACCTTTCTTTCGGAAAGCTTTAAGATCAAAGAATTTATTTTACTTGGACATTCGGATGGCGGAACCATTGCGCTGCTCTACACCGCTCATTTTCCTGAAAAGATAAAAGCTGTTATTACGCTTGCCGCGCATGTCATTAACGAACCTGAAACTATAGCGGGCGTATCCCCGGCAGTTAAAGCGTATGAAGCAGGAAAATTAGACGGGTTAAAAAAATATCACGGCGAAAAGACAGAAGCGCTGTTCTATGCATGGGCCAACATCTGGAGAGATCCTTCTTTTAAAAACTGGGACATCACCAATGAAATAAAACCGATCAATACTCCTCTTCTAT
>QKAV01000231.1 GCA_003247185.1 Crocinitomicaceae bacterium
CGGGAATACCTATAGTGCATCAACCAATACGCCAACATTCACAATTGTAGGAGGAGCATCAAATGGATGTGATAGCATTGTTACTCTGGATTTAACAATTAATAATCCTACAACAGGAATTGATGTGCAATCAGCTTGTAGTAGCTATATGTGGATTGATGGGAATGTTTATACCGCGTCCACCAATACACCGACCTATACAATCACAGGAGGGGCATCAAACGGATGTGACAGTGTGGTTACGTTGAACCTTACAATTTATCCTACTCCGGCTGCACCGTCCGTAAGTGCAGATACTACTTATTGTGATGGTGATGCATTAAGTGCAATGAATGCAACAGGTACCGGAGGAACATTGAACTGGTATTCTGATCTTACGCTTACGAACATGATTGGTACAGGAAGTACTCTGGTTCCAAATAATGTGACGGGAGTAACCATTTATTATGTTCAGGAAACAGATGTAAATGGATGTACAAGTGCAGCTTCATCTGTGAAAATTGAAATTGCAAATTGCGATGATGTGGTGATTCCAACTGCATTCACACCTGACAATGATGGAGTGAATGATTTCTGGATAGTTCAGGATCTGGATAAGAAATACCCGAATAATCATGTTATGATATATAACCGATGGGGTAACCTGGTTTATGAACATTTATCAATAGATGGAGATATGTACAGTTCAAATCCATGGGATGGAACAAATCAGGCTAATGGAGAAAAACTGCCGGTAGGATCATATTATTACGTGATTGAAACCGGAGAAGCGGGAGTGGATGATCTGAAAGGAATTGTATCAATACTTTTGAAGTGATGATCGAATTGGGGGAATATAAACAGTCGATACATGGTACTGTGAGAATGAATTGTCTGGATAGACAAGAATTTCTCAGAGACATGGGATATCCTAAAATTATATTGTCCCATTTTGGAGAATTTTCAATTGATTTCATTTCGGATATTTCAGAACGCATCGAATCCTACATGATTAGTGCAGGAGACTCAAAGGATGTTATCAAGCGGATGTTTACGATCCTCATCGAGGGAATGAAAAATATCCGGCAACATGGATTGAGAGATGAACGTGGACGTCAGCTGGGGTATTTGCTCATAGTTCAATCTGAGAATAATTATTTATTGGAAGTCGCAAATCTCGTGGATAAGGATGGGTATGAAGGTCTGGAATTGTATATCGAAAAGATCAATTCGTATGATCAGGAAACACTTGTTCAAAAGTACAATGACGCGCTTGATAAAGAATTTTTCGAAAAAGGACATGGTTCCGGATTGGGATTACTTATTACGAGGATCAAAACCGGAAATAAAATAAAGGTGTCACGTCAGGAGATAAATGACGAGATGATTCTGTGTTCTTTCGCAGTTGAATTGAACAGAAAATAGGGTGAAAGTAGCCTATCACGATCTGTACAGTATTCAATTACCTGAACCCCATCGTTTTCCGATGGAAAAATATGAGTTGATTAAAAAGCAGTTGCTGTATGAAGGTGTAGTGGCTGAAAGTGATTTTTTTAGCAATAAGCCTATTGCTATTGATGAACTGATTCAAACACATGATCCGGACTATGTTCAACGCTTCATTTCGCTCGGGCTTACTCTTAAAGAACAAAGGAAAACAGGTTTCCTCCATACGGAGGAACTTGTTCAGCGTGAGCTGATCATAATGGAGGGCACGAAAAACTGTGCTCTGTACGCACTTAAAGAGGGAGTTGCGATGAACATTGCAGGAGGTACACATCATGCATACAGGGACGGCGGAGAAGGTTTTTGCATGTTGAATGATCAGGCTGTTGCTTCCGAATATCTGTTGAGAAATCAGCTCTGTAAAAATATTCTGATCCTGGACCTGGATGTACATCAGGGGAACGGGACTGCAAAGATGTTTGAACAGGAAAACCGCGTGTATACATTCAGTATGCATGGAAAGAACAATTATCCTTTACATAAGGAGCGTTCGGACAGAGACATACATTTGAACGACGGCATTGATGATGAAAGCTACCTGTCTGTCTTGAATGATGAGTTAAAGTCCCTCAAAGAACTGCGCCCGGATTTTGTTTTCTATCAATGTGGGGTAGATGTACTGGGAACTGATAAATTGGGAAAATTGGGTTTAACAAAGAATGGTGCAAGGGAAAGAGATGAAATGGTTTTTCTTTTTGCCAAAGAACTTGGTGTTCCGGTAGTTTGTACAATGGGAGGGGGCTACAGCAAAAAGATTTCGGATATTGTGGATGCCCATGTCAATACATTTAAAAGTGCCATCCGTATTTTAGAATGAATGTAGTATATTTGTTTAGAATTATTCTAAATAGATGAAATCAATCGAAAAGCCATTAATTAGTTTTGAGTACGACTCAGCCTGCAAGAAGAAGAAGTGCTGCAAGAAGTACAAGAAAAATGGCGATTTTTGTAAAAAATGTCCAAAGGCATAGGCTAGTCCTGTTTTGGAGTTGATTACATATATTAGCCACTAAATCTATAATAGCATGTCGAAGAAGAACAGAAAGAATATTGTCTATTCAACGAATCCTGACTTTTCTTATGAAGTTGATGAAGAAAGTACGGAAGAAACATTGGAGCCTTCCGAACAATTGCTTTACGTATCGATTGACCGAAAACAACGTGGCGGAAAAGAAGTAACGCTTGTGGAGGGGTTTGTAGGTGCTGAAGAAGATTTAAAGGAGCTGGGAAAAATTCTTAAATCAAAATGCGGTGTCGGAGGTACTGCAAAAGACGGAGAAATTATTGTTCAGGGAAATTTTAAAGCTAAAGTTGCCGAACTACTTCAGGGAATGGGGTATAAGGTGAAGCAGAAGGGAGGAAACTAAATAAAAACAGTCTGATTTATTGGAGGATAAATCAGACTGTTAAACCAAAAACAAACGAAAAACAAGTTTGTGATTCGTTGTACTAACCAAACTAACTACCTTACTAATCTACATCAAAATTCCACAGGAAAAAGGGCAAAAATCTAAACTGTATGATCTGTTGATTAAACGGTTTTGATCTGTTTTTAAAGCTGTTTTTTCTTTTTAACTGAATTCAATTTCTTCTCGATTTTACTATTATATTTGCTACGTGAAGGAACAGCAGGTCATAATCGATTCAACCCACTTCGAACTAACCATTAACAGGCTTTGCTATCAACTTATTGAAAATCACGGTGATTTCGAAAATACAGTTCTCATAGGTCTTCAGCCCAGAGGGATTAATGTATTAACGAGATTAAAATTTACACTCGAGAAAATTCTGGGGCATGAGATTACTTGTGGAAACCTGGACGTAACTTTCTTTAGAGATGATTTTCGAAGAAGAGAAATGCCGTTGATTCCAAGTGCAACGAATATCGATTTCGTCATAGAGAACAAGAACGTAGTTATCGTGGACGATGTATTGCATACGGGACGAACAATACGATCGGGACTTGATGCTTTGCTCGCTTTCGGTCGCCCTGCAAAGGTAGAGTTGTTGGTCTTTATAGACAGACGTTTCCAGCGTCATTTACCGATTCAACCGGATTACGTTGGACAACGTGTCGATACCTTGTCAAAGGAACGGGTAACGGTTGAATGGAAAGAGGTGGATGGAGTAGATCAGGTTGTTTTATTTACACCAGCAGAGAACGAATGAATACACTAAGTACAGAACATTTAATTGGAATAAGGGACCTCACCCCGGGAGACATCGAATTGATCTTTAAAACTGCAGATGCTTTTAAAGACGTGATTAATCGTCCGATTAAAAAAGTACCTTCTCTTCGGGATATTACGATAGCTAATCTTTTCTTTGAAAATTCAACACGTACCCGGCTTTCATTCGAATTAGCAGAAAAGCGATTATCGGCGGATGTGGTAAACTTCTCCGCGGCTAGTAGCTCTGTTAAAAAGGGTGAAACCCTGGTGGATACCGTAAACAATATTCTTTCCATGAAAGTGGATATGGTAGTGATGCGCCATCCAAATCCGGGAGCAGCTAAATTTCTATCTGAACGAATAGACGCGAAAGTGGTAAATGCCGGTGATGGAACGCATGAACATCCGACTCAGGCACTTTTGGACTCGTATTCCATCAGAGAACGATTAGGGGAAGTGAAAGGGAAAAAAGTGGTCATCGTTGGTGATATTTTGCATTCCCGTGTCGCACTATCAAATATATATGCGCTTCAAAAGCAAGGGGCAGAGGTAATGGTTTGTGGTCCGACTACCCTGATCCCGAAATACATAGATTCACTCGGAGTAAAAGTAGAGCATGATTTGCGAAAAGCACTGGAGTGGTGTGATGTGGCAAATATGCTTCGCATACAATTGGAGCGTCAGGATATTAAGTATTTCCCGTCACTTAGGGAATACAGTATGCAATATGGTTTAACCAAGGATATTTTGGATAGTCTGCCGAACAAAATTGTTGTCATGCATCCGGGGCCGATCAACAGAGGGGTTGAAATAACCAGTGATGTGGCTGACTCTGATCAATCCATCATTCTGGATCAGGTTGAAAATGGTGTGGCAGTCAGAATGGCTGTGATATATTTATTGGCATCAAAGATCAAACGATAGAATTTTTTTTAAATTTGGGAAAACCCAACCGAATGGATTTTATTGTTGAAGCAGATAAAAATACAGCTACGATCAAAACA
>QKAV01000023.1 GCA_003247185.1 Crocinitomicaceae bacterium
TTTTCCTTTTAATAAGTCATTTCCCATACTTCAATTTTTTACAAATTTATCAGAATTTTTCGCCTAATCGATCACGATCTCAAGTCCGTCATAGCAAAGTGACACATTTTCGGGAAGTTCACTTAAAATCTCCTCGTGTTTGCCGAAAAGATGTGAGATGTGAGTAAGATATGCCTTTTCAGGTTTTACTTCTTTGATGAAAGCCAATGCCTCTTCCAAATTGAAATGAGAAAGATGCGGACTCCGATGCAGTGCATTCACAATAAGCACCTTAGCACCTTTCACTTTTTTCTTCTCACTCTCTGAGATTGTTTTTGCATCCGTAATATATACGAAATCATGTATCCTGTAACCAAAAACAGGTAGTTTATAATGCTGTACCTCTATAGGCGTGAAGGTATAACCGTCTACTTCAAATGGAGCATTTTGAATTTTATTTAATTCTATATTTGGTACTCCCGGATATCGTTCAGAAGCAAAAACATAATAAAACTCTCTTCTCAATGCCTCTTCAACCCTATTATCACAAAACACGCGCATTGCTTGTTGCGTTCGATAATTAAACGCCCTGACATCATCCATACCGGCAATATGATCCTTATGTTCATGCGTATATAGAATGGCATCCAATCGATGTACCTGGGCACGAAGCATTTGCTGTCTGAAATCCGGACCACTGTCAATCACATAATTGTGTTCGTTGATCGTAATCATGATTGAACTCCTCAGCCTGTTATCTTTGGGATCTGTAGAATGACAAACATCGCAATCACAAGCAATTACAGGTACTCCCTGCGAAGTTCCCGAACCAAGAACAGTTATTTTCAATTGCTGTGGTTTCACGGTGCAAAGGTATATAAATCAATCTATTTTGGTCCGCAGAACTTTAACGATAAATACTACCCAGGAACTGATCATCAACATTCCGCCAATCGGGGTAACAGGGCCTAAGAATTTCAATTCGGTTCCCATCACCTCTTCCAATGCAAGAAGATAGATAGATGCACTAAAAAGCAGTAAGCCTGTTACCAGAAGTCGGTTAAACCAGATTAGTTTAATTTTCCCATTATTCCAGAGACCAGTCGTCAGAAGCGCTATTCCCATGTACATTTGGTAACGAACTCCTGTTTCAAAGCTGAGTAGTTTTTTTTCACTGATAAGCTCCTTCAAAGCGTGTGCTCCAAATGCGCCCAGAATGATTGCTGTTAAGATTAAAACTGCTGCAATTATTGTTGCTCTTTTATCCATTACAATTCAAGTGTTTTATTTAATACTTCCAACCACCCTGACCATTTACCTTCATCGTTAATTGTTTCATTGTGCCAAATAAACCTGAAATCACCTCCAAAATCACTAACTTCCTTGTAGAGTTCCTTTATCAGGGTAAATGATTGTTCCGTACTCAGGTGCATATACTCATTTAATGTCCCATCCATATAGGCAAACGGATGTATGACCAGATCCGTCACTTCATTCCTTTCGGGATCAAACCATCTAAATGCTCTTGCGGTTCCTGCTCTGAAACCTACTTTTTCCGCAAATCCCATCGAATGATCTTCCGTTATACCTGCTTCAAGAAGGTTCCTGTACGAAAGAGGCAATTTAAAACGTAAAAAATGAAATCGTGCCGCATTAACAGGTTTTCCCAACACAATTTCCAAATCCTTTTTCTCTTCTTTGATCGCAAGAGTATTACCAAATGAATCATAAGAAGGGTGAATCCCAATTGTCGCATGTTCCGACACCCTTTTTATGGTTTGTTGATGCGCTTCATTTTCAATCGGTACATTTCTATCCTTCTCTCCATTCGAACGAACTAACCAGAAAACACGGGTTTGTTTCATTCGATTCGCCACTTCGATAATCTTATCATAGGTATCATAAGGATCTCGATCCCCCCTGCTTACATCAACCCGTTCCTTCAGACGGGATTTGTTTCCCTTTATAATATCTTTCAGTACCGACATCACTGTACGACCTACCTTCTTGTTTTTATAAGCGTAGGCATTATCAATATCAAACGTAGGAATCAAACGCGTAGGTTGCATCAGGCGAAAACGCAATTCTGATTCCAGATATAATTCGGGAAAAATGAATTCAATGATCTTTTTAGCCCATCGGTCACATACGACCTTCTTATTCCAGTTGTATTGAATCAAAACTGAATGTTCGGCTATAAAACGGCCATGCTGGTCTGTGTGAGAAATACCGTACTCCTCAAATCTCGTGAGGATATAAAAAATAGCTGCAATCGGATCTACTTTGCCATCTATCATCAAACACTCTTCCCCTTCAAAATCTGATTTTTCGACTTTTATATCATGAATGATTGATTCACGAAGTAATGTACACGGATCTATTTGCTTCGCAATAGCGGAATGTCTTGAAGAATAGTTTAAACGAAAGGAGACATCCCTTTCCTCAAAGTCAATTTGTGCTGTGGTAGTCTCATAATCAATACCACGTTCTTTGAAAATAAAATCCAACGTATAGACTAACCGTGGTGTTACCGCATCAACAAGAACGAGTACCATATTTCTACAAGTCGTTAATTATCGAAGAACAAATAAATTCTGCAGCCTTTCCATCACCATAAAATGATGGGAACGTATAGTCCACCTTATTCGATAGTTCCGTGTATGCAGATAGTATACGTGCTTTATCGGCATCCGCAATAATCGCATTGCCATTCTCAACTATTTCAACCCACTCGGTCTCCGGACGTAAAATCACGCAAGGCTTTTTAAAGAAAAATGCCTCTTTCTGCAAACCTCCGCTATCCGTAATAATCATAGCAGCATTTTTTTCCAAAGCAATTATATCCAGAAATCCTGCCGGAGGAATAATCATCAATCGTTGTTGATTTTCAATACGCGCCAATAATTCAGCAGACAGGTTTGTTTGCATCTTCCCTTTTGTTCTGGGATGCAATGGTAAAACGATCTTCATTGAAGAATCAGAATCCAGTATCTCCATAAATGAGGAAAATATTGCTTCCAGATTCTTTGGAATATCCGTGTTCGAATCACGGTGAACCGTAGAAAGAACATACTTGTTCGGACTCAAATCATATTCATCCAAAATAGTTGATCGTTCATCAGAAACAGACGAGAAGAACAAACTATTGTCATACATGATATCTCCACATTTGAAAACAAATGGATTATCCAGATCGGCCTTCCCTCTATTTTCAACTGAAAACCCCTCATTCAACAAGTTTCTGATCCCTGAATCGGTAGGCGTAAACAACAATGTACTACAGTGGTCTGAAGTTATTCGATTCACTTCTTCCGGCATTCGTTTATTAAAGCTTCTCAGCCCGGCTTCAATGTGTACCACAGGGATGTGAATTTTCACCGCCGCGATAGCCCCCGCCAATGTGGAATTTGTATCACCATAAATAACTACGGCATCCGGTTTTTCCTTCAGAAATACCTCTTCCAGCCCTTCCAGCATTTTAGCTGTTTGCGCTCCATGGCTTCCACTGCCCACACTTAAATTGTAATCCGGCATCGGTATTCCCATTTCACGAAAAAACACATCAGACATATTATCATCGTAATGCTGCCCGGTATGAACAATTACTTCTTTGATCTCAGTCTTGTACTTTCCATTTACAGCCCTGCTCAGAGCAGATGACTTAATAATCTGCGGTCGTGCACCTATAATAGTTACAATCTTCTTCATTTAACCTTAATAACACTTACATCATTCCTTCATCTGCAAAACTAAAGTAATTATCCTGTGAAACGATAAGATGATCCAAGATTTGAAGATCAATCAGTTTTCCAAAATCAGTTAACTGACGGGTAAGCCTTTTATCCTGTTCACTAGGTCTTAACTGTCCGCTGGGATGATTGTGCGTAAGAATTAATGCACTTGCTCTTAACTCCAGTGCTTTCTTAAAAATCACCTTTCCATCTGCTATTGTGCCACTCAAGCCTCCTTTAGAAATCAGCTCTTTGGAAATCACCTGATTGCCACGATTTAAAAAGATGACATAAAATTCTTCATGCCCCAGATCAAGAAAATGAAATTGTACCTGTTCAAATGCATCTTTTGACGATCTGATCGTGCTTCTTTCCTTTGAAGGTTTATACTGGACGCGTTTCATCAATTCAAATGACGCCATCAGTTTGCTGGCTTTCGCTTCCCCGATTCCTGAAATCTGAATCAGATCCCTGATTTCCATTTTACTCAGCTGAGTTATATCACTCTCGCATTTCAGAATAATCTCCCTGGAAAGGTCTAAAGCAGTTTGTTTTCTGGTTCCGCTTCCAATCAGGATAGCCAATAGTTCAGAATCTGTAAGTGTATGGCTTCCTCTAAGAATCAATTTTTCCCTTGGACGATCTTCTTCCGCCCAATTTTTAATACTGGTGTAGTTCATAATAAAAAAGTTAGGTTCATTTAATTTACGTAAAAACATGATGTCAAAATAAGTTCTCCTTAATTTTACGACATGGATTCATTAACACAGATCGTACTTGGGGCTGCCGTAGCAGAAGCTGTAGCAGGTAAACAGATGGGAAACAAAGCAGCTTTATGGGGTGCTATCGCAGGTACAATTCCTGATCTCGATGTCATTATCCGATCCATGGCTCATCCGATCGATGGTGAATTGCTCCACAGGGGCTTTTCCCATTCCATTTTATTTGCAATACTCATGTCTCCTATTCTTGGTTGGCTCTGTTATAGACTATACAAGCGGAAATACACATTCAAATTATGGATGCTGCTCTTTTTCTGGAGTATCATAACACATCCGATGTTAGATATGTTCACCAACTATGGCACCCAGTTTCTCTGGCCTCTTGACTGGCGAATATCATTCAATAGTGTTTTTGTAATTGATCCCCTGTACACGGTTCCTTTTATGATTCTGCTCATCATTGCACTGTTCAAAAGAAAAGAAAGCAAATGGCGTCACAGATTAAATTGGGCAGGAATTGTTTATTCCAGTTTATACCTCGTATGGACAACATCCGTAAAAATTGCAATACTCAACAAGTCTGAATACTACTATGAAACAGCGGGGATTAAGGCCAAAAACACTATGGTTACTCCAATGCCTTTTACTTCATTTTACTGGATGCTCCTTACGGAAGACGATACCAATTTTTATGTTGGCTACAAATCCCTGTTCTATAAATTCAATCCCGACGACATCAATATCGTCCCAAAAAACAGGGAACTCATGAATGATTTCAAATGGAACCATTTTAATTACAAAACCAAGCTTAAATTCATCTCAAATGGATACTATGCCCTGGAAGAACAAGGGGACACGGTAAATTTTTACGACCTTAGATTCGGTGTCGCATCAAAATTTACAGAGGAAAAATTCAACCAGCCTATTAAAGGCTTCGGCATGGTTATTGACAAAGGACTTGTGAAGAAAACCTTTAACCTCAACCGAACTGATGGGTGGAAACAGGTTAATTTTGGGTTTTACCTCGATAAAGTTTTTAATAAATGATGTATAGAATCCTCATAGCCTTTGTTCTTATTCAAATCGGTGCACTCGCACAATCCCTAAACCCTTCCAAAGTATACTTTTCAGATGATCAGAAGATTGCAGCTAAAGTTGATAGTATTTTAAACACGCTGGATGCATCACAGCGGGTCGGGCAATTAATCATGCCTGCTGTCGGAAGATACGGAACAACAGCCGACACAATTGAAATGCTTACAAGGGCACAAATGATCGGCGGTGTTTTATTACTGAATGGCACAAAAGAAGAATTCAAAGATTGGACAACAAAATTTAATTCCTTAAACAAGGACCTGAAGTCCTTGCCTTTCCTGTATTCCGCAGATGCGGAACCTTCTCTGGTAAATAGAAAAATGAAAGGATCAACACCTGTCAAAAAAGCAATTGAGATTCAGACGCTGGATGAAGTAACAGAAACTACACAGACAATTTCCGAGGACCTCAATGAGGTAGGAGTAAATTACAACTTTGCACCGGTAGTTGATGTTTCTAAAAACGGGACCGTCGGATATCGTGGTTTCGGACAGAATCCGGAGAACATCATACCATTTTCAAAAGAATTTATTCGGGTAACTCAGGAGAACAATATCATTGCCACAGCCAAACATTTTCCCGGGCACGGCTTAGTTTCCGGCGATACACACAAAGCACTTCAGGTAATCGACGGCGAATTACTGGAACTGAAAAACTACCCTCCCCTGATCAGGGATAGTGTACTTTCTATTATGATCGCTCATATTGCTGTGAAAAATAATCCTGAATTTTCAACGAACGGTTATCCGGCCACAACATCCCGTAAAATTGTAACGGAACTTCTCCGGGACAGCTTAGGATTTCAGGGTTTAATTGTGACAGATGCCATGAACATGGGAGGTGTGGTAAAAGTTGATCACTGCTACACAAGAGCGATTGAGGCCGGCTGCGATATTCTTCTCATGCCTGTAAATTCATTCCATGCACACAAGGAAATTCTCGAAAAATATGAGTCTGATCAAAACTTCGCAAATGAAGTAAATGAAAGCGTTAAGCGCATCATCCGAATGAAAATTGCCCTCGGATTATTAGACTAATACTACAAGATTTATCATATTAACAACATAATTACGTTGTTATTTAGTAGTTCTGTTAACTTTACGTTAATGATGAGTCAGCAATTTGATAACATTATACATTCGTTTCAATCTATTTCTTTAGAAGAAATGGACAGCGTTCGGCTGATGAATCGACAAGACACCAAATTTGTGATGTCCCTTGATCAATTGCTAAGTGTACTTAAAGAAATCAATACCCAATATAAGATATTGGAAATTGAAGGAAAAAGACTCCTATCCTACAACAGTACTTACTTCGACGAAAAAGAACTATCTCTGTATCTCGACCACCACAGAGGGAAAAAGGACCGTTTTAAAGTCCGTTTTAGAAAATATTTAAATTCCAATCTGACTTTTCTGGAAGTAAAGCACAAGACAAAAGGGAGGACGGACAAGCGAAGAATTGTTGTTGATGATATCCATGAAAACTTGAGCTCCAATGATCATGACTTCATCGATTCTACAGGGCTGATGTCTGAAAACCTTGAAGCTGTCCTTTCGAATTCATTTGATCGTATTACACTGGTAAATACAACTCTTAATGAACGATTGACAATTGATGTAAATCTTTCTTTCGAAAAAAATGGAATCAGGAAGGAATTGAGTGATATCGTTATAGCTGAATTGAAGCAGGAAAAAATTTCACGAAACTCGCCCTTTTATGCGCTCATGAAAAAAAACATGATCCGTCCATACAGAATCAGTAAATATTGTATTGGTGTCGTGGAATTACTGGGAAAAGAGAACATTAAATACAACTCATTTAAAAGAAAATTACTACGGATCGCTAAACTAAAAATGAACACCAATGCTGCTTGATTTCCTATCGCTTAAATTAAATCCGGATACCGGACATTTTCTGGACCTTAAATGGTTTGATGAGGATTTATATACGCTATTATTCCGATTGCTTGTTAATATAGTTGCGCTTACGATATTAATCCGGTTCATGTATTATCCTATTACAAAGAGAAAGGATTATTTATTTACATACTACCTGATAGGACTCATCACATTTTTCCTGTGTTTCGGATTGAAAAAACTGGATATCGACACGGGAATGGGGCTAGGTTTGTTCGCCATTTTCGGCATCATCCGGTATCGTACTGACGCCATTGATATTAAAGAGATGACCTATTTATTCATCGTTATTGGATTAAGCGTAGTTAATTCTTTGGCATCGCGTCAAATATCAGTTGCGGAAATGGCTTTAATTAATGTGGCTACACTTGTAATGGTATATGGGCTGGAGTATGTTTGGCTCCTGAAGCACGAAACAAGAAAAACGATCACCTACGAACGCATCGATCTCATAACTCCTGACAAATATGAGGAGATGAAAGCTGATCTTCAAGCCAGAACAGGATTGGCCATCAATCGATTTGATATTGGAAAAATAGACTTTCTGAATGACACGGCTCAGGTGAGAATTTTCTATTACACGGACGAACAAGAGATGTCAGACTATCATAATGTTTAACTTAGCTGCAGACTTGCGGCCTCATGAAGACACTACGCCTTTTTCTATATCCATTCGCTCTCATCTATAGGATTATCACCGGAATTAGAAATTGGTGTTATGATTCCGGAGTATGCAAATCCTATTCTATCCCGGGAAAATCTATTACTGTAGGAAATATCTCCGTAGGTGGGACCGGAAAGTCCCCGATGGTTGATTACCTGATCGGCTTATTGTTAGACAATAGTGTTGAAGTAAATACACTTAGCAGAGGCTACGGCCGCACTACAAAAGGGCTTTTAGAAGTAAATGAAACATCCACTGCTCTCGAAGTTGGAGATGAGCCTCTCATGTACAAGCAGAAGTACGGAGAACAAATCAAGGGCCTTGTATGTGAAGACAGAAAAACAGGAGTTGAACATATTCGATCCCGATCGGAAGCCTGTATCTTACTGGATGATGCCTTTCAGCACCGCAAAGTAAAAGCGGAAATACAAATCGTACTTTCTACCTTTGAGAATCCCTTTTTCAAGGACCATCTTTTACCGGCTGGAAACCTCAGAGAATCAAAGAATGGGGTAAAACGAGCGGACATTCTCCTATTTACAAAGGCACCTGATGATCTCGACAGGGCAGTAAAAGAATCATATATAAAACAGTCCGGAATAAATCCTGAAAAAGTTTTTTTCTCTCATATTGAGTACTCCGGACTGGAAAGCGCCTCCGGGACTTCGAATTCAGTGCCGGAAAACCTGCTTTTGGTTACAGGAATTGCCGACCCCGGACCTCTTCAAAATGAGTTAAATAAAAACTATCACGTGGAATTAATAAAATTCCCGGATCACTACAACTATACATCCGCAGATCTATTAAGAATTAGGGAAAAATTTGATACTTTTGAAGCTTTGGAAAAAGGGATAGTTACCACCGAAAAAGACCTGATGCGACTTAAGGAAATACCTGAGTTTCTCGAAGATCTTCAAAATTGGTATGTGCAACCTATTAAATTTAAAATAGACAGGGAAAAGGAATTTAACGACTTAATTACAAATTATGCTTGCAAAAATTGAAGAATCATTCAAATACATTCTGACCAGAACAACAGTTAAACCTACGATTGGAATTATACTGGGTACGGGACTTGGAGGATTAGTGAAAGAGATCAATATCATTGACGAAATACCTTATGAAGAAATTCCCAATTTCCCGGTTTCAACTGTTCAAAGCCACTCTGGAAAATTGATATTTGGTGAGCTCGGAGGCAAACACGTCGTTGCTATGCAAGGTCGTTTTCACTTCTACGAAGGTTACACTATGAAAGAAGTTACATTCCCTGTGCGTGTTATGAAGTATCTCGGTATAGAGCGTTTGTTTGTAAGTAATGCTTCCGGAGGTGTCAACCCTGATTATGAAATCGGAGAGATCATGATCCTGAATGATCACATTAACCTTTTTCCTGCTCATCCACTTATTGGAAAAAACATTGATGAATTAGGGCCTCGTTTTCCTGATATGAGTGAGCCTTATGATCACAAAATGATTGAACTGGCGAAAGAAATTGCAAAAGAAAACAACATCCGTGTAGCAGAAGGTGTGTATGCCGGATTAACAGGACCAACACTTGAAACTCCTGCAGAATACAAGTATGTACGGGTAATCGGTGCTGATGCTGTCGGAATGTCGACTGTTCCCGAAGTGATTGTTGCCAGACACATGGAAATTCCATGTTTCGCAATATCGATTATTACGGATTTAGGGGTCCCTGGTAAAATTCAGGAAACAAGTGTTGAAGATGTGATTGAAGTAGCTAATAAGCAAGAACCAAAAATGACTACGATCATGCGTGAACTAATTGCACGTGTATAATGGAAAAAAACATCAGAGATAAATATCAGGCTGTAATCGGACTTGAAGTTCACGCGCAGCTATTGACAAAAACGAAAGCATATTCCAGTGATCTCAATGAGTATGGAGCTCGTCCAAATACAAATGTGAGTCCTGTAACATTAGGTCATCCAGGAACGCTTCCGGTTATGAATAAAAAAACAATCGAATATGCCATTCGATTAGGACTTGCAACTGAATCCGCTATCGCGGAACATCAGCATTTTGCCCGAAAAAATTATTTCTATCCCGATCTGCCAAAAGGATATCAAATTACACAGGACACTACCCCTATCTGCACAGGTGGGAAGATTTATATTCCATCAGAAAACGGAGAGGAAAAAGTAATCGGTTTAACGCGGATTCACATGGAAGAAGACGCCGGAAAGAGCATTCACGATGTAGATGTATTTGATACTTTGGTCGACTTAAACCGTGCAGGAGTTCCTTTATTGGAAATCGTGTCCGAACCGGACATTCGAAGTTCAGAGGAAGCCTACAACTATCTTTCCGAAGTGCGGAAACTGGTACGTTATCTTGATATCTGTGACGGAAACATGGAAGAGGGCTCACTTCGTTGTGATGCAAACATTTCTGTAATGTTGAAAGGTAGCACCGTTTTCGGAACTAAAGTGGAGGTTAAAAACATGAACTCCATCAGAAACGTACAAAAGGCAATTGAATTTGAGATCAACCGTCAAATAGAAGCCATTGAAGCCGGTGAAGTTATCGCACAGGAAACGCGTTCTTTTGATGCCTTGAAAGGAATTACCATATCTATGCGTTCCAAAGAAGCCGCAAATGACTATCGTTATTTCCCTGAACCTGACCTCCCTCCCATTGTTGTAAGACAGGAACAAATCGAGGAGGTACGAAAAGAAATGCCTGCACTTCCAAGAGAATTGTTTCTAAAATACACAGGAATGTATGGCTTGTCTGACTATGATGCACGAAATCTGACAGATTCTAAGGACCTTGCATTGTATTATGAAGACATTGTAAAAGAAACGAAAAACTTCAAAGGTGCTGCAAACTGGGTCATGGGAGCAGTGAAATCTCACCTGAACCAATATGGACTTGAAGTTTCCGAATTCCCGGTATCCGCAAAAAACATTGCCCGTTTGGTAGAAATTGTGGACGAAGGAAAAGTATCCGCTTCAATTGCCAATCAGAAAATATTCCCGGAATTGCTGGCTAATCCCGAATCTGATCCTTTACAGGTTGCAGAAAGCTTAAACCTTATTCAGGATTCGGATGAATCTTCCATTCAGACTTTTATTGAAGAGGTAATAAAGCAACACCCTGCCGAAGTTGAACGTTATAGAAATGGTGAGAAACAACTCGTAGGCTTCTTTATGGGGCAACTTATGAGGGTTTCCGGAGGTAAAGCAGATCCTAAGGCGGCTAACAGTTTATTACGAAAATCATTAGAAGAATGAAGTTAAATCTTATTTATTTCCTGTTTATCGCATCATTGTTCAGCTTACAAGCGTGTAGTGATGATACTAACGAAGCCAATACTGACGAGACCGAATTAACAGATAATTTCGAGATTTCAGGAAAGATTAAAGACGCCCAGAATATGGGGATATATCTTGAAGCTATCAGCCAGCAGGGAGTTATTGGTGTTGCAGAATCGAAATGTGATGCGGAAGGGTCATTCACTATGGTTGGTAACATTCCGGGGTACGGTTTGTATCAATTGCGCTTGGGTGATCAAAATCCTAAAATCATTCCTCTTACTCTTGTACCTAACGATAAAATAAAGCTGAATACTACACTCGAAAAATATGAGTTAGAACCAAATATCAGCGGTACTAAATGGGCAAAAACCATGAACGGATACATGAAGATTTTTGCTACTTTTCATGTGGAGCAATCGAAACTACTTCTCTTAAAAGATAGTCTTCCCGCAGATGTGCTCAATGAGAAGTTTATGAAACTCAAAGCTCCTTTGGATTCATTTTCCTTGCGGGAAATGTCTAAAGATCCCGGAAATCCATTTAATATCGTGCT
This sequence comes from Crocinitomicaceae bacterium, assembly GCA_003247185.1. Taxonomy (GTDB): domain Bacteria; phylum Bacteroidota; class Bacteroidia; order Flavobacteriales_D; family Crocinitomicaceae; genus UBA4466. The sequence continues at coordinate 11,945 of QKAV01000023.1, forward strand.
TCAAGGTTCAGCTACTCCAGCAATGGGATTCAATGGATGGGATCCTAAAAATCTGGAAATTCTCAAAAAAGTTGCCGAAGCATACGAAAAAGAATTTGTCAATTCTCCTGTAGCAACAACGATGACAAATCAAGTCTATCAAATTGAAATGGCTTACAATGAGTATCTGGCTAATACCGGCGGAACAAGACCTGCTCCTGAAATCGCTCTGAATGACCCTAACGGTAATCAATTAAAGCTTTCTGATGAAAGAGGAAAATACGTTTTGATTGATTTCTGGGCTTCATGGTGTACTCCTTGTCGCAAGGAAAACCCAAATGTTGTTCGTTTATACAAGAAGTACAAATCAAAAGGCTTTACGGTTTTCTCCGTTTCTTTGGATGAAAACAAAGAAGCCTGGACTGAAGCTATTAAAAAGGATGGTTTAATCTGGCCGACACACGTAAGCGATCTTTTACAATGGAAATCTCCGATGCCACAATTATATGGTTTTCAAGGGATTCCTCATACAGTTCTTGTGAATCCTGACGGAAATATTATCGGTGTTGGATTGCGAGGAGCAGAATTGGAACAAAAATTGGAAGAGATCTTCAACAAATAAAAAAACTAATAAAAATGAAGTACACTATTCTTTTATTCATTGCCCTTTTTTCAAGTGGTCTGGAAGCTCAGATCAATGTAAAAGTAAGTGGAACAGTTTTTAACTCGGATCAGGATTCCGTACAACTAGCACGTTTTTTCGGTGATCACTACGAGTATTATGGCTCTTCCAAATTGAATAAGAATGGCGAATTTTCCATAGCGACTGAACTTCCGTTTGCAGATTATTACTTACTTAAATTCGGTACTCAACATGTAAATCTTATTCTGCGCAATAATTCGGATATCAAAGTTTATGGTGATGGTAAAAACCTCAATCTGTTTGCCAACATTATTGGGTCTGAGGAATCTAAAAACATGAATGAGATGATCCGAATGAGTTATGAATGGCAGATGAAATCTGATTCGGCTACAAAATTGATCCAGAATAATCCCGAATTAAAAGATCAGGTAAATCGTGACATGTCTGCTGTTTACAATAATTTTGTTTCTCAGCAACGTACATTTGTCGCGCAAAACCATAACAGCGCAGCCCTATACCCTATTTTACAATACGTTGATCCTAAAAATGATCTGGCAAGTTTCGAATCAATCGTGAATCAACTTGAGGTTGGTTTTGGTGAATCCCCATCTGTAAAAGGCCTGGTGGAACAATTGAACTATTTCAAAGCTGAGGCTTACAAGAATGACCCTCTTGCTCCGGGAAAACCTGCCCCCGATTTTGAAGAAGCGATGGCAGATGGTAAAACCATGAAACTTTCAGACCTTAAAGGTCAGGTAATATTACTTGATTTTTGGGCTTCCTGGTGCGGACCTTGCAGAAAAGAAAACCCAAATGTGGTTCAATTATACGGCAAGTACAAAGACGAAGGTTTTACAGTGATGAGTGTGAGTCTGGACAGATCAAAAGAAGCCTGGTTAGCAGCAATCGAGAAAGACGGACTTTCATGGCCCAATCATGTCAGTGACTTAAAACAATGGAGTAGCCGTGTGGCAGCTCTTTACGGTGTTCATTCCATTCCTTTCACAGTTCTTATTGATAAGGAAGGGAATATTATCAGAACAAATGTACGAGGAGAGGATCTGAAAAGAGAATTGGCGAAACAATTCGGACACTAATGCCAGAAAACAAGAAGATTTACTTTGCTTCTGATTTTCATCTCGGTGCGCCTGATGAAACAAGTAGTTTTGAACGGGAAAAAAAAATTGTTCGTTGGCTGGATTATATTTCCAAAGATGCAGATGAAATTTTTCTTGTGGGTGATCTTTTCGATTTTTGGTTTGAATACAAAAGAGCTATCCCGAAAGGATTTGTCCGGCTTCAGGGTAAAATAGCCGAGTTAACCGATCGGGGAATTCCTGTTCACTTATTTACAGGAAATCACGATATGTGGATTTTTGATTATATCCCAAAAGAGCTTGGTGTTAGTTTGTACAGGGAACCTATTACAAGAACTTTTTTCGGAAAACAATATTACATTGGCCACGGTGATGGTTTGGGACCCGGAGATAAAGGATACAAATTTCTAAAGAAGGTATTCGCGAACAAATTCTGCCAATGGAGTTTTGCACGCCTGCACCCGAACTTCGGAATATGGCTGGCAGAAAAGAGTTCCAAGACCAGTAGGGCAAAAACAGGTAAATCAGATGAAGTTTTTCATGGAGAAGAAAATGAATGGCTCGTTCAATTCTGTAAGGAATACCTAAAAAATCACAAGGTGGATTATTTCGTATTCGGACATCGTCACCTGCCTTTGGAAATTCCGATTGAAGACGCTGTTTATTACAACCTTGGGGAATGGATCCATCATTTCACCTATCTTGAAGTCTCAGCGGATCATGTGGAATTAAAAAAATGGGAATCCTAGATATTCCTGATTATTGTCATTCATTTTTCATTCTATTATTTGTAAGTTAGCTACAAATCATCGTTATGGAAAATGTATCTACCGATTGGACAAAAGCTGAATTCAAAGCATATTTACTGACTTATGCGGCTCGTTGTAATTTTTTCGAATCTGAGGAGGAGAAAGAATTGATTTTATCCTATGTCAATCAGGACCAATACAAAAAAATCCACAAAGAGATCGAACACGACAACGATTATCGCAGTATTCAAAAGATCATGTACAATCTGGAAAAGTTCAATTACTCCAAAGATGATCTGGAACATTTAATGACTGAGATCAAACAATTTTTAAAGGTCGATGGTAATATTGACGCCGAAGAAGAAAATTTATTGATCGGACTGCGTCACCTTTTTGCTTAATTAAATTCCCGGCATACCTCCACCCATTCCTTTGAGTTGCCCCATCATGTTTCGCATGTTTTTAGGGTTACTCATCATTTTCATCATTTTTTTCGTATCACCGAACTGTTTCAGCAACTTGTTCACTTCCTGAACATTTGTTCCTGACCCACTTGCTATTCTTGCTTTACGGGAATTATTGATGATTTCAGGACGCGCCCTTTCTTCAGGAGTCATCGAATAAATGATCGCTTCAATCGGTTTAAAAGCATTGTCATCTATATCAACGTTCTTCATTGCCTTCCCCATTCCAGGAATCATGCCCATCAGATCCTTCATATTCCCCATTTTCTTCACTTGTTGAATCTGATTCAAAAAGTCATTGAAATCGAATTGGTTCTTTTGGATCTTCTTTTGAAGTTTTCTTGCTTCTTCCTCATCAAATTGTTCCTGTGCACGTTCAACAAGGGAAACGATATCTCCTTTACCAAGGATACGATCAGCCATTCTCGAAGGATAGAACACATCCAATGCATCCATTTTCTCTCCTGTTCCGACGAATTTGATCGGTTTATTAACTACTTCTTTAATCGATAAAGCAGCTCCTCCACGTGTATCACCATCTAATTTGGTTAATACAACCCCATCAAAGTTGATTCGATCGTTGAATGCTTTCGCCGTATTTACCGCATCCTGACCGGTCATTGAATCTACGACAAACAAAGTTTCCGACGGATTGATCGCTCGTTTAACGTTCTCAATCTCAATCATCATCTCCTCATCTACCGCCAATCGACCCGCAGTATCGACGATTACAACATTAAATCCTTTACTACGAGCATGTTGAATTGCTGCCTGAGCAATTTTTACAGGGTCTTTTTCATCGCGATTGGAATAAACCTCTATCCCAAGTGATTCTCCTAACACATGCAACTGATCAATCGCTGCAGGGCGGTACACGTCACACGCAACAAGCAATGGATTCTTACCCTTTTTTGTCTTTAGATAGTTCGCCAGTTTTCCTGAGAAGGTTGTCTTTCCTGATCCTTGCAGACCTGACATTAAGATCACTCCGGGATTTCCTTTGTAATTGATGTCGGTCTCATTCCCTCCCATCAATTCCACCAATTCTTCGTGGCAGATCTTGATCATCAACTGACCTGGAGAAATACTGCTGATTACATTCTCCCCTAATGCCTTTTCTTTAACACGGGATGTAAATTCTTTCGCCGTTTTAAAATTAACATCGGCGTCAAGTAAAGCTCTTCGAACTTCTTTCAAGGTTTCAGCCACATTTATTTCTGTGATCTGTCCCTGACCTTTTAATACCTTAAACGCGCGTTCTAATTTATCCGTTAAATTTTCAAACATAGCTTCTGAATTGGAGGCACAAATTTAGTAAAAATAAGCGGAGCAACTTGCACTGAATTACGCTCAATGCTCGTGTTTTGCAATTTTTCTGATCTTAATATTGAAATAGGCAAAAATGATCGTCATCACCGGACTGATCAAATTAAAGAATGAATACATCCAATACTCTCCAGTCATTACATTCAGGACAGAAGATTGCGCTGCACCACAAGTATTCCATGGAAACAAAACAGAAGTAACTGTTCCTGAATCTTCAAGCGTCCTACTTAGATTTTCCGGGGCAAGACCTCTTTCCTTGTAGGTGTCAGCAAACATTCTTCCCGGAACAACGATCGCCAGATACTGATCAGAAGCAGTGGCATTAAAAAAGACACAGGTTCCTGCTGTAGTTGCAATCAATGATCCTGTTGATTTTACAAATTTCACCACTCCATGTGTGATTTTTTGTAATAATCCCACAGCTTCCATGACTCCTCCGAATGACATGGCACAAATGATCAGCCAAATAGTGTTCATCATCCCCACCATTCCTTTGGAATCCAACAAATCCGTCACCTCAGGATCACTGGTTGTAACAGACGTATCCAATGCCATCGCCTTCATCGCTGCAACATAGGAGCTTTTGAGATAATTCCCCTCCACAGCAGCTACTTCTTTAATGATATTCGGCTGAAACACTATCGCTGCAACCACTCCCAGCAGAGTACCAATAAATAGTGCAGGTACTGCATTCACCTTCTTTACAATCAATACAATAACGGCAATTGGGACTATAAATAGTATAGGCGAAATATAAAACTTCTCGTCAAGCGCATTCAGCATATTTTCAACTCCGGCAACAGATCCGTGTCCTTCGTGATTGAAACCAAGAATCAGAAATGTTATTGTCATCGAGGGCACAGTCGTATACCCCATGTACCGGATATGCGTGAACAAATCCGTACCTGCCATAGCCGGAGCAAGGTTCGTTGTATCTGAAAGCGGAGACATTTTATCACCAAAATAGGCTCCTGAAATAATTGCTCCCGCAATCATACCAGAATGCAATCCCATTGCCGAACCGATTCCTAATAATGCCACACCCACAGTAGCGATTGTACTCCAGGAACTCCCTGTTGCTACAGCCACAATTGCACTAACAACGCATGCTGCAAAAAGAAAAATAGAGGGACTAAGAATTTTAAGTCCGTAATATATCATACTGGGTACGACACCGGAAATCATCCAGCTTCCGGCCAAAGCACCGATCAAAAGAAGAATCAGGATCGCAGGCAGAGCTGATTTAATGCTGTGTACAATGCCTTTTTCGATTTTTTTCCATGAATAGCCATAGAACAAACCGATAATGCCGGCAACCAGCGCAGCCAGCAACAATGCTATCTGATTCGAACCATACGTTGCATCCTCTCCAAAAATCACAACATTATAGTAAAGCAGTATCACCAATACGACAATCGGAATGAATGCCACCAATAAATGGACTTCTCTCTCTTCTTTTTTCTTCGATTTAGACATGTAAACTTCTGGTTTCGGCTAAAATAAGAACTATTTGGAAATCACTTCGAAGTACGTCGGTAAAACAGTAATAAAAGAGCAGGCAAAATTGTAAGATCAGCTAAAAGGGCTACAAACAGTGTTACACAGAGTAAAATCCCCATATAGAATGTCCCCATAAAACTGGACAAGACAAGTAACAGGAAGCCCGAACACAGAATCAAGGTTGTGAGAATCATGGCCTTACCTGTCGTCAGATAAGATCGTTTCAGTGCATAAAGAACCGACTTTCCTTTCATAAGCTCGTATTTGAACTTACCGAGAAAATGAATCGTATCATCTACTGCTATACCGAAAGCGATTGTAAAGATTATCGCTGTGGATGTCTTTAGCTCGATACCAACAAACCCCATGATACCAGCAATAACAATCAAAGGAATTAAATTGGGAATCAAACTGATCACCAGCACTCGAGCTGAACGATAAATAAAGCCTATAATAAGTGCAACAATCACCACCGAAAGTAAGAGCCCCTTCACCATGCTTGATGCCAGATAACTCATGTTTTTATCGATCAAAACAGCTGAGCCTGTGACTTTATAGTTGAGCTTATTTCTGATCGGGTGAACAGACATAAATTTCTGGAACCGGGCATTCAAACGCTGATATTCCTGATTTCCGACATCCGGCATTGTACCGCTGATTAGCATGATTTGCTCCGTACTATCCAACATTGTCCTGAGCACCTTTCCTCCCTCTGCTATCTTCAGATTTCTGCGATAAGAACGCAGTTTCTTTTTGGAAGTGGGCAACTGATACGCTGAGCTATCTCCCAAATTCGATCCCCTGTTCATCAATTTTAAAGCGGTAACCAATGAAGCACGGATATTTACCTGAATTTCATCCGACAAAAATTGCTCAACCTCATCTATCTCACGCAGCAACTCCGGATTCCAGAGATTTACAGTTGAATCTTTTGCCGTCAAAACCAAACTGAATGGGCGAACGCCTCCAAAATGTTCATCAATGAATGTAAAGTCCTTCTTGATCTGTTCATCCGGGTCGATATCATCCATAAGGAAGTTGTTCGGAACGATCCGAATGGCTCCTGTAATACCCACCACAACAAAAAGAGCTCCAACAGACAATATTTTAACCGGATTATTCAATACAAACACAAACCATTTTTGCAGATGCTTCTTCCAAAAATGCTCATCCTTCGATTTTAACACGTGCTTTGGTCCCGGGAAATAATAAAACAATATCGGCAGGGTAACAAAAGTGATCACGAACGCCAGTAACACTCCTATCCCCATTACGATTCCAAACGATTTAACGGGAGACACATTGACAAATACGAGTGAGAAAAATCCTACAGCAGTTGTAAGTGAAGTCAGGAATGTAGCCAAGCCAACTTCGCGGATCGCTACCATGATCGCTTCGAAGCGATCATCTGATACGCGCAAGGCATCCAAATAACGACTAACCAGGTGAATCGTGTCGGACATTGACACCACGAACATTACCGATGGTAAAGTAACCAGAATGATGTTCACAGGCTCCCTGAACAGCCCCATTCCCCCGATCAACCAGATCAGGCTTAATAAAATAACCACCTGCGGAATCAGTATACCCCATATTGAACGAAAGGCAATTAACAGGAAAAGGATCACAAGTATTGCGCTTAATCCTAAGAACAGTAACATTTCACTGGTCATTACTTCAATGTAGTACTTCTGCCCAACTGTTCGCCCTCCCAGAATAATATTATCTAACCCGGATTTTTCTGCTGCTGCACGCACATGAAGAATCAACTTATCACTGTTTTTCTTTGAGATAAAATCGCGGTGTTTTACATAAATCCCAAGTGCCTTTCCATCTTCGGATATGATTGTATTTCTTAACTCTTTGTTTTTAAATACACGAAGGGAATCTCTCTTTCTGTCGAGATCATTAAAATCAATGTATTTTTTTCTGGCAGTAGCCCCACCTTGCAATAAAAAGAACTCTTCCTGATTTGTAAGCGAAAGAACATAGCTAACCAAACTGTCTTTTTCCAGTTCCCTTGTAAACCGGTCCGTTTTTTTCAGAAAGTCAGGGGAAAATGTTTGCTCATTTGTCGGTATTCCAATCAGAAGGAAGTCATTGTCTGATGCGAATTTATTTCGGATATCAAAAAAATACCTTGTATCGTCATCATCTTCAGGGTAGAATTTTTCAAAATCGTAATCGAATTCCAAATTACGGATTTCGTATACCATAAGTCCGGTAACGCCAAGAAGCGTAGCTAATATCCATGGAATTAATCGTCTGAACTTCTTTTCGCCAACCATTTAAATTGCCCGTTCGTTTTGAAAGTCAAAGATAATTGCTTCCGAGGATATAGATGAATATTTCGGCATTATCGCATATTTGCTTATTTTTATAAACTAAAAACTTAACAATGAAAAGAACATTACTTTTTGTATCACTATTGACTTTCAGCTCATTAAATGCACAATTAACTCAAACGAATGAACCTGCAATTGGTGAGTCGTCATCTATGTTTTTATGTGATTCGAACTATACGAATTATGCAAACGTAACAGGTTCCGGAGTTACCTGGGACTACTCTCAGATTGCAAGATATAATGGAGAAATGCGTACCGTTCAGGTTGTTGATCCAACGACTACTCCGAATGCCGCAAGTTTTACTACAGCTGCAAAAGCTTTGGAATTAGGTACGAACATCGTTACTTATTTTGATTCGGATGCGTCTTCCAGATTTTCTCAAGGCTTTGTATTTACTGAACCTACGTTGGGAGACGTTATTGCAACTTTTGATTCGGATCTATTGACCCAACTTACTTACCCGTTTGCATACGGTAACAGTGTAGACGATACATATGCGGGAACTATTTACTACACTACATTCGGACCAACTTCTGCTGCGTTAGCAGGGAACTCACATGCCAGCATCGATGGTGAGGGGACATTGGTTTTACCTGCAAGCGTTAGTATCGCTAATGTACTTCGTTTGAAATCAATTGATACGGCAATATTTAATGAAGCGACTATTTTCAATAGTGACATTCAAGTGGTGCGTGAACAATACGAATATTATGATCTTGCCAATCAAAACTTGCCGATCTTTATTCACTCACATATTGTTGTTACCCAGGTAGGTGCTACTCAGCCTTTAACAAACTCTTCTATTATTTTGTCTAAATACACAACAGACAACGTTATGGGGATCAATGAAAACCAGGCGATTGAAGTATCCATCTACCCTAGCCCGGCAACTGACGTGATCAATATCAAAGGAGCTAACCTGAATAATGCTTCTATCACGATCTACGATCAGTCAGGAAAAGCAGTTAAATCAATCTCTGATTTTGCAGGAGATCAGATTTCAGTTTCTGACCTGGTTAGTGGGATTTACATGATCGCTGTTGAAATGGATGGAAACAGATCAGTTTCTAAATTCATCAAAAAATAAATCCAAACCTAATTGATAGTTAACTCCCGGAATTTCTTTCGGGAGTTTTTTGTTACCTTTCGGACAGCATTACTTATACTGTTGTCAAGTGTTTTGTATGAAAAATTTCTACGTTTTAATTTTTCTCTTCCTGCATATTACAAGCTACGGCCAACTAAACGAAGGTTTAAATCCCGAAGAGCGCGCATATTTGTTTCATGTAGTTAAGAAAAGTCCCATCTTAAATGAAAATTTCGGAAGGTTTTTTGACTATCAGGGACCTGAAATCAAATTCCCTAATCAAACACTTAACTATGATTCGATAGAGTTGCTCATCATCAATCAACCTGATCTATTGGTCATCAGAAAGGATGAAATTGCAAAATCACCGAAAGGACTGATTGCGGAAGCTGCAAATAAAATGGCGCTTTGGGAATTGAATAAAGTTCTTCATGCCAAAAGGACGGACCCGAACGATCTTAAACAGTACAAAAACGAGTATGCTACCTTCGAATCATTACTGGTATCGGCACTTCCTGAAAATGCACTGAGACAGGATAATGGTGAAATGAAGCCACATCCGAAAGTGATGCAGATGCTGAACCCTGCGCTTACATTTGATGAAAAAGCTGCCATCATTGAAAATCAAAAATTTCTGTCTTTTGATGAGATGAAACTGGTAATGGACGCCATCAACAAAGCAGTTAATGCGTATGTCGAAGTTCGCGCCTTTGAGATTTTCAAAGATCTGGGCGGAGAGGCTGATTCATTCAATAATCTGCTGATTGCAGCAGGAGACGGGAGTTCAACCACTGGAATGCTGGAAGAGAGGGAGAAAGACGAAAATGGAAAATGGAACAAAGGACTGCCTAAAGCTGTAGGCCTTTTTCCGTATCAGGCGGTAGTTGAAAAAACAGAGGAAAAGAGAAAAATAACGGAAAAACTTGAACCTAAACGATATACGGTTTCTAATTTCAAAACATCCGGAGGAAATGAACTTACAAATATTCATTTTGACGTTTGGGGGTACAACACTTCAAAACAAACTACCGTGGTTCTTGAAAAGAACGGCCTGAGTTATCATCTTTTTGGCTCGGGAGAAACCCGATTTTTGTCGCCGGATTCCACTTTCTCCAATGGCACAACTTTTCAAGCCATTATTAATGATCTGGAATTTAACAAGATCGCCAAGCTCAATGAAAAAATCTATGGTAAAAAGGGATTGGATTATTGGATTGATTACAACACTAAAAAGAGAGATGCTACCGAATTGAAGATCGAAAAAAAAGAAAAGGAATATTCCGACCTGGGATATTCCCCGATTACAACTTCTGTCAAACCAAGCGGAAAAGTAAAACGATCCAAGAAAAAAGCCATAAAAAGCGGTGCCCATTTATTCGATGCTACGCCAACAACAAAATCGAACAAATCAGAGCGAAAAAATCTTCAGCAGACAATTGTAAATCTCTACAACCAATTTGAAGGATATAAGCAAAAAATTAAGGCCCTTGAAATTGAAAAACAGGAAACGATAGATCAAATGGCAATCTATCAACGTCGACTGGATCAATTCAAGCAATATATGGGGTACAAATGGGCAAGTTTTACGGAAAAGGACGGATTATATACGTTTGAGGACTCCTCAACCTTTGATCTGAATACCCAGGAGTTTCAATTTCAGCCTACGCAGGAACAGGAGGACTTTGAAATCAGACTGATATCCATTCCTGAATCATGTCTTTCCAGTTCTTCGGATGAAGTGATGTTACACGTCAATATCACCAACGCCGTTCCAAATTATGATGCCCGAATCAATCTCTCACTCGTAGATGTATTCAATTCCGATGCCTGGGATCTTGATCGTTCGCTTTTCAACGAAGAGGATTCGGTTTCTGTACGCATGCTATTTGAAGCGTTACTGGACAAAAAAATGCCGCTGTCTATTATATGCCGTGGACAAGGAGTCGGTGAATGGAATGGAGCTTGTGTAGTGAAAATGGAAAAACCTGAGGAACTAACTAATTATCCAGGAACGCCTTCGGTTTCTAAAATGGACTCCGCTTTTCTAAGACTTCGAAAAACAGAAGTGATGATTGACCTGAATCGCGAGATTAATATTCAAATCAATTCCTACACAGATCCGGTTCGCTCATCATTACAAGATATCCCTGCCGTTTTTCAGGATGCTATGACCCGTTATCATCTTTCAAAAAATGATATTCTCTCTGGATTCAGAACATATACTGTATTGAGCAAACTAAAGAAAGAGCTTAACCTTCTTGCCGGCAAATACATGACCCGTGAAGAAGCAAAAGTGGTGATTGACAGGTTGAACAAAGAAATTGAAAAGACCAAAATAAGTATCGGTCCAACCTCTTTTAGTTTAAAGGACTTTGAATAATCACTTTCTTATAAGTAAAGTGACCGTTTCATAAATTTTTTCTACCGGATCTGTCTTTAACAGATACTGTTTGGCACCGGCAGAAAACATCGCCGTAATTTTCTCTTTATCATCGTTCATGGAGAACGCTATGATTTTTCTATCAGGAAATTCTTCCAATATTCTCTTAGTCGCTTCAACACCATTCATTTCCGGCATACTGACGTCCATAAATGTTACATCATAGTTCGTTGACTGATGGCGTTCTATTGCTTGCAGTCCCTGCGTTGCCTCATCAATTTCAACTGAATCAAACAACTGTTTCAGGAGCATGATCAGTACTTTCCTCATCGGTTCACTATCGTCTACTACCAGTATTTTCATTAGCTTTCAGTTGGTACAATCAGTCTGAATCTGGATCCTTTTCCTTCTTCCGAATCAATTTCAAAACTCCCGTTAAGGACATGCATTCTTGCATTTATGTTTTTTATGCCTATTCCCTTTGCATTCGCCATTTCCTCCTCAATATTGACCCCTTTTCCATTATCTTCCACATCAATGACTACTATTTTGTCCTGAATATCCAGAGTTACAGATATTGTATCTCCTTCCGCATGTTTTAATGCATTGTGAATCAATTCCTGAACAATCCGGAACAGTTCTCTCTTTATTTCAGGAGCGAATTTTTCCTCATTCTTATTCACGCTGAACGTCACCGTATATGGAGTTGAAGCAGCTGTCTGAGCACATAATTTTGATAATGATTCAATTAATCCATTTTCATCAAGATTCGGAGGCATCAGGTTATGTGAAATGGAACGGTATTCCGTAATTGCGTTTTGCAATAGTTCTATAGGGACTGAGAAATCCACATCCCTGTGTTTCGTCTGAATAAGCTGGCAATGCATAAATGCCGAGGCTATAATTTGCCCCAGACTATCATGTAAATCCCTTGCAATGCGTTTTCGTTCCAGTTCCTGACCTTCAATCAAGGCAGACATTAACTCTAACCTTATATTATGCAATTCATCCATTAGACGTTGTCGTTCTAATGAGTAAAAAATTGTTTTTTCCAACAACGCTTCATCATAGGCGCCCTTCACCAGGTAATCCTGAGCTCCGTGTTTAATCGCCTTCAAGGCAATTGCATCATCATTTAACCCTGTCAGGATGATGACCGGAATGTCCTCTGCAATCTGCTTTACCTTCAGGAGTCCTTCCAGACCGAAGCTATCCGGAAGAGACAAGTCTAACATTAACAGATTCGGTTTCTGCAAGATCAACTGTCTTATCCCTTCGCCAAACTTGTCATAGATTTGTACTTTGGAATTTTTCAATGAAGTATCTGACAAATATTCCTGAAAAAGCAACTGATCTGCCGGATTATCTTCGATCAACAAAATATTCAAACGGGATAATTTCATGAACTTGGTAGTTTAACGGTTTTAAACCAAAACTGCTCTATTTCTCTTATTACAGAAACAAAACTGTCAAAATCAACGGGTTTTGTAATAAAACAATTGGCGTGATTATTATAACTTTCTATAATGTCTTTCTCTGCTTTACTTGTTGTCAAAACGATTACAGGTATGTGCATCAAATTTTCATCGGATTTGATTTCATACAGCACTTCTCTGCCCCCTTTTTTCGGCATGTTTAAGTCCAATAATAATATGTCAGGAACAGGTGTATCTTTATAGGGTCCAACTTTCCGCAGAAACTGTAAACACTCTTCTCCATTTTCAACCGTATGCAGTATGCTACTTATTCCGTTCCAGTTAAGAGCTTCCTGTGTAAGCTCTATGTCTTCATAGCTATCATCTGCAAGTAAAATCTCAATAGGCCTAACCATAACTAACCGAATTATATTATTCCCGCCAATGTAAATTTGAATACACTTCCTTGTCCTGGCTCACTCTCTATCCATATCTGTCCTCCGTGTCTCTCTACAATTTTTTTCGATATTGCAAGCCCTATCCCTGTTCCTTCATACATCTGTCGGGTATGAAGTCTTTGGAATATGATAAAGACCCGATCAAAATATTCCTTTTCAATTCCAATTCCATTGTCTTCAACAAAAAGTTCAACCTGATTGTCTTCATCATTTCTGTATCCGATCTTAATATACGAAGGAACATCGGGTTTTCCGAATTTGATTCCGTTACCGATCAAATTCTGGAAAAGCTGTCTGATCTGACTCGGGTCCCCTTTAATTTCAGGTAAACTATCCACCTCAATCTTTGCTTTGTGCTCATTTATTGTCACCTCAAGATCACTCAATACATCTGCAATCAAGTCATTCAGATTGATCCCAATAAATTCCTCGCCTCTGGTGCCAACCCTAGAAAAAAGTAAAAGATCGTTTATCAGTCTTTTCATTCTGGTGCTCGCATCTATCGTGGTAGCAATGTATTTTTGAGCTTTATCGTCCAATTGATCATTGTACTTCTTTTCGAGTAACTGCAAATAGCTGCTGATTACGCGCAATGGTTCCTGTAAATCATGACTGGCTACGTATGCGAACCGCTCCAATTCCTCATTTGATCTTACTAATTCTCCATTGGCTTTTTCGAGCTCCAATGTTCTTTCCTGAACAAGATTTTCAAGATTATTCAAAGTGATTTTCAACAACTCTTCCTGCTGATACTTCTCTACAAAAAACTTTACTTTGTTCAGTAGCACTTCCGGTTCAAAAGGCTTAGTGATATAACTAAACGCCCCTTTTTCATATCCCCTGAACACATTGATATTATCTGTATAAATGGCAGAAATAAAAATAAATGGCATTGAAGCCGTTTTTTCTTCATTCCGGAGGATTTCCGCAAGTTCATAGCCATCCATTTCCGGCATCTGAATATCCAGTAATGCCAGTGCAAAATCATGATGCAGTGTTAATTTAAGCGCTTCATTTCCACTGGAAGCCCTGTACAACTCCAACGGTAAATCTCTCAGTAACCGTTCAAGGGCTACCAAATTCTCCTCTCGGTCATCAACCATCAGAATTTTTGGTCTCCCAACAGTCCCAACAAAGTCATTTATATTGAGTTTTGTCATTTTCTTTATTTTGACATCCAAATTCGCATCAAAGAGAGTAGTCTCTCTACATCTACCGGTTTTGTAATATAATCGCTTGCTCCTGCATCAATACATTTTTGCCTGTCCTCCTTCATAGCCTTCGCTGTCAAAGCTATGATCGGAAGCTCAGCAAATTCCTGCCGTTTTCTGATTTCTCCCATACATTCATATCCGTCCATTTCCGGCATCATAATATCCATCAACACCAGGTCAATATCCGAGTTGCCCACTAGCATTTCTATTGCCGATTTCCCATTATCCGTCTTAATCACTTCTAGCCCTCGCTCCTTCAGCACCTTACTCAACGCAAATATGTTTCTCATGTCGTCATCAACAAGAAGTACCTTTTTCCCTAAAAAAACTTTTTCATTATCGTACAGATCAGCGATCATGTGCTGCTTCTGCTTTGGCAGATTTCTTACTGTTCGGTGCAGGAATAAAGCCGTCTCATCTAAAAGACGTTCTTCACTTTTTACCCCCTTAATAATTATTGACTCTGCATATTGTCTTAATTCGTCGTTTTCCTCCTTTGTAAGTTCTTTACCTGTATAAATGATGATCGGAGGTACTCTGTCCTCGAGTTTGTTTTCCAGCAATTTGACAAATTCAAATCCATTCATATCCGGAAGTCCCAAGTCCAATACAATACAGTCAACTTTTTGGTTTTCTATTAAATCCATTGCCTGTTTTCCAGAATTAGCTTCAAAACACTGAACATCCCCATTACCTATCAATTTTACTATTGATCTTCTTAATCCATCATCATCTTCCAAAATCAAGAGATTTTTCATTTTCCGACTGACAAAGTCTTCAATGCGTCCAAATGCCAGATCCAGATCTTCTTTACTCACAGGTTTAGTCAGATACTCAATTGCCCCGCTTCTGATAGGATCCAGTGTTTTTTCATTAACAGACATAATGTGAACCGGGATATGTCTCAAATCCGGATTTCCTTTCAATTCAGCGAGTACTTCATGTCCGTTCATTCCGGGAAGATCAATATCAAGAATGATCGCATCAGGTTTGTATTCAGAGGCGAGTTTTATCCCATCTTCACCTGTAGCAGCACTTAGAAAACTAAATTTCTTGTTTCTTGCCTGACCTGCCAGAATTTGAGCAAATCGCAGATCATCTTCAATAATCAACAGTACATTATCCTTTTCCCCTATTACGGAACGATCATCATCTATTGAAGGATAGTCAATAAATTCATCACTATTAGATATGCTGTATTCCTTTCTTACCTCCTCTTTTTTGTTTTCATGAACCAGATTCGACTTATCTGTTGTATGAACAGGAATAACAAGTGTAAAGACAGAACCTTTACCTACTTCACTCTCCAGCATAATTCCTCCGCCCAATAATTTCGATAGTTCTCTTGAGATGGACAATCCTAATCCCGTTCCGCCATATTTTCTGGATGTTCCGCCTTCCAATTGCTGGAAAGCTTCAAATATCAAATTCTGCTTATCTTTCGGTATACCTATTCCACTATCCTTAACCGAAATAGCCAATTGGCCTCCGGCATTTTTGACAAATGTTACTTCAACGCCTCCTTTTTCGGTAAACTTGAGCGCATTACTGATCAGATTTTTTAATATCTGATCCAATCGTTGTCTATCTGTAGAGATCGATTCATCCTGTATATCCGAATTTATTTTTACGTCAAACGTAAGTCCTTTTTCTTCCGCATATCTTTTGAAATTGCGTTTAAGATCATTTGCAATTTCCGATATTTTACACTCTTTGAGGTTGAGCTCCATCCTACCCGCCTCAATTTTACTCAGGTCCAGTATTTCATTGATCAGGTTCAACAAATCGTATCCGCTTTTGCTGATAATTTCGGCACTTTCGACCTGCTCTTCTGTCAAATTTCCCTCACCATTTTTAAACAGATCATTGGCCAGAATTAGCAAACTGTTCAACGGTGTTCTCAACTCGTGACTCATATTAGCTAAAAACTCGCTCTTGTATTTACTGGTAATTTCTAATTGGTTTGCTTTAAATTCAATATCCGTTCTTGCGACCTCCAGATCCCTGTTTTTCTGTTCTACTATCTGTGCCTGTTCTTCCAACTCTTCATTGGCTACCTGTAATTCTTCCTGCTGCTCTTTGAGTTTTCTGGTCTGTTCCTCCAGCTCCTCATTGGATTGCTCCAGTTCCGCCTGCTGGTGCTGTAATTCCTTATTCAGTTCCTGTAATCTTTCCTGTTGTTCTTTAATCTTTGTGATTTCAAATCGCACAGACAGGTACTTATCAATTTTCCCTTCCGGATTCAGAATCGGAATAATGGTAGTATCAACCCAATAATATGTTCCATCTTTAGCCTTGTTGATAATCTCTCCATTCCACACTCTGCCTGAACTAATTGCTTTCCACATTCCTATGAAAATTCCATCAGGTTGTTTTCCTGATTTGAGGATTCTGTGATTTTTCCCCATCAACTCTTCCTTACTAAACTGAGATACTTCAACAAAACGATCATTCACGTAAAATATATTTCCATCCGGATCCGTAACAGAGACAAGTGCCACTTCATTTAAGCCCTCCAATTGCTGTTCAATTTCATGTCTGGCAGCGATCAATTGGTAGTTATTTTCGCTTGCTTCTTGAAGTAATGAATTGATTCTATCCCTTGTCTGGGCAGCATTGATAAAGACTCCTATACTTTCTCTGCATAAATCCAGAAAATTTCTTTCACGCTCTTCAAAATTCTCCGATTTACCTAATTCCAGCACACCTAATACCTTATGCTCAAACATAAACGGAACAAATACCACTTCACTTGGGATATCCTCTACCAATATTGAAGACATTCTCAACCCTGAAGAAGATCTATCGGAATAATAGGTGATCTGATTATCAACGGCCGCCTGTCCCACTAATCCCTCTCCCGGTTTGTACCTTTCCGGAGTTGATGTTCTTTCAATGGCATATCCTTCCTTAAGTACAAAGCTTTCCGAACTACTTTCATAAACATACACGGCTCCTACAATTACCTTCAGATAATCCGCCATGAACTTCATGATTTCAGTAGAAATGACTTCTAAAGGTTTATCACCTCTCATTGCTTCGTTCAATCCGTTTTGCCCTGTAACCAACCATTCGTTAAGCTCCTGCTGACTATTTATCTTGAAAAGCGATGATCTCATTTCATTCAGGGCACTTCCCAAATTGAATAACTCTACAGATCCCCTGAGCTCCACATTACTTCCCAATTCCCCTCTACCAATTTTATCTGCAACATCCACCGCTTCAGAAATAGGTTCAGATATGGACTTTGTGAGATAATATGCCAATAAAAGACTGACTAATGTTCCTATGCCCAGAAGCAGCCATTCTATCCGTGTCAGTCCCGTTATCCGATCGCTGATCTCGGCGTAATCACTCTTGAAAAGTTGCTGATGGTCAACAACCAATTCCCCGATTAAATCGGTTATTTCCTTATTCATACTGACAACCCTTGTATCCAGAATATTTATTGCACTATCCACATTGGTTTCAGCTATTTCTTCAATCTCCTTCTGAGACTCCTCCAGCAACTGTACTTTGGGTTTCAGAACAGATAATCGCTCGACATTTTTCGGATTGGTCCACTTTTTTGACAATCCTTCCATTTTTTCGAGCGCTTTATTGATCTCAAACTTCCAGGTATATGATCGCTCTCGTCTAAATGAGTCCTTTTTCAGAAGAACCCATCCTCTCAAGTCAGCAATACTATGGTTAATACCGCTTAACAACTCAAGGTCTGCCTGCGATGACGGATATCTCAGGCTAATAACTCTATCTGAAAGATTCTCCACTTGTTTAATCCTCCAAATAGTTATGGATACGGCTGTTGCCAATACTATTGTCATCAATAGATATCCTGATCCTATTTTTCTTCCGAGTGTATCTAATTTAAAGCCCATAATAAACTTGCTTTTATTACATAGCAACACTACCTGTTAAGGCAGACTATATCTTTTTTTATAAATCCGTTGTTCATTATTAACCACACTGAACTCCTTTTCATATTCTGAAAACCGGATATTCTCTCTATTCCCTAAACACAAAAATCCTCCCCCCACAAGGCTACTATCAAAAGTGCCGTAAACCTTATTTTGAAGATCTTTATTGAAGTAGATCAGTACATTTCTGCATACGACCATATGTGCCTCCGTGAAATCACTATCTGTAACAAGATTGTGGTGCGCCCAAATGATATTCTTCTTGAGCGAATTGTCCACAATTGCGGAATCATATTTTGCATGAAAATAATCTGACAAGGTTCCGGTTGCGCCTGATTCTCTGTAGTTCTGCGCATATTTCTTCATTTTTTCGGCAGAATAGATACCTTCTTTGGCCTTATTGAGAGCATCCGAACTAAAATCCGTTGCATAGATATTAACACGATCATAAAGCCCTTCTTCCTTTAATAAAATCGCCATGGAATAAACCTCTTCTCCGGTGCTGCATCCGGCATGCCAAATTTTGACAAATGACCATGTTTTTAATACCGGAATAACCTGTTCACGAATGGATTTAAAAAACAATGGATCCCTGAACATTTCAGTTACATTGATACTCAGATCTTCTATCAGTTCGGCGGCATATTTCGGTGAATGAAGTACATGGTGTTGCAATTGGCTGATACTTTTCAATCCATCATTCTCCATGCGATAGAACAACCTTCTTACGATATGTTCTCGCGAATAATTTCTGAAATCATAGCCACATTTTTTGAATATCGCTTCCAGCAACAAATCAATTTCTAGCGCGGAGTCTCCCGCTGATAAATTAATACCATCAGTTGGATTCATTCATTAATGTGGTTAAGGTTCGATGTAAGGATG
>QKAV01000117.1 GCA_003247185.1 Crocinitomicaceae bacterium
TCTCCGTTATCATCCTCACAATCATTGTCAAATCCGCTGGGTGTGCCATTATAGCCATCGGAAATGATCATCCTGTCTTTCACAATCAATGCTCCCACCTGCTTTCGTTTGCAGTGCGAAAGCGCCGACCATGTTTTGGCCATTCTCAGGTAAGCTTTGTCGTATCGTAATTGTTTTGCTGTCTCGCTCATAAAGACAAAAATAATGCTTCAACAGAAGTCTTGTTCAATAATAATTCGCTTCTAACTTATTTTGTGAATTTATACCCCACGCCCCGGATCGAATGAAAATATCGCGGAGATCTCGGATTTTCTTCGAATAATTTTCTGAAATGAAGGATAAAATTGTCGATCGTTCTGGTTGTCGGATATTGATCCTGGCCCCACACCTTATCGAGAATATCTGTCCTGGAAACCACTTCCCCTTCATGCTGCGCAAAGAGTTTTAAAAGATCGATTTCTTTCTTTGATAGTGAAACACTGTTCCCGTCTTTATCAATCGCTTCAAATGTTTTCGTGTTCACCGATGCACCTCCGATCTTTAAAAGATCTTCATCCGCTTTAAATCCTTGTGTAAGCACATTTACCCTCAGAAGCAATTCTTCAAGGTCAAACGGCTTTGGAAGATAATCATTCCCCCCTGCTTTCAGTCCTTCTATACGATCCGTCGTTGTGCCTTTCGCAGATAAAAAGAGAACCGGCGTATCGCTTTTCTTGCGGATCATACGACACAGGTCAACACCGCTGATTCCGGGAAGCATGACATCCAAAATATACAGATCAACCGGATTGTTACTTTCGATCAATTCTGCTGCTTTTGTCCCTGTAGAAACAACTTCCACCTCATAGCCCTCCAATCCGAGATTTAAAGCTACCATTTCAGAGATACTTTCTTCATCCTCAACCAGCAAGATCTTCTGCGCCATTCGTTCGATTTTTGTTAAAAATAATATTCCCGTTCTGTAGTATGGAATGAAATCCGATGAAAAAAGTAAAAAAACGCAAATCTAGTCCGATTTAATGCCATAAAAAACAAAGAAATACGCTACTTTTGCGCTTTATTTCAAAAACGCTTTAAACCCTCTTCGAAAATGAGCAATGAACGTGCGATAAAATCAGCTTTGATCTCCGTATTTGACAAAGAAGGACTTGCGCCGATTGTAAAGTCTTTACACGAAAATAATGTCACTATTTATTCAACAGGTGGCACTCAGGATTATATTGAAAAAATGGGAATTCCTGTAGAGCGTGTGGAAGACCTTACTTCTTATCCTTCCATTCTTGGGGGACGTGTAAAAACCCTTCACCCTAAAGTATTCGGTGGTATTTTAAATCGTAGGGATCTGGCTGAAGATATTGCTCAAATTGAAGAGTATGAGATTCCTTCCATCGACCTTGTTATCGTTGATCTGTACCCATTTGAAGCGACCGTAGCTTCTGGAGCTGATCACAAAGCAATTATCGAGAAAATCGATATCGGTGGAATTTCTTTGATCCGTGCGGCTGCAAAAAATTACAACGATGTGGTTATCATCCCTTCAAAAGCACAATATGCACGCTTTGAACAAATTTTGAATGAGCGCGGAAATGTTACGACTATCGAAGAACGTCATGATTTTGCGAGAGACGCGTTCAATGTTTCATCGCACTACGATACACATATTTTCAACTATTTCAATCGGGAAAATCCGATCTCCGTATTAAAGGAAAGCATTCAGGATGAAACACCTTTGCGATATGGTGAAAACCCGCATCAAAAAGGGTCTTTCTTTGGGAAACTGGATGAACTTTTTGATAAAGTACACGGAAAAGAACTGAGTTATAACAACCTCTTAGATGTTGATGCTGCGGTTCAATTAATGCAGGAATTCAAAAATGATGATCCTACGTTTGCCATCCTCAAACACAATAATGCTTGCGGACTGGCTACGCGAAGCACAATAGCTCAGGCTTACGCAGATGCATTGGCAGGAGATCCGGTTAGTGCATTCGGAGGAATTCTGATCGCAAATACAACCATTGATCTGGAAACAGCAAAAGCAATCAATGAACTGTTCTGCGAAGTGGTAATCGCTCCGGGGTATGATGCTCAGGGATTAGAGATCTTAAAAGAGAAGAAAAACCGAATTATTTTGGTTCAAAAAAATATCGAATTACCAAAAGTTCAGATCAGAACAGCACTGAACGGAATCCTGATGCAGGACAAAGACCTGAAAATGGAAACAGAATCCGATCTGACTGCCGTTACAAAAGTTGGAGTAACTGACGAAGAAATCAAGGATCTTCTGTTCGCCAATAAACTGGTGAAACACACCAAGTCTAACACAATTGTTTTAGCTAAAAACGGTCAGTTGTTAGCAAGTGGTACCGGACAGACTTCTCGCGTTGATGCATTAAAACAAGCTATTCACAAAGCAAAAAGTTTCAATTTTGATTTGAATGGTGCAGTAATGGCATCGGATGCATTTTTCCCATTCCCGGACTGTGTTGAAATAGCTGATATGGAAGGTATACATGCTGTAATTCAGCCAGGTGGGTCGGTAAAGGATCAATTATCGATCGATTACTGTGATGCGCACGGAATGGCTATGGTATTTACCGGAACGAGACATTTCAAACATTAAGCGTAACTTTTTTAACGCTTTTCGGTAAAAAGAAACTATATTCATTCCAAACTACTCTGCAGGAAATTAAAAAATGGGACTATTTAGCTTTTTAACACAAGAAATTGCAATCGACCTTGGGACAGCCAACACACTGATTATCATGAATGATAAAGTAGTGGTCGACGAACCTTCAATCGTTGCAAAAGATATACAATCCGGAAAAATCGTTGCAATCGGTAAACGTGCGCAACAAATGCATGGAAAAACGCACAAATTGATTGAAACTATCCGTCCGTTGAGAGATGGAGTAATCGCAGACTTCCAGGCAGCCGAACAAATGATCCGCGGAATGATTAAAATGATCGGAACCGGACGTAGTTTGTTCAATCCGTCACTTCGTATGGTGATTTGTATCCCTTCAGGTATTACAGAAGTAGAAAAGCGCGCAGTACGTGACTCTGCGGAGCATGCTGGCGCGAAAGAAGTTTTCCTGATTCATGAACCTATGGCAGCTGCAATTGGTATTGGTATCGACGTGGAAGAGCCTATGGGTAACATGATCATCGATATCGGTGGAGGTACTTCGGAAATTGCCGTAATCGCACTTGGTGGTATTGTATGTGACCGTTCCATTCGTGTAGCGGGTGACGACTTTACAAAAGATATCGTGGAATACATGCGTCGTCAACACAACATTTTGGTTGGTGAACGTACTGCGGAAGAAATCAAGATCAACGTTGGTTCCGCTTTGGTTGAATTGGATGAGCCGCCTGCAGATTACCCGGTACAGGGACAAGACTTGATGACAGGGATTCCAAAAGAAATTATTATTTCCTACTCGGAAGTGGCACATGCATTAGACAAGTCGATTTCTAAAATCGAAGAAGCGATTCTTGGTGCATTGGAGATTACGCCACCTGAGCTTTCTGCTGATATTTACAAAACAGGTATCTACCTAGCTGGTGGAGGTTCTATGTTGAGAGGCCTGGACAAACGTATTTCTATGAAAACAAAGCTTCCTGTTCACATTGCGGAAGATCCGCTGAGAGCCGTGGCACGTGGAACAGCAATCGCATTGAAGAACATTGATCGCTATCAGTTCCTGATCCGCGATTAATCCGATTCAAATGACTTTCCGGCCACCTTCAAAAGAGGTGGCTTTTTTTGTTCCACAGAAATTAATCAACAGGATAAATTCTTGTTCCTTATTAATTACATTTGTACATGCGCAATTTTCTCGCTTTCATCAGGCGTTTCCGAATCCTACTTGTGTTTGCATTTTTGCAGGCAATTGTGCTGTCAACATATTTTACATTCAAGGAATTTCCGCGCTCACAATATCTTACCTCTGCTTCTGAGATCAATGGACAGATTCTCACTGCCAGAAATGAAGTAACAAAGCACTTTAATCTGGCGAAAAACAACCGGAATCTTCAAAAAGAAAATATCCGTTTGCGAAACAAGTTGCCACAATCTTTTGTGCGACTGGAAAACGGATTGGTAAAGATTGAAGACACGCTCTTTCAACAACAATACGAATACGTTCCTGCCACCCTGATTAAAAGCACGCATACGAAGCGCAATAATTATTTTACACTTGACGTTGGTAAAGCGCAAGGTGTTGACAGAGGTATGGGTGTTTTTTCCGATAAAGGCATTATTGGCGTGATTCATTACAGTTCCGAACATTTTTCCGTGGTGAAATCCGTATTAACGGAAAACATCAATATTGATGTGATGATAGAGGGCTCAGGCCAGTTTGGTTTGCTGAAATGGAACGGACACGATCCAAGGAAAGGAACAATGTGGGGAGTGTCAAATGATTCCGACGTGAAGTTATGGTCGAAAGTCGTAACCCGCGGAGGAGGTGGGATTTTTCCACGAGGTTTGACAATCGGAAAAGTAAGCGCCAAAAAACCTGTGGAAGGTGAACCGCTTTGGGACATAGAAGTGCTATACAGTGAAGATTATAGAAGTGTTCAGCGCGTGTATGTGATCAAAAATTTATTAAAAAAGGAACAAGAAGAATTAGAGGCAAGAATACCTGCCGATCCGATCGAATGACAATTGTTATCAGACATATTATCCGTTTCCTGATCATTGGATTACTTCAGGTTTTGATCTTTAATCAGATTGAAGTACCCTGGGGAGTTCAGTTCATGCCGTATCCTTTGTTCATATTTCTTCTTCCGATTGAACTTGGGGTGGTGTATTTACTCCTGATCGCTTTTGGTTTTGGAATGTTCATCGATGCCCTTTCTGATACCTTCGGTTTACATACTTCCGCTCTTTTGGCTTTTGCCTATTTCAAACCGATGTTCTTTAAGCTCTTTTCTCCACGTGACGGCTATGAGTCTTCCGTAGAGAACTCTTATTCTGATCTTGGTTTGGGTTGGTTGATCAGAACCTATGGTCTATTGCTTCTGATTCATCATTTTTGGTTCTTTATGATGGAATCGTTCAAGGTCAACGACATTCTCTTCACATTGCAGAAGACGGCTTTAAGTTTTGTTGCCTCTTTTATACTCAGTATGGTACTGCAATTCTTACTGATTAGTAAGTCGAGTAAAGAATGAATTTCGATGCGAGAAAATATGTCCTCATCACCTTCATCGTGATCATCGGAGTAATCTATACCCTGAAGTTGTTTTACATGCAGGTGGTAGATGACTCATGGAAATTACGTGCCCAGCAAATTGCGGAAAAACGCAGAGAAATCACTCCCCCGAGAGCAGTTGTATTCGACCGGAACGGAAACAAGATTATTTCTAACAAGACCTACTACAACCTGATGATGGTAGAAGCCGATATTGAAAATCTTGATACGGCAAAATTCGCGCGATTGATCGGGTGGACAATGGAAGAAGTGCGGCAGCGCTTCATTGATATTCGCGAAGGAGAAGGATACTACACGAGTCCGATCACCGGAAAAACAACTTCCAATTATCAGCGCGTAAGGGCCTATCCTTTCATGAAAGAACTTACTGCTGATGAAATTTCTCATATTGCTCCGCATCTGGATGATTATCCGGGGTTTTTCGAGGAAGTTTCCAGCATGCGGAATTACCCGTATTCAAACGGAGCAAACATTCTCGGCTACCTATCCGAGGCTACAAGGGAAGAAATCGAAGCGGATAATTTTTACCGCCCCGGAAGTGTGATCGGAAGAGCAGGGATTGAGCGTTTTTATGAAAAGGAATTTCGTGGAAAGAAAGGTGTGCATTACATCGTGACTTCTGCCCTGAACAATACGGTCGGTTCTTTTAAAGACGGTAAATACGATACCGCTGCTGTGCAAGCCGACCCGATCCATTTGGGGCTGGATGTACTCCTGCAAGGTTACGGGGAAGAACTTCTGAAAAACAAGAAAGGTTGTATCGTAGCCATCGAACCCAGCACGGGAGAAATCCTCGCCCTGGTCTCATCACCGAACTACGATCCGAACTTACTGGTGGGTAATCGTTTGATTAAGGAAAACTATCCGAAACTGGTACAGGATGAAAACAAGCCGCTTTTTCCTCGTCCTCTTGCTTCGGAATATCCTCCGGGATCCATTTTTAAACTGGCCCAGGCACTAATCGGAATGCAGGAAGGTGTTATCACAAAAGACACCGGATTCCCTTGTACGAAAAGCCTGGTGGGATGCCACAATCACCCGTCTGCGCAAAATGTAACGCAGGCTGTAAAAATGTCTTGCAACCCCTATTTTTACTATGTAACAAGACGTATTGTTCAGCAAGATCATTTTAAAAACGATTGGGAAGATGCCGAATGGGGATTGAATCGCTGGGCCAAGTATATGAATAGCTTCGGTTTTGGCCTGAGACTGGAAACCGATATTACAGGTCTGCGCTCCGGCCGGATTCCCAACTCAGAATATTATGACCGCTGGTATGGTCATCACCGCTGGCAGTTCTCTACCATTTATTCCATCGCCATCGGACAAGGAGAGGTTACGCTGACTCCTCTTCAAATGGCTAATCTGGCAGCAATCATGGCAAACAGAGGCTGGTTTTATACGCCACATTTCGTTAAATCGATTGGTGAAGACGGACCACTGCCCCAATTCCGGGAAAAACACAAAACCCTGGTTGACCCAATTCATTTCCCTCCGGTGATTGAAGGGATGAGAGCCGTGGTTGAAGAAGCGGGAGGTACCGCACGTTTAGCCCGAACACCCGGGATCACCATTTGTGGAAAAACGGGAACCGCGCAAAACCCACACGGTAAGGACCACTCTATTTTTATCGCGTTTGCGCCGATGGATCAACCAAAGATTGCCATCGCAGTATTCATTGAAAATGCCGGATTTGGTGGTACATGGGCGGCTCCTATAGCCAGTCTGATGATCGAGAAATACATCAAAGGAAAAATCTCGGATCCGGCGAAGGAAGAACGTATATTAAACGCCCAATTATCTAACTTCCAATGAGAAAGAGTCAGTCGGTAACCGGAAGTTTGGATTGGGTGCTGGTAGCACTGTACGCTTCACTCATGATCATGGGAGTAGCAACAATCTATTCTGTAGCGTACGACCCTGAGCACCCGAATATCTTTGATATCTCGCAAAAATACGGGAAACAGATCATGTGGGTGGGCGTCTCCATGTTCCTGGGATTTTTGGTCTTTCTGATCGACTCGGATATTTACCGAAAATTCGCTTTGCCAATCTATCTTTCTGTAATCTCTCTGTTGGTAATCGTACTCTTCATGCCGCCGATCAACGGTGCAAGGGCATGGTTAGGCATTGGTTCAATGGGGATTCAACCTGCCGAATTCGCCAAGATCGGAACCGCTATTCTACTAGCCCGTTACCTGAGTTCACTTAACCCCAAACAGCAGAGTGTACGATCTGTACTGGTTGCCAATTTGATCTTGTTGGTTCCTATGGCCTTGATTCTGCTTCAGCCTGACGCCGGAACCTTTGTCGTATTTACTTCCTTCCTCTTTGTAATGTATCGCGAAGGAATGACTTATGACCCGATCGTACTTCGTTTGGTGAATGCAATACCGGGAATCAAGTTTAAAGAAACCTGGGTGGGAAGTCACTTCATTCCAATCCTTTTCGTTGTGGTGTTTCTTAGCGTCGTAACATTGCTTCTCAGTAATACAACGATAGAATTTGAAAGCTTTCCGGATCTGAAATTAAAAGGAATCTACGGGGTACTTTCCTTCCTCTTTTTGTTTGTTTTGGTGGGATACCTGATTATGCGCGCCATTTTCCCCCGAAGAGAACGCAGAAGGGCTTTGGTCATTGCTATTTTTGCCTTTTTGTTTTCCGGAGCATTGAGCTTCACGGTAGACTTTGCCTTCCAGAAACTGGCTCCTCACCAGAAAGAACGTATCGAATTAGTTCTCGGTCTTAAAGAAGACCCGGACGGAGAAGATTACAACAGAAACCGTGCAATGGCTGCGGTTGGATCTGGTGGCTTGCTGGGGAAAGGTTACCGTAAAGCATCTGTTTCCAGTCTCCGTACGAACCACGTACCTGAAAGTGAGACAGACTTTATTTTTTGTCCTTATGCCGAAGAATGGGGTTTTGCGGGAACACTTCTGTTAGTCGTTCTGTACATCGCGCTTCTGTTAAGAATTATTAAAATCGCCGAGCGACAACGTTCCAAGTTCAACCGGGTCTATGCCTATTCCGTTGCTATGATTCTCTTCTATCATTTTGCTATCAATATCGGTATGAACATTGAGTTTGCGCCGGTTATCGGTATTCCATTGCCTTTTTTCAGCTATGGAGGTTCTTCCATGATGTCCTTTTCTATCCTGATGTTCATCCTGTTAAAGCTGGACAGTCAACGGAAAGATGTACTGAACTAGCCCATATTCTGAAAGGTTAAATTGTTTAACTTTACGTGTTATGAGTAAAGCTGCCAAGGAAAATAAAGAACGTACAGAGTTCACGCCTAAAACCACTAAATATCTCTACATCATTCTGTGGTTTTTTGCTCTTTCACCGATTTTTGGAATCAGTTTCCTGATTTTTTCTGTTTCAGAAGATGAATTACCGTCTGTTGAATTACTCGAAAATCCGCCTGAACTTTTGGCTTCCGTAGTATTAGGAGATGACGGTAAAACCGAGTTGGGCCGCTATTGGAAAGTTAACCGGACAACTGTTCAGTACAAAGATATTTCGCCCTACGTTTTCGACGCGTTGATCGCTACGGAAGATGAGCGATTCATGGAGCATTCCGGAATCGACTTCCGTGCACTCGCCAGAGCAGTTGCGAACATGGGTAGCGCAGGAGGAGCATCAACAATCACACAACAGTTAGCGAAACTATTGTTTACCCTGCAGGAAAGAGAACGCATCGCCGAACTACGTGCGGAAGGTAAGGAAGTACCGGAAGCCGGAGGGGGAATTAAGAAGCGTCTGATGGAAAAAGTAAAGGAAAACATCATCGCTGTCCGCCTTGAAGAGCGCTATACGAAAGAAGAGATCATCACGATGTACCTCAATCAATTCGACTTTTTATACAATGCTGTTGGAATTGAAAATGCAGCGAAAGTTTACTTCAATAAAAAACCGGCAGATCTTACCAAGTCGGAAGCAGCTATGCTTGTAGGGATGTGTAAGAACCCTTCATTGATCAATCCTTACACTTATCAGGTCAAGAACTACAGAGCCAAACTGGCTTCGCAGAAAGGGATTTCAGTAGATGCTGTTTCGGAGAGTGAAATTCAGGCTTTACGTACACAAGATTCGACGACTGCGGCCGAACGTAGAAATCAGGTTTTATTTCAGTGGAAGAAAAATACGAACAGTAAAAATGCAGCGCTTAAAAATGAACTGACTCAACAGGAATATGACCAGTTTACAAAGGAACCGATAAAAACAGACTATCAGGTAGTAGATCATAAACAGGGAATTGCACCCTATTTCAGAGAGTCCTTGCGTGCCGAGCTGACAGAGTTATTTTCGGAGAAAAATGATGATGGTACATACAAGATTGCCAAGAAAGACGGTAAACCATACAACGTATACAGTGATGGTTTAAAGATTTACACTACGATCAACGTTAACCTTCAGCAGTACGCCGAAGAAGCCGTAAAAAAACACCTCAAAGAAGACCTTCAACCGGAATTCACCAAGAACAACCTAAAAATGAAACGCTTCCCATTCTCAGATTATCAGGTAACTGATGAGCGTGTGGAAAGTCTCATGAAAAAAGGAAGAAAGAACTCAGATCGCTACCGTATGCTGAAGGAACAGGGATTGAGTGAATCGGAAATAATGAAGACATTTGAGATGAAAACACCAATGCGCGTGTTCTCATGGGACGGTGAAATCGATACCATTATGACTCCTAACGATTCCATCCGTTATTATAAAAACCTGCTACGGGCCGGATTATTATCCATTGAGCCCTCCACTGGTTTTATTAAAGCATGGGTCGGAGGAGTTGACTTCAACTACTTCGCTTATGATCAGGTAAAGCTGGGTAAACGGCAGGTAGGTTCAACGATTAAACCATTCGTATATTCTACGGCAATCTCAATGGGAGTTGTGAAACCATGTACGCAATTTACTGAAGGTAGTTCTTACTGTGTGGACGTTTATGGTGGAAACGGAGAAGTGATCAATCGTTGGTGTCCGCGTGGTGACATTCCTAAAAACGCAACTGTTGCTTCCGGTCTGGCTATATCTTCCAACCCGATCACCGTTGCTGTGATGTCGAAAATGGGCGGGTATTCGGGTCCGAAAACGATTTCGAAATTGTTGAAAGATGTCGACATCAATATGCGCCCTGAGGATGAAGTACCTTCAATGTGTCTTGGTATTATGGACCTTTCCCTCTTTGAAATGGTGGGTGCGCAGTCCATGTTTGTAAATGAAGGGATTTTTACACGTCCAACAACCATCATGCGCATTGAAGACCGAAACGGTAATGTGATCTACAGCGCTGAACCGTACGCAAAAGAAGTGTTGAATGCAAACGTAGCCTATTGCACGCTTGATATGATGAAAGGCGTCGTTCAATTTGGTACCTCTACCAGCCTAAGATGGCACCCGAAATGGGGAGGTCTTGATTACCCGATTGCCGGAAAAACAGGTACTACTCAAAACAACTCGGATGGTTGGTTCATGGGACTTACTCCGGATCTGGTTACGGGAGTTTGGGTAGGAGCTGAAGATCGCGATGTGCGCTTCCGGTCCATGGCCTGGGGACAAGGAGCTCGAATGGCCTTACCGATCTGGGGTTATTATATGCAAAAAGCGTATAAAGACCCGTCACTCAAGCTTTCAAAAGATGATTTCGAGGTTCCGGTGGGATATGATCCGGAACAGTTCAATTGTGATGATGATAAACCCGTTAACATTCCCGATTGGGGTGTATAGATTTTTATAGCTTATGAATAAAGTCGTAAATAGTGTTGAAGAAGCATTGGATGGGATCCAGGATGGGATGACCCTCATGCTCGGGGGATTTGGTCTGTGCGGAATTCCTGAAAATTCGATTGCTCAATTGGTAAAATTGGGGGTGAAAGACCTTACCTGTATTTCCAATAATGCCGGAGTGGATGACTTCGGACTGGGGCTTTTATTGCAGGGTAAACAGATCAAAAAGATGATCTCTTCCTATGTGGGAGAAAATGATGAGTTCGAACGTCAAATGCTCTCCGGAGAGTTAGAAGTGGATTTGATTCCACAGGGGTCCCTGGCGGAAAGATGTCGTGCAGGAGGAGCCGGTATTCCCGCCTTCTTTACACCTGCAGGGTACGGAACGGAAGTTGCCGAAGGAAAAGAAGTACGCATCTTTAATGGTAAACCTCACATTTTGGAGAGTGCATTAACTGCTGATTTCGCAATCGTGAAAGCATGGAAGGGTGACACGGAAGGAAACCTCATCTTTAAAGCCACTGCACGCAACTTTAACCCTATGATGGCAATGGCCGGAAAGATCACAATTGCAGAAGTAGAAGAACTTGTTCCTGCGGGCGAACTTGATCCGAATTTTATTCACACACCCGGAATTTTCGTACAACGCATTTTCAAGGGGGAGAAATTTGAAAAACGAATCGAACAAAGGACGGTTAGACAAAGAAACTAATTATACAATTTGATGATCTTTTAATTTGATAATGATTCAATTGAATGAGGAGTGATAGAAAAAATCTTATTGTCGATCTTACATTGGAATTCGCTCTTGATGTAGTGAGTTTCACTGAGATGTTGCGTAATGAGAAAAAATTCGAATTGTCCGGTCAACTTTTTCGTTCAGGAACCTCAATAGGTGCAAATATAAGAGAAGCGCAAAATGCCGAGAGTCAAGCTGACTTTGTTCACAAATTTAAAATCGCAGCGAAAGAAGCTGATGAAACTCAATATTGGTTAATTCTCTGTGAAAAATCTGAGCATTTACCGACACCTCCAAAAGAGCTACACGATAAACTTGAGTCCATTATCAAAGTAATTACAAAGATCGTTGTGACGACCAAAAACAATAAAATTATCAAATCATAAAATTGATTCATTAACTCATCGATATGGCACTAGATAAAAATGGTATTGCGCAGCGCATTGCGCAGGAATTAAGAGATGGATGGTATGTAAACCTTGGTATTGGTATTCCAACCCTGGTAGCGAATTATATCCCTGAGGGAATTGAGGTTGAATTTCAATCCGAAAACGGAATTCTGGGTATGGGACCATTTCCTTTTGAAGGAGAAGAAGATGCAGATCTGATCAACGCAGGAAAACAAACGATCACCGCAAGAAAAGGTGCTGTTTTCTTTGATTCAGCTACCTCATTCGCAATGATCCGCGGACAACATGTACAATTGACTGTTCTTGGGGCAATGGAAGTTGCTCAGAACGGAGATATCGCCAATTGGAAAATTCCGGGTAAAATGGTAAAAGGAATGGGTGGAGCGATGGATTTGGTTGCTTCTGCAGAAAATATCATTGTTGCCATGATGCACACGAATCGTGCAGGCGAATCGAAAATATTAAAGGAATGTACTTTGCCACTTACAGGAGTTGGTTGCGTAAAGAAAGTGGTAACGGACCTAGCTGTATTGGAGATCAAAGACGGTAGATTCCACCTGATTGAGCGTGCTCCCGGAGTAAGTGTAGAAGAGATTGTTTCCAAAACAGAAGGAGATCTTGTAGTGCCGGATCATGTGCCGGAGATGAAGCTCTAAAAATCGTAAAACACACTATAAGAAGCCACAGGATGATCTTGTGGCTTTTTTATTCTTCCCCCTTTGGAGGGGGCAGGGGGGAGGACAGACCTGCTAACCCTTTCTTCTCTCTCAAATTACTTCTGCCCAGAAGTGATGTAAAACTTTATGCAAGATCACCACACTTCCCCCTTTGGAGGGGGACACAGGGGGAGGACCTCACTAACCATTTCTTCTCTCTTCATCCAGCACATGAATTGCATGTAAAATCTGCGTTTCAACATACCCATAATTCTGCATTACCTCTCCTTCACTAAAACGCAAAACCGTATATCCCAATGCTTCAATCTCTCCCTGACGCCAGGCATCATATTCCGCCTTCTGCAAATGAGAAGACCCATCAACCTCGATTATCAATTGAAGTTCCGCACAGAAAAAATCAACTATAAAATAGTGGAGTGGCCGTTGTCTTTTAAATCCAAATCCGGTTTGTTTTCTGCTAAGTAGTACTTTCCAAAGAAATCGTTCTGCCCTCGAAATGCCGTGATTTCTTAATTCTCTTGAGTGCTCAAGTAGTTTAGCGTTGTAGTAATTGTTCATTTTCAAGTGGTTATACTACTTAAGATAGTGAAATTAGCTGATATGAGAACGTGACCTTCCTAAATGGTAAAGATGCAGGTGTGATACTTTCATTCATGCGGATTAAACGTGGAGTTCCTCCCCTTTTCTCCCTTCGATCTTCAGAAGCAATGCTTCCTCTTACTTCCAAAGGGGGAATGTGACACAGCTATTTATTGGTGGTGGAAAGATGACGTAGTAGAAATGTCCTCCCCCCTGCCCCCCTCCAAAGGGGGAATCCCGCACAACTATTTATTGGTGTGGAAAGATGACGTAGTAGAAATGTCCTCCCCCCTACCCCCCTCCAAAGGGGGAAGTGTGATGAGAGCGAATCGTCGTAAGGAAAATTATTGCTTGTAAAAATTCATCTCATCGAGGTACTTGAACACGGATTCCGTCATGAGATAACGGACATCATGGCCGGAACGGATCGCGTTACGGATAAAACTAGATGATAAGCGCATCACCGGTACCTCGCTGCACATGATCACGTTGCGGTGTCCGCTGAAACTGTTGTCTTCGGAAATCGGATCATTTGTAAGGTCCTGTTCTTCCTGCACAGTTAAAGCACGAGGGTAAACATATAATTTGTGGTTCGCGAGAATCTGGTCGTGGTTGCGCCATTTGTGAAAGGTACGCAGGTTATCTTCACCCATAATAAGTGAAAATTGAATACTCGGATGTTTCTCTTTAAGATACGCAAGTGTCGTTGCCGTGTAACTCGGTTTCGGAAGTTTGAATTCGATGTCGCTGGCCTGTAATTTTTCGTTGCCTTCGATCGCGATGCGCACCAGGGCCAAACGATGATAATCGGCCAGTAACGTTTTCTTGTCTTTCAATGGGTTCTGCGGTGAAACAACCATCCAGACTTCATCCAGATCAGTATAATCCGCCATGTAGTTTGCAATGATCAAATGTCCGACGTGGATCGGGTTAAAGGTTCCGAAGTACAATCCAACTTTCATTTGTCAAGGAATTCTTCGACGAGCTCCCTTGCTTTTTCAACGGCTTTTTCAAGATCGTCGTTTATCAATACGTAATCAAATTCGCGGGCGAAGGACAGTTCCTTGTGCGCCTTCTCCATGCGTTGATTGATTTTTTCTTCTGTCTCTGTACTTCTGTGGCGCAGGCGTTTCTCCAGCTCTTCGTAGCTCGGTGGCTGCACAAATATCGCCAGTGCATTGTCCAGAAAGAGTTTCTTGAGGTTCAGGCCGCCAACAACATCCACATCAAAGATTACTGCTTTTCCTTCCGCCCAGATTCGTTCGATCTCGGAACGCAAGGTGCCGTAGAAATTATCGCGGTATACCTCTTCCCACTCCACAAAATCGTTTTCGCGAATTTTTTGCTTAAACCCTTCCACTCCGAGGAAATAGTAATCCTTTCCATCCACTTCATTGGGACGCGGATTGCGGCTACATGCCGATACGGAAAACGCAAGACCAAGGTCCATTTCCAGCAAGCGGTGCACAATGGTTGTTTTTCCCGCTCCTGATGGGGCCGAAAAAATTACACACTTGCCACTTTTTGTTTCGCTCATGGTACTTCCTACGGTAAAACTTACAAAGTGTTCAGAATTTGCTCTTTTATTTTTTCAAGCGCATCCTTCATCCCGATCACAAGTTTCTGCATGTCCGCATGGTAACTCTTGGAACCTAGCGTATTAATTTCTCTTCCGATCTCCTGTGCGATGAATCCCAATTTCTTTCCGGGTTCATCCTCCAACATCGTTTCTTCAAAGTAACCGAGGTGATTTAACAAACGCATTTTCTCTTCGCTGATATCCATCTTTTCGATGTAGAAAATCAACTCCTGTTCGAAACGATTTTCGTCATGTCCGTTCAGATCCTCCAATGCTTTACGCATACGCTCGCGAACGATATCAATCCGGGTATCTTCATATTTCGGCACTTCTGCAAGAGCAGATCTGATCTCTGTAATGCGTAGAGTAAATTCCTGCTTCAACTCTGCTCCTTCCTTCTCTCGGAAGTCGTTCAGGTCACTGATCGCTGCACGCAACAGATCCAGAATCGCAGCCTTATCTTCATCGTTTAATTCGTTCTTAGGAGCATCAACTACCTCCGGCATACGCATGACAACCGAAAGCAGATCATTCGAAGTAACACCACTTTCTTCCGCGAGTTCCTTCAACTCCTTCAGGTACTTCTTCGCCAACTCCTTGTTGATCACAGCTGAATCCTGCTCACCTGCATTTTCTACTGATACATTACAGTCTACTTTACCGCGTACCAGACTTGCTGAAATTTCCTTGCGCATCTCGCCGTCCATCTCTTTGAATGCACCCGGCATGCGCAAATTCAGGTCCATTCCCTTGCTGTTCAGGGAACGCAATTCTATCGTCAGTTTTTTACCTGCTATTTCTCCTTCGGCTTTTCCGAAGCCTGTCATCGACCGCATCATAAGCGAATGTTTTCAGCAAAGGTAGAAATTTAAAGTGCTTAACCGATAAATATACACCATGGCAAAGAATTTGTACCTTGGATGACCCTAAAGTTGGAAGAGATGAAACACGTGGTAATGGTTGCAGGACTGCTTTTGTTGTTTGCCTGCGGAAGTGAAAAAATGGCGGCGGACAATGCACACAACAGTATGAATGCACTGGATTGGAACGGACGTTATTCCGGAAAACTGGCATGTACGGATTGTCCGGGAATTGAGGTAAACCTCATCCTGAACCGCGACCTGACCTTTGAAATGTCGTCGATTTACCTTGATAAACCGGAGAAGGTGTTTCACACGAACGGGACCTTTACCTGGAGTAAAAAAGGTGATATCATCGAACTGTCTTCTGCTAACGATAAGGTAGGAACACGCTACAAAGTAATCGAAGGTGGTTTAAAAGCCGTGGATGCAGACGACAAACTCCTCGAAGGGGAAGGACATGTACTGGCAAAAGACGATCTGTTGATCACCAACCGCGAGTGGGTTTTGTTCGAGGTACAGGGTAAAAGACTGAAAATGGGACCGGATGAGGCTGCGCCTTCTCTCCTGCTGGAAGACAACGGCGCGGTGAAAGGAAGTACGGGGTGCAACCAGTTGAACGGAAGGTTTACAACCAATGGTCCGATGACGATTCGCTTTGGCGTGATGGCAGCTACCAAAATGTTTTGTTCGGACAAAATGGATTTGGAAAAAGCGGTATTCGATGTGTTGGGCAAGTGCGACAACTATACTTTATCAGGTGATACGCTTTCGTTGAATAAGGCTAAAATGGCTCCATTGGCACGCTTTGTTCAGAAGCATTAACGCAGGTTTCGGTAACCACTGTTACGTTTGGCTCTATCCGCTGAACGTATCTTTGGCACAAAAGACATCACATTGACAACAAATAAGAGCCTTTCACAAGTTTTGTTTTTCGTAGCGGTTGCTGTGAGTTTATTGCCCTGGATCAGTGCTCCCATTGCTTTGGTGATCGGGATCGTATTTACCAACACCATTGGCAATCCCTATCC
>QKAV01000213.1 GCA_003247185.1 Crocinitomicaceae bacterium
CGGCTATTGAACACACTTCAATTGAATGATGAAATCGGAAGAAGCTCTGCGGATCTGGAATTGCTAACGGCAAGTGTGCAACAGAGAGCGGAATCGATGAGTACCATTCCTTTTTCCGAGGCGATAGACTTAGGCGGGAACAAGAAATACCTGGTTTGGGTCTTACCCCTCCTTCTATCTTTGTTTACACTGATGTACTTTGTTCCTACTTTATTTACACAAGGAACAAAACGGGTGATTCAGTTTACGGAAGATTTTCCGGTTATTGCTCCTTATGATTATGAATTGCTCTCCTCTCTAAACAATATTGAAGAGGGTTCGGATGTGCTTGTTGAGGTGGAGTTAAAGGGAACCGAAATTCCGTCGCAGTTATATGTACATACGGAAAAGGGAAAGTTTTTAATGAAACGGGTTGGAAAGCAAAAGTTCCAATACACCATACCTCAGGTTAGAAAAGACCAGGATTTTTATTGCTCATCGGTTTATTCGGGAAGTACGATCAACAGTAAAACGTATTCTTTAAATGTGATCGGAAAGTCTTCCATAGGGAAACTGGATGCAACCTTGATTTATCCAAAGTACCTGGGATTACAGAATGAAACGTTATCCAATGCTACGGATATTACGGTTCCGGAAGGTACGATTATCGAGTGGTCGGTACTGACGAAGAATAGCAAGCAGATTACCTGGAGTTGGAAAAGTGGAAAAAAGAACGATTATTCTTCCGATGGCTTTAAGGTTTCTAACAAATGTCTGGATAGTGATCAGGCTACTATCGTTTTAACGAATGCTTTTTCAGGAAAGAAGGATAGCACCGAAATAACCTTGGTTGTGATAAAGGATGCTTTTCCTTCCATCAGAGTGTTTGAGGAAAAAGACAGTATAAATGATGGTGTACGCTTCTTTAGCGGAGCAATAAGTGATGATCATGGATTGTCTTCTCTTACGTTCCATTACACTATAAACAGGAAGAACGGTGAAAAACTCAAACGTTCGCAGCAGGTTATGCCAGTTTCCGGTTTGGAAAGAAATTTCGATTATGCAGTCGATTTCAGACGAGAGGACGTTCAGTTGGAAGATAAGATTGAATACTACTTTTCTGTTGGAGATAATGATGGTGTAAACGGCTCTAAACATTCAAGCAGTACTGTGTATACATATCAATTACCAACAATTGAGGAATTGATAGAAAAACGAGACGAAGACCAATCGAATATAAATAACCGGCTTGAGGAGTTGAGGCAGCAGGCGGAGCAGTTTAAAAAGGATTTGGATCGTTTAAAAAAGGAATCTCTGAATAGTAATTCCTCTTCCTGGAAACAAAAGAATCAGGCGGAGAAGTTGAAGGAAGACCATCAAAATATTCTGGAGGAATTGTCCAAAACTCAGGAGATGATGAACAAGAGTCTGGAAGAGAAGAATCAGTTGAGTGAGGTTGATGAGGAGTTAATGGAGAAGCAGGAACTGATAAATGATCTTCTGGAAGAGTTGATGGATGATGAGCTGAAGGATTTGCTGGATCAATTGGAAAAGTTATTGGAGGAACAGAACAAGGATAAGCTTGAAAATGCATTCGAACAAATGGAAATGAGTTCTGATGAAATGAATAAGCAATTGGACAGAAGCCTGGAGATGTTGAAAAAACTTCGTGTAGATGAGAAAATTGATGATGTCGAGGATGCATTAAAGAATCTTGCGAAGGATCAGGAGGAATTGAAAAAGGATATAGAAAACAATAAACTATCAGAGGAAAAGGCGAAGGAGGAACAGGATAAGATTAATGAGCGCTTCGATGAGGTAAAGGATCAGATTCAGGAATTGGATAGTTTAAATCAGGACCTCGAAAGACCTATGGAGTTGGGAGATATGGATAGCCGTTCTGACGACATAAAAAAGGAGCTAAATGAAGCTAAGGAGAACCTGAATAAGGGAAAGGAGAGTAAGGCCGGACAGAATCAAAAGAATGCTTCGGATAAGATGGAGCAAATGGCAAATGATATGGATCAGGCGCAACAGGAGGCGAACCAGCAGCAACAAGAGGAGGATATTGAGATGTTGAGAATGATTTTGGAGTCGCTTTTAATCTTAAGTGACGATCAGGAGATGGTGATGCTTAGAATGAATAATCTTAGGGATGATGATCCTGCTTTTGTTCAGTCAGGACGCACGCAACGGAAGCTTATTTCTGACACAAAAATTGTTGCAGATAGTTTATACGCTTTAGCAAAACGACAACCAAAAATTGCCAGTTTTATTGACGAGGAATTGGATCAGATCCATACGAATCAGGATTTAGCGATAGAAGATATAGATGAAAGAAGAAGACGTGAGTTGAGCATTCATCAGCAGTATGCGATGACATCTTATAATAACCTTGCTCTTATGCTTAATGAGTCGCTTCAACAAATGCAGCAGCAGATGCAAAACAGTAAGCCGGGATCGGGGTCGTGTAATAAACCGGGAGGTAAGGGTGTTCCTAAACCAGGCGAAGGAATGACTCCTGGTAATATGAAGGACATGCTTAAAAAGCAGTTGGAACAAATGCAGAAGGGTGAGGAAGGAAAGAACCCGGGTCAGGGGAAAAAACCGGGACAACCTGGATCAGAAGGAATGATGGGTAATCAAGGTCTTGCAAAAATGGCTGCTGAGCAGAGTGCTATCCGTAAGCGTTTGGAGGAGTTGAGAAAGGAATTGAATAAGGACGGATCGGGTAAGGGAAACAACCTGAACCCGCTTATCAAAGAGTTGGAGAAACAGGAAGAGGATATCGTGAATAAGCGAATTGATCAGACTACAATCAAGCGTCAAAAGGAAATTCTGACACGCTTACTGGAGAGTGAGAAGGCGATGATGGAGAGAGGGTTTGATGATAAAAGAGAATCAAAAGAAGGAAAAAACGAAAATAATAGTAACAAAATAGAATTTGAGGAGTATACAAGAGAGCGTTTGAAACAAATAGAATTGTTGCGCTCTGTAGATCCGACTTATAACCAGTATTATAAGGACCGAGCCAACGAGTATTTGAACAGGACGCTTTAAGTACAAGTTCATGAAAGAAAATTTTGTTGTTGTTGACCAGTTATCAATTCCATCAGACTTCTCCGAATTAGTAAAGGTTGAGGATTTAATTGATGCTGTGTGTGTAAATCATTTTACGGATCAGGATGTTTATGGTAATGTTTTGATAGCGGTCACGGAGGCAGTAAATAATGCTATTCAGCATGGAAACTTAAGTGATCCGGCAAAGCAGGTAAACATCACTGTAGAGACCTCGGAGGATCAAATCAATTTTGCGGTTTCTGATCAGGGTGCAGGTTTTGATTTTAATAATCTGCCAGACCCTACTGCTCCGGAGAACATTGAAAAAGAAAATGGTCGAGGCATCTTTTTGATGCGTTCTTTAAGTGATGGTGTTGAGTTTGAAAAGAACGGTGCTACGGTTATAATTTCCTTTAAGAAATGATAGCTCTGATTAATGAGTCTAACACGTCTAAACTTCCTGTAAGTTTTAGTAGAATAAAGAAGTGGTTAAAAGAAGTTGCCGCTACCGAAGGGTTCATTATTGGAGACCTTACTTATAAGGTTATGGGTGATGATGAGGTTCTACAAGTAAATAGAGACTTTTTAGACCATGATTTTTACACGGATATTATAACGTTCGATTATTCGGAGGGAAAGGAAGTTTCGGCTGATATAGTTGTGTCTATAGATCGTATTCGGGACAATGCAATAACCTCGGGCTGCTCTGTTAAGGAGGAATATCTGCGTGTTTTGGTTCATGGTGTTTTGCATTTAATGGGTTATAAGGATAAGTCTGAATCTGACCAGAAGAAAATGCGTCAAAAAGAAAATGATGCAATAAATATGTTTCACGTGAAACATTTCTAATTCCTGTTGTAATTTTGTTTCACGTGAAACATTTCTTTTTTTGAATATGCTGGATAAGTATGATGTAATTGTTGTTGGGGGTGGACATGCTGGTTGTGAAGCTGCGAATGCTGCCGCAAAAATGGGGAGCAAGGTGTTGTTGGTTACAATGAACATGAATACAATTGCTCAGATGAGTTGCAATCCGGCGATGGGTGGTGTTGCAAAAGGACAAATAATCCGTGAGATCGATGCTTTGGGCGGAGGAAGCGGAATTGTTTCTGATAAGAGTGCGATTCAGTTTCGAATGCTTAATCGTTCAAAAGGCCCTGCAATGTGGTCGCCCCGCACTCAAAATGATCGGATGAAGTTTGCCGAAGAATGGCGCTTGCTTCTGGAGCGGAATCCAAATGTTGATTTCTGGCAGGACATGTGTACCGGAATTATTGCGGAAGAAGGAAAAGTGTTGGGAGTGAAAACATCTATCGGGATGAATATCTATGCCGAGAGTGTTGTTTTGACAAACGGAACTTTTTTAAATGGGCTGATCCACCTTGGAGAAAAACAAATGGGTGGTGGTCGTGCCGGTGAAAAAGCAGCAACCGGAATTACCGAAGATTTAATTCAATTAGGATTTGAGGCCGGGAGAATGAAAACCGGAACTCCTCCGCGTGTGGATGGAAGAAGTCTGGATTATTCAAAAATGGAAGAACAACCCGGAGATGAGAATCCGAGCAAGTTTAG
Organism: Crocinitomicaceae bacterium; assembly: GCA_003247185.1. Classification (GTDB taxonomy): domain Bacteria; phylum Bacteroidota; class Bacteroidia; order Flavobacteriales_D; family Crocinitomicaceae; genus UBA4466. The sequence continues at coordinate 4,612 of QKAV01000213.1, forward strand.
TTTTTCCAGGGAGACGGAGCCGTTAAAAACACAACGTGCGTGTTTCATTACTTATACTAATCTGGATACGCACGATTTATTGCGGGAAGGATTTGATCGATCACCAATGTTTAATGGTGCGATTAAAAGTGTCGGTCCAAGATATTGTCCGAGTATAGAAGATAAAATCAACAGATTTGCAGATAGAGACCGTCATCAGATTTTTGTTGAACCAGAAGGATGGGAAACGATAGAAATTTATGTGAATGGATTTAGTACATCGCTTCCGGAGGAAGTTCAGTTTTCAGCCATGAAATCTATTCCGGGATTTGAGAATGTAAAAATGTTCCGTCCGGGATATGCGATCGAGTATGACTACTTCCCCCCTACTCAACTTAAACAGACGCTCGAAACAAAACTCATTGAGAATTTGTATTTCGCCGGACAAATAAACGGAACCACCGGATATGAGGAAGCAGCTTGTCAGGGATTGATGGCCGGAATTAATGCACACCTGAAAGTTCATGGAGAGGAACCGTTTATATTAAGTCGCAGTGATGCGTATATCGGAGTGTTGATTGATGATTTGATTACGAAAGGAACGAAAGAACCGTATCGCATGTTTACCAGTCGTGCCGAATACAGAATCTTGTTGCGTCAGGATAATGCAGATCTTCGCCTCTCCCCTATGGCGCATGCCTTAGGTTTGTTAGATGATGATCGTTTGCGAGATGTCGAATATAAATTGGAGTTCACAGAGAAATTTAAAAAGCTGCTCCGAAATGAAGGAGTAACACCTGATGCGTTAAACCCGATCCTGGAAAGCAAAGAAAGTTCTCCGATTACCCAGCAAGTAAAATTGAGTAGCATTGTAACGCGTCCGGGAATAGGTTTGAGTGATTTGATTCCTTTGAATGAAAAACTGCAGAACTTTGTAGCTGAACTGGATCCGGAGCTAAAAGAAATTATTGTTGAGCAAACGGAGATCCAGTTAAAGTACGATGGATATATTTCAAGAGAGCAGGAACAAGCGAATAAAATGAATCGTTTGGAAGATGTTCGGATTCCGGATTCCGTAGATTATTCAAAAATGTTAAGCTTAAGTTCTGAAGCAACAGAGAAGCTGACAAAATTGAAACCGGCCACTATTGGTATGGCTTCCCGTATAAGCGGGGTCTCTCCGAGCGATGTTTCTGTACTTTTAATCCATTTAGGACGCTAAAACGGCATTTTTAAGCGTTTTAAGAGCGCTTCTACCCTTTTGATATAGAAACACCTTATCGGTTGTGAGATCGTTTATTTGGTGAGACGTCTTTTTTGTGATGAAAACTGAGTTTTAAAACACTGTTTTTCAGTTTTTTAGTCGTTTTTTGGCTCCGTCCAGTCTCCATTTTCCTTAATCAGGGCAATAAGAGCGTCCACCGCATCATGCTCCGGTACATTTTTTCGTACAACCGTCTTTTCTTTGTAAAGATGAATTTTCCCCGGACCGGTACCAACATATCCGTAATCAGCATCCGCCATTTCTCCGGGACCATTTACGATGCATCCCATAATTCCTATTTTAATCCCTTTTAAGTGAGATGTGCGTTTTCTGATTTTTGCCGTGGTTTCCTGAAGATCAAATAATGTTCTACCACAAGATGGGCAGGAAATGTATTCGGTTTTTGAAATCCGGCTTCTTGTAGCCTGAAGGATACCAAAACTTGTGCTATTGATAAGTTGTGTGGCGTAATGACCTTTAAGCCATACACCATCCCCAAACCCGTCAATCAGTAAGCTCCCTGTTTCACTGGAAGTCCATAACTGGAAAATTTCAGCATCTTCCGTATGAACTGAACAGGAAAGAATAACCGGGTTATTTATGTTGTATTTCGCAAGATTTAAAAAGAAATAACGGTATTCTTGTGTTAAATTAACAACGTCACCACTTAAAACAATCACCACATTCGGGTAATTTGCTAGCTTTTGTAAATCTTCATGGTGCGGATTTGTTTCAAAAAACACCACCGTATCAGTATGCTTTTCTACTACTGATAAATCGTCTGTTATAGGAAAAAAGCCATTGCGTCCGGAATAGTTTTTACTCCAGTTTTCGTAATTCGCAATAATGCCAATTGTTCCCGGTAATTCAAAATCAATGGTTTGATTTCCGATAAAGACATAATCCGCAGACTGGTCACCGATATTCCATTTATCGAGAGGAACAGAGTAGTTATATCCAAAACCAAAGAAGTGTGAAGGTTTTATTTCTGTTACCTCACTTAAATCAGCAAAGACAACGGGGACTTCCTTCCCTCCTATTTTATCGAGGTGAAATGTTTCACGACGAACATGTTCGTAAGGATTGTATAGCTCAATAATCCCCTCATTTTTAAGGGTTTCTATATAGTTTTTTGATTCGAATTTTTTGATCAGTTTTTGAGCAACAGGGACTTCAAATTCAGGTTCTTCCGTCAGAGAAACACGGATTGTATCCCCTATTCCATCCTCGAGTAAGGTTCCTATTCCAACAGCAGATTTAATTCGTCCGTCTTCCCCGTCACCAGCTTCCGTTACTCCAAGGTGAATGGGATAATTCATGTCATTGTCCCTCATAGTCGCAACAAGTAAGCGATAGGCTTGTACCATGACGAGCGTATTACTTGCTTTCATGGATAGAACGATATCGTGATAATTGTGTTTGACACAGATGCGAAGAAATTCCATAGCAGATTCCACCATACCTTCAGGTGTATCACCATATCTGCTCAGTATTCTATCAGAAAGTGAGCCGTGGTTCGTTCCGATCCGCATCGCTACTTTATTCTCTTTGCACTGCAATACCAGGGGTGTAAACCGCTCTTCTATGCGGTTCAATTCTTCCGAATAGCTCTCATTCGTATATTCGATTTCTTCAAATTTCTTCTTATCTGCGAAATTTCCCGGATTAATTCGAACCTTCTCTACGTGTTTAGCGGCTATTTCCGCTGCATTAGGGGTAAAATGGATGTCTGCTACCAATGGAGTGTTAAAACCACGGGAAACAAGCTCTTTTTTGATTTCTGACAGGTTTTCTGCCTCCTTCTTGCTAGGGGCAGTTAGTCGTACCAATTCACAGCCGGCTTCTATCATACGAATGGACTGCTCAACAGATCCTGTCGTGTCCATGGTATCAGTTGTGGTCATTGACTGTATCCGAACAGCTTGCTCTCCGCCCAGTATCAGTTCGCCGATTTTTACTTCTCGGGTAGGAAAACGTTTTCTATTCAAACGGTCAATGCAATAATCAGAAACCGGTTTTTTCATAAGGGCTTATTTTTGTGTAAAATTACAAAGGAAAACAAAGAAATGAATGTAGAGACTTTTAGAAACTATTGTCTGGCAAAACCTTTTGTAACAGAAGGCTTCCCTTTTAATGAAACAACATTGGTGTTTAAAGTGGATGGAAAGATGTTTGCCTTGTGTGATGTTGATGACTTTACAGGAATTAATTTGAAATGTGATCCGGAGCGTGCAATTGAATTGCGGGAAAGCTATGCGGGTGTTGAACCCGGCTACCACATGAATAAGCAACACTGGAATACCGTTCGCGTGGATATGGATGTCGATGATCGACTCATTTTTGAGCTGACAGATCATTCTTACGAACTTATATTTGCCTCACTGACCAAAAAAAGAAGAGATGAGCTGCAGGCTGGATAAATATATTTGGAGTGTGCGCTTAAGTAAGACGAGATCGCAGGCGACAGAGTTAATCAATAAAGGAAAGGTGAGGCTAAACGACCAGTCAACCAAAGCGGCGAAGGAAGTTAAAGTCGGAGACGATATTCAGGTCATTCGACACACCGCGGTTTTTACCTATCGCGTTCTTAATTTATTAGACAGACGTGTTGGCGCTAAGTTGGTGTCGGAGTACCTTTTGGATATTACCACGGAAGAAGAGCGCGTAAAATACCAGGAATATATGGATAATCAGAGAAGTTATCAGCAGTTCGGCGATGGTAAACCCAATAAGAAGCAGCGCAGAGACCTGGATGATTTTCTGGAAAGTTGGTAGTTGCTGTAACTTTTGTTTGAGTAGTAAGTCTTACAGAAAAACAAACAAGATATGAAAGCATTTTACCTTACCATCTTTGCATTTGTTGCATTTAATGCAGCGGCGCAAGTAGAAGAAGTCGAAAAACAAGAGGTGGAACAGGAAGAAGTAACTGTTCAAACGACACCTCCGGATACAACCAGAATTAAAATCGGAAAACGCGAGGTAATCATTGTTGGTGATGAAGTTAAAGTGGATGACGATTTTGAAGATGAGTTTGAATCAGAAGATGATGAACCTAAAAAAGAGAAGAGTGAAGCGCATTGGGCTGGTTTGGATTTCGGATTCAGTATTCTGATGAACAACTCGATGGGAACGGATTTTCCGAACAACCCTTACTGGCAGAATGATGCGGCAAAATCTCAAACATGGAATTTGAATATTCTTGAGCACAAGTTTAAAATTGTTCATGAGTACGTTGGACTTACAACCGGACTTGGTTTTAACTTCAATTCGTATGCTTTAAAGGACAACTACCTGTTATACCATGACGCAGACACGGTCTTTGCCTCTATTGATACGGTTTTTAACTACTCAAAGAACAAATTAAAAGCAACATATTTAACGGTTCCGCTTTTATTGGAGTTCAATACGAATGCAGACCCATCTAAGAGTTTCTACCTGGCTGCAGGTGTTGTTGGGGGAGTGAGAATAGCTTCAAAAGTAAAACGCAAAGGAGAATACGACGGGAAAGAATTCGTTCAGAAAGATAAAGGAACCTACGGTTTGAGTTCATTTAAACTGGATGCCTTGGCAAGATTGGGTTACGGAGACTGGGGTTGTTTTGCAAGTTACAGTTTACTACCCATGTTTGACAAGGGAAAAACAGTGGAAATTTATCCGTTAACTTTCGGATTGAGTTATAACTTTTAAAAAGAAAAAGGGGAGTTCAAAACTCCCCTTTCTTATTTCAATTGAACAAAGATCAATTAGTTCTTAACTACGTTAAATTGAGCTTTAGCTCCGTTTTCCATAGTTACATTGAAAATGTACATTCCACTTTCGAAAGAAGCGATGTTTACAGTTGTATTACCTGAAGTAAGATCAACATTTGAAGTGTAAACTGCTTTACCTGCAAGATCTGTAACAACAAGAGTACCCATTCCTTTATCCGAAACAGAAACCTTTACAGCGTCTTTAGCTGGGTTTGGATATGCAGTAGCAGAGAAATTTGCTAATTCTGCCAATCCTACTGAAGCAGGAGACATTGTACGTAAACCGATTGACGGAGCAGAAGTTCCAGACCAACCAGTATACCATGTTGCGTCTACAAATACAGGAGAAATTGGTTGTAAGTAAATACCATAGTTCCCACCGTAATCAATCGTTTTATCGTAACCGATTGAAATCTCATTTACACCGTTCGCAACACCTGTAGGCTCAATACAGAACAAATAACGTTGATTGTCTACAAGGATAAAAGGATTGTCAAAATCTGAATATCTAACTGTTCCGGCTTCATTGTTTGTGTTAACAACATAGCTGGCAGCAGTAACTAAACTTAGATCTGTTACATATTCACTGAATGAAGATGTGAAACCAGGGTTTGTAACGTCTACCCATGTGTCATTCCACTCATACGCGTAGAAAATGTACTCAGCTCCTTCCAACGGGTAAGTAGTCGTATCAGAATAAGGAACAAAGTAAAGACCACGTGCAGCAAGAGTGCTTGCATTTGCTTCCTGGAACATCATACATGCTTTGTACTCTGAATCAGAGTTGAAAGGATATGTGTTGGCAACCGGCATATTTGATCCGTCAAGATTTGAAAGTGAAATAACTTCGTTGTTCACCCAAAATGTAGATACATAGTTATTATCTACGATATCATCGTCTGAAACACCGTCGATAACCACATCATACGTCAATGTGTATTCTCCGGCAGGATAGTTTCCGATACCAAGGTTCCATGCATTGAAAGACTCTGGGTTACCATCAAAAATAGACAATGTGTCTCCTGAAAGAATCGTGATAGGTCCGATAGAACTTGTATAATCAGCAGAAGTACCTGGACCATCGATTGTTGCTGTAACGATTACCGCATTGTCTGCAGAACCGAAGTTGTACACTTGTAAACCTGGTGTAAACCCGTCATAGATAGCAGAATGCGCACCACCGAAATCAGATACGATGTACTCATCATCTTTACCTCCCATGTCATTTACATGAAGGTTTTGTTTGTTACCAAGGAACATTTCAACCGGACCGTTAGCCAATTCGTTAAGAATAGCTTCTCCGTCCATTGTGCTGATCATTACAACAGGAATAGTAACGCTTGTTCCGTCATTTCCTCCTGCCATTCCAACCGGATCTCCGGAGTGATTGATCATCACAACTGCAATTGCCCCGGCATTTTGTGCATTTAGCGCTTTTGTTCCGAATTGACATGTACCACGATAAAGGATTGCGATCTTACCTGTCATGTCATTATTCGGGTTCATGTCAGTGTTGTTGATCAATGCGCTACATGCTTCATTCGTCAATAAATGCGCATCTGGTGTAGTTGCTGTTCCGGCAGTCCCATCCTCAGCAAGAGCAAGGAATCCCTGAACGTTTGTGTTAGGTACGGTAAAGTCCGGTGTTGCCCAGTCTCCCCCAGCAGGATCAGCCCACTCGAAAACAAGGTTTCCGGCAATAGACCCAGGAGAAAGAACGGTACATGATACCTGAGCTATTGCAGACGCAGATAGCACAAGAACCGCTAATGAAAGTATAACTTTTCTCATAGTATAATAGTTTAATTTGATGCTAAGATAATGTAAAATCAATTTAAAAAAAAAGAGGGCCTTAAAGACCCCCTTTTCAATTATAAGAAGTTAATGTTATTTCTTAACTACATTGAACTGAGCAGAATAACCATTCTCCATAGTTAAATTGAAGATGTACATTCCACTTTCGAATTCAGAAATATTCAAAGTAGATTGACCGTTTGCAAAGTTTGCAGCAGATGTCATTACTACTTTACCAGCCAAATCAGTAACTACTACTGTTCCTTTACCTTGTGCATTGATCATGATTGTTACATCAGTATTTGCAGGGTTAGGGAATGCTGTTGCTGCAAAAGCATTTGCTTCTTCAACGCTCAAAGATCCAGCATCAAAAGTTTTAAGAGCAATTGATGTAGCAGAAGAACTACTCCAACCTGCAGCATAAGTATCTCCATTTGTGATAACCGGAGAGATTGGCTGAGCCAAAATACTGTAGTTTGCACCGTAATCGATAGCGTTGTCGTATCCGAATGCGATATCAGGAGCGTTAGTAGTTCCTAAACAGAACAGGTAACGTACGTTATCCTGAAGGATGAACGGAGTATCGAACGCAGCGAAAGCAACTTGATCAGTCTCGTTATTTGAACCTGGATAGTGAGATCCGTAAGTGATAAGATTCAGGTTTTGGAAACCATCCTGAGTTGTTGGATCAAATGTGAAGTTCGGATCATTTAAGTCTGTCCACGTATCATCCCATTGGTAAGCGTAAAGAAGGATTTCAGTTCCTGTCATGTCGTAAGCAGAAGTATCCGCATGAGGAACGAAATACATACCATGAACCGCCAATGAAGAAGAGTTTGGTTCCTGGAACATCATACAAGACTTGTAATCAGTAGTTGCGCTGTTCATTGGGTATGAGTTAACCACTGGCATGTTTGTACCATCCAAACGAGATAATGAAATTACGTCACTTTGGATTTTGAACTCTGATGAATAAGAATTATCGAATGGGAAATCATCAGTACCTCCACCTCCGGAGATAGCGATGTCATACGATAATGTGTAATCACCAGCAGTGTAGTTTCCTATTCCAAGGTTCCAAGCAGCAAATGTCTCAGTATTGCCTTCGAAAATAGAAAGAGTATCTCCTGACAAAATAGTTATAGGACCTACAACGTCACTCCAGTTGTAACCAGCTGGACCGTTGATTGTAGCGGTAACTGTTACATCCTGATCAGCAGAACCGTAATTATAAACCTGAATACCTGGTGTAAATCCATCGTAAAGCAATGCATGCGCACCACCGTAAGGAGATACCATAAACTCACCTTTAACTGCTCCTGCGTCATTAGTGAAAGCTCCAAGTTTGTTTCCGATAAAGATTACAGGATGTTCACCTGCTTCGATTGAGTTAACGATAATTGCTCCATCAACACTTGAAAGGAAAACGGCAGGAATGTGTACATCCGGGAAGTTTGCAGCGTCTCCCAACATTCCAAGTTGATAATCGTCTTCACGGTTTACGATGATCGCAGCAATTGCTCCTGCATCCTGTGCGTTTTGCACTTTTTGAGCGAAAGAACATGTGTTACGATAGATCACAGCAATTTTACCTGTTAGGTCATTGTTTGGATTCATATCCGTGTTGTTGATCAAGGCGTTACATCCTTCCTGAGAGATTGGGTTTCCTTGTGCATTCGTTCCCGTCGATCCGTCTTCAACAAGAATTGCTTCCTCCTGAACGAAAGCTCCCGCAACATTAAAATCGATGTTGGAAAGTACGTTCCATGATCCATCGTCAGTTTCACCTGGCCAAGCACCACAATTGGCTTGAACTCCGTAATTGTAATTACCTTGCACACTGGCAGGGCTTACTCCCGAAACAACTACCTGTGCAAAAGAATAGGCAGTTCCCAGAAGTATACTAAATGAAAGTAATACTCTTTTCATAGCATTTTTAGCGTTTGTTTAACAATAAGTTATCAATATACAAACGTAAATGTACAACAAATGGTTAGTATAACAAACAAAAAAAGCCGACATCAAGCCGGCTTTTACTAGAATATAATTGGGAGTTATTCGGCAGAACAAGCTGCTTTCAAGAACTCTCTGTTCATTCGTGCAATGTTCTCTAAAGAAATTCCTTTCGGGCATTCCACTTCACATGCTCCTGTATTTGTACAGTTACCGAAACCTTCTTTATCCATCTGCTCCACCATGTTCAGTACACGTTGTTTGGCTTCAACTTTACCTTGAGGTAATAGGGCAAATTGCGAAACTTTCGCTGAAACAAACAGCATTGCAGAAGCATTTTTACATGCAGCAACGCAGGCACCACATCCGATACATGTTGCAGCATCAAATGCTTTGTCTGCATCATCCTTTGGAATAGGAATAGCATTCGCATCTTGCGTGTTTCCAGAGGTGTTCACAGAAACGAATCCTCCTGCATGTTGAATGCGGTCGAAGGCACTTCTGTCTACTACCAAATCTTTGATGATCGGGAATCCTTTAGCGCGGAATGGTTCAACGTATATTGTGTCACCATCTTTGAATTTACGCATGTGGAGCTGACAGGTTGTAACACCTCTGTCCGGACCATGCGGTTCTCCGTTGATGTGCATAGAACACATACCGCAAATACCCTCTCTACAGTCGTGATCAAATGCAACAGGTTCCTGTCCTTCTGAGATCAACTGCTCATTCAATACGTCCATCATTTCCAGGAAAGACATGTGTTCGGAAACATTATCCAATTGATAAGTTTCGAGTCTTCCTTTATCGTTAGCGCTCTTTTGGCGCCATACTTTTAATGTTAATTTCATGACTCTAATTATTTGTATGAGCGTTGTTTCAACTCAATATCGTTAAACGTCAATTCTTCTTTGTGTAATTCCTGTTTTCCTGGTTCTCCTGTCCATTTCCAGGCAGCAACATAAGCGAAGTGTTTATCATCACGTAAAGCTTCTCCGTCTTCTGTCTGAGATTCTTCACGGAAGTGACCCCCACAAGACTCTGTTCTGTGCAAAGCATCGATAGCGAACAATTCTCCTAATTCAAGGAAGTCCTCGACACGGGTTGCTTTTTCCAATTCAGGGTTGAATTCATTCATTGTTCCCGGAACGAAAACATCTTTGTAAAACTCCTCACGGATCTGACGGATTTCTTCAATTGCTTCTTTTAATCCTTGTTCGTTACGAGCCATACCAACTTTATCCCACATTACTTTTCCAAGACGTTTGTGGAAGTGGTCAACCGATTTCGTTCCTTTATTGTTCAGGAAGTGTTCCAGACGGTCTCTTACCTCTTTCTCTGCTGCTTCAAATTCAGGAAGGTCAGTTGAAATTTTACCGGTACGAATATCGTGTGCCAGGTAATCTCCGATCGTATACGGAAGAACGAAATACCCATCGGCAAGACCTTGCATAAGTGCGGATGCTCCCAATCGGTTGGCTCCGTGATCAGAGAAGTTGGCTTCACCTGCAGCATAACATCCTTCAATCGTCGTCATCAGGTTGTAATCAACCCAGATACCTCCCATCGTGTAGTGAACCGCCGGATAAATTTTCATAGGCGTTTTGTACGGATTATCATCGGTGATTTTCTCGTACATCTGGAACAAGTTTCCGTATTTCGCTTCGATTACAGCTTCACCTAAAGCTCTTACTCTTTCAATTGAAGCATCGTGTTCACCCAGAATGTTTGCTTTTTCATGACCATAACGCATGATAGCAGATGAGAAGTCCAGGTAAACAGCTTCTCCTGTTTCATTTACTCCGAATCCTGCATCACAACGCTCTTTGGCCGCTCTTGATGCAACATCACGAGGAACAAGGTTACCGAATGAAGGGTAACGTCTTTCCAGGTAGTAATCACGATCTTCTTCAGGAATATCAACCGGTTTTTTCGTTTTGTTACGAATAGCTTCCACATCTTCCATCTTCTTCGGAACCCAGATACGTCCGTCATTACGAAGCGATTCTGACATCAAAGTCAATTTGGATTGGTAATCTCCCGAACGAGGAATACACGTCGGGTGAATTTGTGTGTAACAAGGGTTTGCGAAGTAAGCCCCACGACGGTGAATACGCCATGCAGCAGTTACATTGGATCCCATTGCATTTGTGGAAAGGAAGAATACGTTTCCGTATCCTCCTGATGCGATAACAACAGCATGAGCGGAGTGACGTTCCAACTCTCCTGTTACCAGATTTCTTGCGATAATTCCTCTAGCCTTTCCGTCAACGATAACAAGGTCAAGCATCTCATGACGGTTTAACATCTGGATCTTTCCTTTACCGATTTGGCGGTTCATAGCTGAATAAGCCCCTAACAACAACTGTTGTCCTGTTTGTCCTTTCGCGTAAAACGTTCTGGAAACCAAAACCCCACCGAATGAACGATTGTCCAAAAGACCGCCATAATCACGGGCAAAAGGAACTCCCTGTGCCACACATTGGTCAATAATATTTGCAGACACTTCCGCCAAACGGTAAACGTTCGCTTCACGTGCACGGTAGTCACCACCTTTTACAGTGTCGTAGAACAGACGGTAAGTAGAGTCACCGTCATTCTGATAATTCTTTGCAGCGTTGATCCCTCCCTGAGCAGCAATCGAGTGTGCACGTCTCGGAGAATCCTGGAAACAAAGCGCTTTTACGTTGTAACCTAGTTCTGCCAGAGAAGCAGCTGCAGATCCTCCTGCAAGTCCTGTTCCTACTACGATCACGTCAATAAGACGCTTGTTGGCAGGGTTAACAACATTAATCTTGTTCTTATGATTGGTCCACTTTTGAGCTATTGGACCTTCTGGTATTTTTGAGTCTAAAACCGACATATCTTAAGGTTTTTAGTTCGTTATTTCGTAAAGAAAATTATAATTGGAATGATCGCAAATCCAGCAGGAACTAATACAGCGAAAGCTTTTCCAAATCCTTTGATGATCTTGTTATATCTGCGGTGATTGATTCCCAGTGTCTGGAATGCAGAAGCGAATCCATGCCACAAGTGGAAGGCAAGTACCAACATCGCGATCACATAAACAATCAATGCAACAATTGCCATGTCGTTTGCTCCCATTTCAACACCTAATTCTTTGGATTTGTCATGACCAAAAAAGGCAAAAACAAGAGAATGCAGGTCTTTGTATCCCTCTCCGAACTTCAAACCTGTTTGTGTGTTCATGATCACATTTTCATCCTGAATTTTCAAAGGCGCTTCTTCCGGACCTTGCGGTTCAAAATACTCGGAAGGGATGTAATCTCCCTTTGTTGTAAGATAGAAGTTACTTGTATCTGTAATGCTTTGTGGCCCGATTTCCGTCATAACCATTCGCTCGGTAACCTTTTCAGTTTTGTGTAAAGG
>QKAV01000003.1 GCA_003247185.1 Crocinitomicaceae bacterium
GAAGCCAACCCGGCAGGGACAGAAGTTCTCACCAACAGTGTCGGTTGTGATTCAACTGTAACCATTAACCTGGTTTACAAACCTACTTCTGTGGGTACTGAAACCCACGACGGTTGCGAAGGTGACGGGTATGAAGTAACTGTTAACGGAACCCTTTATAATGAAGCCAACCCGGCAGGGACAGAAGTTCTCACCAACAGTGTCGGTTGTGATTCAACTGTAACCATTAACCTGGTTTACAAACCTACTTCCTCCAGCACGGAAGAAGTGGTTGAGTGTGATGAGTATTTCTGGAATGGCGTTACATACACAGAAAGTGGCACTTATACATATACAACCGAAAATTCAGTTGGCTGTGATTCAACTGCGACACTCATACTTACCATTAATTATAGTCAGGAACAAGTTCTTAACAGAACAGCGTGTGAGTCATACATATTAAACGGGAGAGTTTACACAGAAAGCGGAACCTACGTTCAGAACCGGACCACTCAGGCGGGTTGCGACCTGACAATAACATTGAATTTAACTATACTTCATAGTACTGAAGAAACCATTGAAGTATCCGATTGTGAACCGATAAATGTAAATGGTCTTATTTACACGAAATCAGGAGTTTACACTCAAACACTTCAAAATACTGCAGGATGTGACAGTGTACTGACCATTATTGCCACGATTCTTGAAAGTACTGAAGAAACCATTGACGTTAATGTATGTCAGGAATACACTGCAAATGATGAGACATTCACTGAAACAGGTGTTTATGTCCAACATCTTACAAACGCTGCAGGTTGCGATAGTACACTAACAATCAATCTTACAGTTGGGGATGATATAGCACCGGATGCAGTTTGTCATGACACTATAATCCAACTGGATGCCAGTGGAACAGCAAGTATTACAGTTGAGGACATCGATAATGGCTCTACCGATAATTGCATGATCGACACCATGTTCATCGATAAAACTGATTTCACTTGTGATGATCTGGGCGAGCATGAGATTACTCTTACCGTAATTGATGCACATGGAAATGTTAGTACTTGTACTGCCATCGTTACCATCGAACAAGGTGAAGCAGATTGTAATAAGATACAAGCTGAACCTGATGTTCTGGACATAGTAGTATGCCCAAGAAGAACAATATCAGGAGATCTGAATATTCTTGCCAATGATGATCTTGCTAACGGTACGGTTACCATTTCAGTAAGCAACTTACCGGACGGTGTTCAGCTCGATATGAACAATGGAGATTTGACTTACACCAGAGACGTTCTGCCAGAAAATCCAATTGAGTTTACTTATACCATTTGTAGCACGGATAATGTCAACGATTGTTCTGAAGCTACTGTAACAATCAATGTACACATCGACACGGATTGTGACGGAGTACCGGATGATATCGATATAGATGATGACGATGATGGTATTCTCGATGTGGACGAAGAATTATATGCTCTGAATCAGACAACGCTTGATTCGGATGGAGACGGTATCGTTGACCGTTTGGATATCGATTCAGACAATGACGGAATTCCGGACAACATTGAATGGCAGCAGACAATAGCCGAAGGTCAGGAATCAGTATTAATTTACGAAGGAATAAATAATGATTTCGCTTATTATCCTCCTCTGGGGACTGACTCTAACGGCGATGGTTGGGATGATCAATACGATGATTTGGGTGTATACTATCCTCCTTTCGACATGGACCAAGATGGAACTCCTGATTATCTGGATTTAGATAGTGATGCAGATGGGGTGAATGATATCGATGAAGGATATGATCTGAATTTCGATACCAATGGAGATATTCAGCCTACAGGAACAGATACAGATCAGGATGGTTTGGATGATGCATTTGACACTTACGATACAAGTAATGAATGGCTTCATGGCAGAAATGCAATTGGCTCAAATGTTCCACTGCAAGACTATGATAATGATGGAGTCAGGGATTGGAGAGATCAAGATCCAGTTATTCCACCACCAACATTACAAACTACTCCATTAATTCCGGATGGTTTTTCACCAAATCAGGATAATTACAACGATTATTTCAAGGTCGTCATGGTAGATTCATTAGGAAATCATTACGATAACTTTGGAGAAACTTACCCGGATGCAAAAGTTGAAATCTACAATCGATGGGGTAACCTGATTTTCGAAAAAGAACACTTTGGTAATTATGTAATATGGGGAACCAATGATGCCTGGTGGGATGGCACATCGATGAACAAAATGCAATTGGGTAAAGATAAGTTGCCTGCAGCTACCTATTTCTATATCTTGTATTTCAATGATGGAAATGGAAATGTTGCTACAGGATCAGTATTCCTAAATAATTAATTGATTAATTTATGAATGTTAAATCTGAAAAAACAACAACGATGAAAGCAAAATTAAATATAATCAAAGGTTTAGGGATTCTGGCAATTGTAGTAGCAGCGCTTACTTCCAATGCTCAACAAGATCCAATGTACACACAGTACATGTTCAATACACAAACCATTAACCCTGCATATGCAGGCACATGGGAATCACTCGGATTCATGGCGCTTGGCCGTCACCAGTGGACTGGCTGGGACGGAGCACCAAGAACCTATACTTTCACCATGCAGGCACCGCTCAAAAACGAGCGGGTTGCCCTTGGTCTGAACGTGATAAATGATAAACTTGGTTACGAAAAACGCTTCTATGTGTTTGCTGATTACTCATACCTGGTTCCGATAAGTGAAAAAACCAACCTTCGGTTTGGTTTAAAAGGAGGTTTTACCAACTATTCACACGACTTGTCGGCACATAATATTCTGGATCCGGGAGATCCAGCTTTTTCAGGAGAAATTACCCACAGCTTTAAACCCAATTTTGGAGTGGGTGCTTTCCTTTACAGCAAAAGGGCTTATGTTGGTTTATCGATACCTAAAATTGTAAACAGTACATTCGATACCAACACAGAGAATTTTACTGTTGAAGGAGAGATCAGACACTATTTCCTGATTGCGGGTGCAGTTTTTGATCTGGGTGAGAATGTGAAATTCAAACCAACCGCTTTAGCTAAAGCTTCATTTACATCAGAATACGGCACTCCCCTGCAGCTGGACTTTACCGGAAATTTCTTAATTAAGGAAAAACTTTGGCTGGGTGCAATGTACCGTACCGGTGATTCATTTGGATTTATTGCTCAGTTCTTATTTGCTGAGAAACTTCGTGTTGGTTATGCCATCGATTTCTCGACTTCAAATTTAAGAAACTACAATAATGGAACTCACGAAGTAATGATTTCGTACGAATTACGTTTTAGAAAAGAAGAAGTAGTATCACCAAGATACTTCTAAAGAAACTATATTGATGTTGTGTTTTAGGACCCGGGTTCGAGCATGAGGTGCTGGTTCTCGGGTTTCTTTTCTATTAAATGGAGTAAATCTTCACTCCGAGAATAAGGTTAAAACACCCTCTTTTTACCTTCACAAATCCTCTTTCCCAAAAGGACCAAACTGTCTTCTTCTGGACAACCAAAGAACTTTTGTCCCAATGTGAGACTGACGGGAAATTATCCTATTTCCATAATTATCTGATTTATAAATTTTTACAACTTGAGGTACAACAATTGTTTAATGGCACGTGGACGTACTAAACATGAGATTTAAATACAGATTGGACGCAAATCAATCCACATTTTATCCACAACTAGTAGGTTAGTTCTGCGAAAGCAACAAAAGATTTGAGTTTAAAATTGATAAAGCGCAACAAACCCGCGCTTGTATCAAAACAACAAAAATCAAGCTGAAGAGCAGACATTAAAAAGTTTATTAAAACACAACAGAATATGACAACATCTTTACCTACAAGAAAATTCACTAAGATTTTATTCTTAACAGTATTACTTGCATTTGTTTCTTCATTGGCAGGTTATTCCCAATATGTAATTGATGGGAATTACGACGCTACTGAATATTCAACAGGCCAGGTAATTGTAGTAGATCCTACTGCCTCCGGAACCTGTGAAGTTGAAGAGATCTTCGCAGTTGTTAAGGAAGACGTTTTCCTTTTGGGCATTCATAATGGAAATGCAGGAAATGCCATTTTCAGATATTACTTCGATACAGATCCAACTATTGGAATCGATTACGAAGTATTTAAGGGAGATACAGTGTATGTACATGGTGCAGACAGAGTTATCCAAATTCAGGCAAATGATGGTTCATCTATTAAAGCGTACACTTGGGACGGTTCAAATTGGGTGATTGATAATAATGGAATTACTGCTAAAGTAGGTGATTACAATCCTGGGGATAAAGAATTCATTGAAATCATGATTTCCTTAGGTCAAAGTTCTTTTTATGATATGTGTGATGCATCAAATGATGGTGAGATTCATCTGGCCACTTATGCCTCTTTCGCAGGTGGAAGTATAAACTCAAAGACATGCTACAAGGAATTCGTAGGTATGTCAATATTTTTAAGAGGAGTTATCACACCTGAATTTGCTGAATATTGTAATGGAGATAATACAGCTACCACTTTTACTCTTTCAGGACATTGGGGAGAAATTAGGATGGCAGAAAAGTACCGACGGTAACAATTGGAGTTCATATCTTCCCAATTCAGCCGGAACTAATTCTTATACTTCGCAGTCTGACCTCACACAAACAACTTATTATCGTGCGATTATTGAGAGTTCAATTTGTGATGACGTTCTATTTGAATCAGTTGTTGGTACTGTTCGCATCCTTGAACCAACTTCAGAGACTATTTCTGCTCAGGGTTGCGAATCAGTAACTGTAAACAATGTAGAATACACCACTTCAGGTTCTTTCACCCAGACTTTGGTAAATGAAGCCGGTTGTGACAGCACACTGACTGTTAACGTTACCATCCT
>QKAV01000103.1 GCA_003247185.1 Crocinitomicaceae bacterium
TACCCGGAGAGGCTTCATCCAATCGGGCTATTGCACGTAAATAACCATTGTCATAAAGCGCGAAGTGTTCTCCTTTCAGATCGCCGTCATTGCGTTCGCTCCCAACAGGCTGACCAAGAGGCTTCCTTAAAACTTTGTAGCGCAGCTCATAATATTCGTCCCATTCTTTCGGACTCAGGGGTTTTCTTATTTCCATCACTTAAATGCTATTCCACTTACTCTTTTCGTAGAAACATGGTCAATCTCTTCCGTACGGACCAAGGCGCGGGCTTGTTCGTCAGCAAATACGCGATCCAATGATTTGATCTCTCCGGCAGGTACGTTTAATTGGTGTAACTCTCCCAATAAGGTATCTAACTCAAACCGGGCAACTGCTTTTTCAATAATAGATCCTAGTTCTTCACGGTGGATCACCCTGTTTTGATTGTTCTTAAATCGTTCTTCGGTAACGAGATCTTCAATTCCAAGCACTTGACAGAGTTTCGTGAAATGCTGGTCTGATCCTATTGCGAAAGTGACCAAGCGTTCATCTGATGTTTTAAAAATCTCACCATACGGTGCAATGTTCGGATGAAGTGAACCAATTCGCTTTGGTACTGTTCCTGTCATTAAATAGTTAGACGCCTGATTCACCAGACTACTGATAGCCGCATCCAGAAGAGAAACAGAAACAAGTCCGCCTCTATTTGTTTGATTCCGTTCGATCAGTTTACAGAGAATTCCTTCTTTCAGGTGATGAGCAGCAAGAACATCAATCAGCGCAACAGGCATTTTTACCGGTCCGCTTTCTGTGGTTCCGTTCATAGACATAAATCCGCTTTCAGCCTGTAGAATCAGATCGTATGCAACGCGATCAGATTCTGTACCATAGCCACTTATTCTACCGTGAATTAAAGAAGGATACTTTTGATCCAGTTGGTCAAGCCCAAATCTGGAATAATCAGATCGTTTAAAATTGCTTAACAGGATATCAGCATCCGTAAGAAGATCATTCAATATGTTACGATCACCTTCGTCGGTAAGATTAAGTTTCCGGTATTCTTTCTTGTAATTGATACTTGAGAAATAAGCCGATACAGGAGATGAGGCATCTTCATCCGGTAATTTCCAAGAACGCGTCACATCCGGATTTAACGGATGTTCTATTTTAATGACTCTGGCTCCGAGTTCAGCAAAGAACATCCCGACGGATGGCCCCGCAAGAACCGTACTCAGGTCAATTACAATAAGATCTTTAAAAAGCGAATTATTCATTTATTGAACCAAACACGTAAGCGTGAACTTTCATTTTTTGTTCTTCGGAAAGTTTTGCTTTTTCCATCATTGCAGGAAGGATTTTTTCCCACTGTGCTTTACTGAAGTCATCAATTTTTTTCAATCCATGACACTTGATACAGTTACTATCGTAAATAGCACGTCCTTCGGTCATGTCGGCAGTCATTTCAATTTCCTCCACCTCGGTAATTACTTCAGTAACCTTAGGTGAACAGGCCAGAACAGTTAAGACAATTGCAAATGATCCAATGATGTATTTCATGATAATTTTTTCGTGAAAGATACAAAAGAAGATATTCACAATTGCTATTTCAGTGCGAACAGCGGCTATTTTTGTTTTTATGCAGAAATCAGAATACATAGCACTGCATTCGCGTGCGAATTCAAAATATATTGAGAATATTATTGCGTTGCTGGACGACGGGGCGACCATTCCATTTATCGCGCGTTACCGTAAGGAACGTACAGGCGGAATGGATGAGGTAGGAATTACGGAGGTTCGTGACCTGGGCGTGGAGTACGATGCGATTATTTCCAGACAGAAAACCATTCTGGAGCAGATTGCCGATCAAGGTTTATTGACCGAAGAGTTAAAAGGAACGATTCTTTCCACTTTTGATAAAACCAAATTGGAGGATTTGTATCTGCCCTTCAAAAGAAAGCGGCAGACGAAGGCGGAAAAAGCGAGAAAAGCCGGATTGGAACCATTAGCGAAAATGATCATGTCGCAACGTGGTGGTGACCCTGAAGTGATGGCTCAGCGATATGTAAAAGGAGAAATTCTTTCCGAAGAAGAAGCGATAGAAGGAGCCACTCACATTATTGCAGAATGGGTGAATGAGACTGTTCCGTTAAGAGAGCGTTTAAGAGAACAATTTGTCAAACACGCTACTCTTGAAGCGAAAGTGATTAAAGGAAAGGAGAAGGAAGCAGAGGTTTATAAAAATTACTTTGATCATAGTGAACGACTTTCTAATTGCCCGTCACATCGTTTCTTAGCTATTCACCGTGCTGCAAATGAAGGATTATTGAGCATAAAAGCTCGTCCGGATGAGGAACGGGCACTTCAGCAAGTCGAGCGTTTTTTCGTGAAGGGGAATGATGAACTTGGCAAATTAGTTCAGAAAGCGTGCAAAGATGCCTATTCAAGATTACTAAGACCATCTCTGGAAAATGAGGTACTTCATCAGGCTAAAGAAAAAGCAGATGATGAAGCAATTAAGGTTTTTGCAAAGAATCTACGCCATTTATTGCTGGCTCCTCCATTAGGAAATAAGCGCATTTTGGCACTGGATCCCGGATTCAGGACCGGCTGTAAAGTTGTGTGTCTGGATGAGTTTGGGAACCTTTTGACGAATGAGACGATCTTCCCGCATCCGCCTCAGAAAGAGACTGCAAAAGCAGCTTCTAAAATTTCACAGCTGGTTCAGGCATATAAAATTGAAGTTATAGCGATTGGAGATGGAACAGCAGGACGAGAGACGGAACAATTTATTAAACACATTCGTTTTGACAGAGATATCGAAGTATTTGTCGTCAGGGAAGACGGGGCATCCATCTATTCAGCGAGTTCTGTTGCAAGAAAGGAATTTCCAAATTATGATGTAACTGTTCGTGGAGCTGTAAGTATTGGGAGAAGATTGATGGATCCGCTTTCGGAGTTGGTGAAGATCGATCCGAAGTCTATTGGTGTTGGACAGTATCAACATGAGGTAGATCAGTCGAAATTGAAACACCGATTGGATGAAGTCGTAGGCTCCAGTGTAAACTCAGTAGGAGTAGACCTTAATACGGCTTCGCCTTATTTATTGAGTTATGTTTCCGGCCTTGGTATATCACTTGCAGAAAATGTTGTTAACTTCCGAAAGGAAAAGGGAAAATTCACTTCAAGAGAACAGTTAAAGGAAGTGCCACGATTGGGAGCGAAAGCATTTGAACAATGTGCAGGGTTTCTTCGTGTAAAGGAAGGGAAGCAACCTTTAGATAATTCGGCAGTCCATCCGGAAAGCTACAAGCTGGTGGAGCAAATTGCAAAGAAATCAGGTTATTCAGTTGCAGATTTGATCGGTAACAAAACTGTTCTTACGTCATTAAATCACTCTGATTTTAACAATGTGGATGCATTTACATTCAGAGATATCATTGAAGAATTGAAAAAACCCGGACTGGATCCAAGAGGTAAGGCAGATATACTTGAGTTTGATCATCGCGTTAAGGGGATTGAGGACCTCGTTGAAGGAATGACATTAAAAGGAATCGTTACGAACGTTACGAACTTTGGAGCTTTTGTAAATATCGGGATCAAGGAAAACGGACTGATCCATAAATCGCAATTGGCCGATTTTTATGTGGAGGATCCAACTGAAGTGATTCAGTTACATGAGCATGTTGAAGTGCAGGTAGTGACTTTGGATAAGGAAAGAAAGCGTATTGGATTGAAAAAAGTTTAGTAGGCCGGAAGTATCGTCTTTGTGCTGTCTCTTCGGATTACAAGTATATCTTTTTTGTCGATACGGTTAAAGAGTAACCATGAATCCAGAGCGCTTTCGGAACAGGTGCCAAAGAAGGCGCTGAATTCGGTAGGTCCGCTACTGGAATACCCATTAACAGTCGGGATCTGAAGATAACTTGAAGCCATCATTGCATCTATATGAACGGCATGATGGTAGTCGACAGAATCAATAATTGCAAAAGCAATTTTATCTTTCCTGTCATACTTCAGAACTTCATGAATCGTGTATTCTCTTCTCGCCTGAAGTTCTGATTTAGGTCTTCTTACCATTCTGTCGGGCACAAAACTGTTGTCCAGCAAGACAAGAAGAAAAAGGATCAGGCTGTATTTTTTCGGCAACCACAGTAACACACTACTCATAGCTGCAATAATGAAAAAGAGCTCGACATGCATGTATCTGTCTATAACTCGAATACTATTCATTCCTGGTAATTTGAATAGAAGAACATATAATGTATATCCGCTCGATGTACGAATGTAGAGAAGGAAAATGATTAGTGTAGTCAAGGTCAAAGCCAGGGCAATCGGAGATAACTTCTTTTTCCTGACCTTGTTTACAATCCATATAAATGGAATAGCGGCAATACCGATTAAAGGAATAATCCCTGGAAAAGATTGGTGTATCCACCAGGTTTCGATTTTTGGTTTAAACCATTTTGTAAAGGGATGCCAGATCTGCGCGGAATCCTGGGGAAACAAATAGGATTGCCAAAGAGGAAT